>NZ_JBQHQR010000003.1:0-349379 GCF_052067195.1 Clostridium sulfidigenes | reverse complement strand
AGAAAAAGAATTCATGGTTCTATTGGTTATATAACGCCTCAAGCTAAAGAAGATTTAGTTAAGGCGTCAAATTTATAGAAATATCGTGTCCAAAATATTGACGTAAGTCCATCATTTATCAGATATGACTATATAAAATTTTAACTATATCTATAGTTATATATAAAACTAGTTAAATAGTTAAATAGTTGTTGTCATAGTGCGGGTTTGCGAGATTCATGAATATGCAATATGGATACTAGCGTATTACAAAATAAAAAAGGTGCCCATGCACCTTTTTTATTATTCTTCTACAAATTCTATAATATCTTTACCAAGCTTACTCACTCTTGCTAGTGAATATACTTCATAGCCTTTATCTTCAAGATTTTTACGACCTGGTTGGAAGGATTTTTCTATGACTATTCCAATTCCTGCAACCTTTGCTCCAGCTTCTTCTACCAATCTTATAGCGCCTTGTGCTGCTTCTCCATATGCTAAGAAATCATCTATTATAAGTATATTATCCTCTGGTGATATAAATTTCTTTGATAAAGTTAACTCATAATCTACAGCTTTAGTAAAAGAATGTACTGTAGTTTGATATACATCTCCACTTAAAATCTTAGATGTTTGTTTCTTTAGTGTTACCATTGGTAATTCCATTTGAAGTGCGGTCATAACTGTAGGAGCTATCCCTGAACTTTCAATGGTAAAGATTTTAGTTATTCCATGGTTTTCAAAATGTTCTTTAAAGGTTGTTCCTATTTCCTGCATTAATTTAGCATCTACTCCATGGTTTAAGAAAGAATCTACCTTTAATACAGATTCATTTAACGCATGTCCATCTTTTAATATGCGATTTTTTAAAGTTTCCATTATGCCACCTCACTTTTTTCTACTTTTATTTTCTCTACTTTATCTTCTTTTAATACTAAATTTAATATTAAAGCAGTTATAGTTCCTGTAGATATTCCTGATGAGAAAATCATCTTTAATCCTTCTGGTAATTGTGCTATAACATCTGGCCTAAAGGTAACTCCAAGACCTAAAGCTATAGATGTAGCTATTATAAGTAGATTTCTTTCAGTAAGTCTTACTCTACTTAAAGTCTTTATTCCTGCTGCTGCAACAGTTCCAAACATTACTATTCCAACTCCACCAAGAACTGGTTGTGGTATTCCACTTATTAGACCTGCTAGTTTAGGTAAGAAACCTAAAATCACCATAATTATTCCTGCCATAACTGCAACGTGTTTGCTTGCTACCTTTGTTAATGCTATTAATCCTACATTTTGGCTAAAGGTAGTATTTGGGAAAGAACCTACTACTCCACCTAACATACTTCCTATACCATCTGCCAATACACCAGCACCCACACGTTTTTCATCCATGTGTATCTGAGAGGTTTCTCCAATAGCCTTAAGACATCCAACAGTTTCTATAGTAGTTACAAAATATGCTGGAATAAATGCAATTACAGCTTTTATATCAAAGGTTACTCCATATTCAAATATTTTAGGGAATGAAATCCAACTAGCTTCTTTAATAGCTGTAAAACTCACTAAGTCTAAGGGAATACAAATTATATATCCCGCAACCATCCCAATTAAAATGGATGCACTACTAACCATACCTTTTCCATATCTATTTAAAATCAAGGTAAAAATTAAAACAAACATGGCTATTGATAAATTCTTAATACTACCATAATCTGCAGCTCCAACTCCACCCGCAGCCCAATCAATAGATACTGGTAATAATGTAAGTCCAATCAAACATACCACTGTTCCCGTAACTATTGGCGGAAATAATTTCATAAGAGGTTTAATAAAGTAACTTAAAATAATTTCAAAGAATGCTCCTAAAATAGTAGCTCCAATTATTCCTGGAAGTCCAAGTACTGTTCCCACCGAAATAGCTGGTGAAACGAAGGTAAAGTCTGTACCCATGATACAAGCAACCCTTGAACCTATAACTCCGAAACCTCTAGCTTGAATTATAGTAGCAATACCGGAAGCTAAAATTGTTGCACTTATTAATGTTGTAGTTATTTTTGCATCAAATCCTAATGCACTTGCTATTACTAGAGGCACTACTACTATCCCTCCAAAAGCTGCAAATATATGCTGTAAACCAAATAATATCTTTTTAACTAAAGTTGGGTTATCATCAACACCATAAGTTAATCCAATATCATTAGTTAATAGTTCTTCATTATTCATAAGTTCATCTCCTTTTAGATATTGTTTTAATTTTATCTAAGGGTTAGCTACTTCCTTAGATTTATTTAAATCAAAAAATAAAAGCACCTCAATAAAAATTGAGGTGCTGTGATTCATCACTATAATGCCTATAGTTATAATAAAATACAACTCCCCGTAGTCTGCAAATTTATGGTTTGCAGGTAGAAACTTTCGGACCATATTACCGATTATATACGAGTCTTACCAATTGTATTGTCATTATAACACGAACATTTATATTTTACAACCAGCTATTGTTAGGATTTTTTGTAATAATAAGTTTATTGTTACATTGATTGTTCTTTTATATTTTCCACTGATTTTCCTTTTCTTCCTTCAATTATATTTTGGAGATTTTCCCCTGCATTTTTAAATACTATTGATATTGTTAAAAATACAAGAAGAACAATTCCAAGGATTAAGAAATCTTTTCCGACTATTCCATAATTAATTGTATTGGCTGAAATAACTTCTCTTAATAATTCTACACTATAAGTAAATGGCATATATGGATTAATCACTTTAAAGAATTTAGGTACTATCTCTAGTGGGAATGTACCTGCACAAGCTGTTAGCTGAAGTATTAATAATACTATTCCTAAAAGTCTTCCTGCATCTCCAAATAGGGATATTAAACATTGAATTATTGCTATAAATACCAATGATAAGAATACTATGGATGCAAAATACATACCTGTACTTGTTGGGGTTAATCCTAGCCCCATCACAACTGCACTTACAAGTAATGCTTGTAATAAACCTATAAATCCAAAGGATAAGTATTTACCTATAACTTTATCAAACTTGGATAAATTAGCATCATCATCAGTTTTAGCTGAGATAACGAAGAACATCATTATTGCACCTATCCATAAAGATAGTGATATAAAGTATGGTGCAAAACCTGTTCCATAGTTAGGCACTTTATTTATTGGTTCATTTTTCATATTTATTGGAGCTGATACAAAGTCACCCATTTCCTCAGAGGAATTTTTAAGTCCGGATTTCATCTCTCCTGCACCATCTTTTAAAGCAGTTGCAAGCTCATTTGATCCTTTATATAACTTATCTACTCCATCTTCTAGTTGTGGTACTTTTCCTGTTAACTCTGACACTCCATCATATAACTTGTTTTGTCCATCTACTAGTGCATTAGAACCATCTACTAGTTGATTTGAACCATTATATAAAGCTTGTATTCCACCACTTAAAGCTGGAACATTGCTTCTTAACTGTCCAAGACCTCCGTTTAATTCGCCAGATCCACTATATAAAGCTTGTATTCCGCCACTTAAAGTTGGAATATTGCTTCTTAGCTGTCCAAGACCGCCATTAATTTCACTAGATCCACTATATAAAGCTTGTATTCCACCACTTAAAGCTGGAACATTGCTTCTTAGCTGTCCAAGACCACCATTAATTTCACTAGATCCACTGTTTAACTTATTGATTCCTGCATTTAAACCAGACATATTGTCTGATAATGATTTTAATCCAGCTCCAAATGAATCTTTAGTATTTTCGTTAAGTCCAGCTTCTAAGGAATTTAAGCCTCCACTGATTTTGTTTACTCCTGCACCAATGTTATTAACATTATCTATTAAAGCTAATGTACCTGTTGCAAAGTCATTAACCTTACCATTGTACTCCCCTAGTTTATTACCAAATTCCTCAGTTCCAGCTTGTAATGCTTGTATCTGCTTTGGTGTTTCACTAGTTTCTTTACTTAGATCTTGTATCTTTTTAAGTGCATCTTGAATATTAGGGTCTTTTGCTACCTCTGGATTTGATTGAACTGCTGTTACAATACTCTTAGCTATTTTATCCATTTTTTCTGAAGATGTATTAACTCCACTTATAAGCTCATTAACTCCATCTGTAACTGATTGATATCCTTTATTTATACCTGATGATGGCGCTACCCCATTATCACTGGCAGCTTTTAATTTTTCTCCACCTTCTTTTAATTTTTTTACTCTACTTTCTCCATCTTTTAACTTGCCATTTAACTCATTAGCTCCATCTTTAAGTGAATTTACATTTGGATAAATTGTTGTATTAAATGCACCATAAAGACCTTTACTTCCTGCTGTTAATGCAACTGACCCATTTGCTGCAGTTCCTAGTCCATTTTTCAATTCCTGTGAACCAACATATAACTTATCTACTCCAGAGCTTAAGGCTGGAACCTTACTATTTACTTCTGATAGTCCATTTTTCAATTCCTGTGAACCAGCATATAACTTATCTACTCCAGAGCTTAAAGCTGGAAACTTACTATTTACTTCTGATAGTCCATTTTTCAATTCCTGTGAGCCATTATATAGCTTTTCTACACCTGAACCTAAAGTTGGCACCTTACTATTCACTTCTGATAAGCCATTATTTATTGACTTTATTCCAGAGTTAAGAGCACCTTGTCCATCCTTTAATTGTGCTGAACCATCTCCAAGTTTATTAGCACCTTCCGCTAGCATAGGTACCTTTTCATTTAGTTCACCAATTCCATTATAAAGTTTTTCACTTCCATCAGCTGCCTTTATAAATCCATCTTTTGCTTCATATAGCTTATCAAAAGCAACAGTGACATAGTTGCTTGAAATTGTTCCTACAATTTCTTCTTTTAGTAACTTTTCAACCTGTGAATTGATTTGAGCTGCTAAAAAGTTTTTCTTTTCGTTACAAACAAATTGTAAATCTGCTACCTGAGGCTTACCTTCTTTTGCAGCCACAACACTTTCTGAAAAATCTTCTGGAATTACAAATTTAGCATAATACCCTTGTTTTTCTAAACCTTCATTGGCTTTTTCATTGCTAGTAAAATCCCAGCCAACCTCTTCATTTCCCTTTAAGTTTTCTACAATGTCCTCACCGTAGTTTACCTGTTCTCCATCAAGTAAGGCACCACCATCTTCATTAACTACAGCTATGGTCATGTCTTGAATTCGTGCATAAGGATCCCAAAATGCATCTAAGTACAACAATGAGTATAGTAATGGTACTATAATAATTGCAATAACCGATACTCTTATGAATCTGTTCTTAAAAATGCTTTTTATATCCTTACCGGCAATTTTTAAAAAGTTCACACTATCACCTTCTTTAATTTTTTATACTTTACAGTCAATATTATATATATACTATTTTTGCACTGACTAGTCAATATTATTAAAGAATATTTTTACTGTTATCCTTTTCAAAAATATTAAAAAAGAGCTCTCTAACTTGCTATTCTCCTAGTTAGAAAACTCTTCTATTAAAATCGTATATTTTTTTTATTTATATTTGATATCTCAAGATAATCTTATGTCATAGTTAATGTAATCCATAAATTTTTCTACTACTTCATCATGATTATAATTATCATTATTTATAATTTCATAGAGTGCAGATGAAAATAATACCCCTATAAAGCAGTAACTTAATATATCTGAATCTTCGTCAGAAATATTTCTACTCTTTGTAATTCCTTCTAAAAATTTAGAATTCATATTAATTAAGTTCATTACCTGCTCTCTTATTTCTTCATGACGTTCCTTTTGTCCCCATACCTGACTCATTATTACTCTAAATAAATCCTTATTAATATACACATATTTTAACTGAACCCTAGCAGATTCCTTCAATCTTTCTATAGGATCACTTATTTCTTTTATGGATTCTTCAACTTCACTGTTTATTAAATCAATTCCTGTCTGTACGACAAAATAAAATAATTCCTCTTTACTTTTAAAGTGATAATATAAAGTTCCCTTTGCAACTCCAGCTTCGCTTGCTACTTCATCCATAGTGGCACTCTCGTAACCATTGCTTGAAAATACTTTTATTGCGGCCTCAAAAATAATTTTTCTAGTCTTATTCATAATATACGCTTCTATCCATCATGATATGAAGCAACACAACTCCTTATAATTTATATTTTATCTTTTAGTAATATAAACATTATTATATCATAATATTTATATACTACTAAATAATAAACTAAAATAAAATTTCTAATAATGATTTTAGGAGTCACATTAATTGTATATGTCCGAAAATTCTATATTGCATTTTTCTACCTTTGAACTTATCATCTCACTTTTATGAGGCACATGGTCTTTTTCGCCCTCCTCCATTTCTACAATCCTTATTGGAAGATAAAATGTAAATTTAGTACCTTCACCAACCTTGCTTGTCACATTAATGCTGCCACCATGCATTTCAATTAAGGATTTAACCAGTGATAATCCAATTCCACTACCTTCATATCTTCTTTCTGAAGTATCATCTGCTTGAATAAATCTATTAAATACCAAATTTACCTTTTCATTTTCTATTCCTTCTCCATTATCCATAACTGATATGAAGACTTTCCCATCATCAATACCTAAATATACTTCAATTCTTCCATTTACCTTTGTATACTTAATTGCATTGGATAATAAATTAAGCATTATTCTCTCAATTTTATCTGGATCACAAGCAATTATTTCTTCTTCAATTTCTGTATCAAATATTAATTCTATTCCTTTATTCTCAACATACTGAGCTACAGAGATGGTAATATCTTCTACAACATTAACAATATTATGATTTTCAAGTTGTAATTTATAATATCCTGCATCTATCTTAGTTATATCTATTAGATTATTAACAAGCCTTAATAGTCTATAAGAATTTTGTTTAATAGAATTCATGTATCTTTTTAAAGCCACGCCTTTGTCAGCACGAATACGCTCTTTTTCTATATTACTATTTATAAGTTGCATAGTTGTAAGAATAATATTTAATGGAGTTTTAAATTCATGAGATATATTTGAAAAAAACTCACCTTTAATTTTCTCTAATTTTATTGCTTCTTCATAATTTTTTCTTTGCTCTTCTAGTTGATGCTGCTCTGTTACATCCTTACCTGTACAAATAGATATTCCTCTACTTTTTAAATATCTACTATTCCATTGAATCCACTTTGAATCTCCATTTTTGCACATAAGTCTAATCTTAAAACTCATTATCTTTTCTTCTGTTTTTAATTTTTTTATAAATTCATTCTTTAATTCTAAATCCTCTGGGTGAATTATATCTGTCCACTTCATCTTTAAAAGTTCCTCTTTGCTCCATCCTAAAGTCTTTTCCCACCCTGAATTTAACTTTCTATGGTTTCCGTTTTCTCCAATTATAACCATCAAGTCAATAGCAGTATCTAAAAATAATTGTAGCTCACTTTCTGTTTCCATACGTTTTTTAAGTTCTAACTTAATCTCTTTAGATAAAATATCATTTTTTATTATTACTGCGATTTGATTACACAATACTTTTATAAAATTATGGTTATTTAGTTTTTTACCATCCATTTCACTATATAAGAAATTCATTACACCGATAATTCTATTATTATATTCAAGTTTATATATTCCAACAAACTTTACACCTTTTTTTTCTAATATGTCTTTATTAGGATAATTTTTTCTATCACACAGTGGCTTTAATCCCTCGCCACCCTCTTCTATAAATAATCTATCCAATTCTTCATAGGTTATTGGAAACTCTATATTGTTAATATCTATTTCATTATATTTTCCTAGATAACATTTACAACTAAGTTTACCTTCCTTATCATCATAGGCCCAGATATTTATAGCATCTGCACCTAGTTTTTGGATAATATCTTCTTTTAAATTATCAAATCTTCCACTACTTTCATTATAACCATTGCTTACTACTTCACTTAAAGCATAAAATTGTTTATGACTATCTAACAATTCTGATTCTATCTTCTTGTTAAAAGTTATATCCCTTGAAACACCAATTATATACTTTACTTCTCCATATTGGTCTAATATTGGAGCCTTATAAGTTTCAAGCCACATATCACCTTCTGAATTATGAATCGCTCTTTCATATAGTATTGGTCTTTTATCAACAATTACTTCATGATCTGTTTCACTTGAATAATCACATTGGTCTTCATCACAAAAGTTCCAGTCATAAGATCCTATAACCCTCTCCTTATCAACATCCAAGTTTTTTACATATTGAGTATTTGCATATATATATTTGCCCTCAACATCCTTCATCCACATGCTATATGGTAGCTTGTCTAGAAGTATTTCTAAACTTTTTTTACTATATATTTCTTTTTCTTTTAATGTAACAAAAAAAGCTGACTCTCCGCACCACATTCCTTTGTTAACATTTACATCACAGTGAATTTTGCCTAACCCTTGTAAAGAAAGCGTATACTCTATAACTCTATTAGTATACATTTCAAAATTACATATAAGTTCCCTTAGTATATCCCTATCTTGTTGTAAAGCTATGTCTCTATAAGATTTTTGTAAGTCTTTTTCATTTAATTCAAACCGTTCTATTAACTTAGAGTTTGCAAATAGAACTTTTTCTTTACTATCAACTACTAATATCATTTCATCTAGACTATTAAAAACCTGTTCCATAAACTTCCATCTCCTTTATTATATCTTTCTTCACTGCACTGAAATTATTATAAAAGTTAATTTTTATAGCTTTTTATCATATATGTATATTTATTTATATTATATCTCCATATTTCTCTACAAGTGTATATTCACACTACCAATTATACATTTTAAAGTAATATATTACAATATATAGTAACAAATTAATGACATGAATTATTATATATTGGATTATTTTGTAGTATTTTATCTTCTAAATTGCTTATTTCCTTATAAATTAGAGAAAACAAGAGTAATTTACATCTATTTTACTCTAATCAGATTATATGGCACTTTTTAATAATACCATTTAAGTCAGTACTAGTGTATCATGTAATTAAGACACTATAACTGATAAGATGAGGTGATGAAATGGAGTTAGAATTAAACTCAAAGGAACCTATATATATTCAGATAAAAAATTACATGAAAATGAAAATTGTTTCTGGAGAACTTAAAAAAGGGGAGAGATTATTGTCTGTTAGGGATTATGCCAGTGAACTCAAAGTTAACCCAAACACTATATTAAGAGTTTATTCTGAGCTTGAAAATGAAGGATTAATAAATACTCAAAGGGGTATCGGAAAATTTTTAACAGAGGATGAAACTATAATAGATAATCTAAGAAAAGAATATTCTAAAGAATTACTAAGGGATTTTATCCACAAAAGTAAAACCTTAGGGTTTTCTAAAGAAGAAATTTTAGAACTAATTATGAATATGTATGAGGAGGAATAATCTTGAAGAATGATGCAACTACCATAGTAACTAAAGATGAACTTTTAAATAATGTGGATTTAAACACATTCAGTGATAATGTACTAGAAATAACTACTCTATCCAAAAATTTTGGAGCTAAGCATATTTTAAATGAAATAAGTTTTAACTTAAAAAAAGGAAAAGTTCTTGGAATCCTTGGCCCAAACGGTCAAGGAAAAACAACCTTGTTAAATGTTATATCTGGACTCTTTAAACCAACTCTAGGAACTGTAACTATTAACGGCATGTCAGTTGGAAGGGAAACTAAGCAGTTTGTTTCATACCTACAGGAAAAAGATTATCTATTTAAGTGGATGAAGGTAAATGATGCTATTAAGTTTTATAAAGATTTCTTTTATGATTTTAATGAATCTAAAGCTCTAAGCTTATTAAAATTTATGAATATCCAAACAGATGCAAAACTTAAATCATTATCTAAAGGAATGTTAGAAAAGGTTGCTCTTAGCCTAACCTTAAGTAGAAATTGCAACTTATATATCCTTGATGAACCTATTTCTGGAGTTGATATTATAAGTAGAGATAAGATAATTAATGCAATTATAGATAATTTAGATAGTAATGCTTCAATGATAATTACAACTCATTATGTAGGGGAACTTGAGCAGA
Source organism: Clostridium sulfidigenes (assembly GCF_052067195.1). NCBI lineage: Bacteria > Bacillati > Bacillota > Clostridia > Eubacteriales > Clostridiaceae > Clostridium > Clostridium sulfidigenes. The sequence goes on along the minus strand of NZ_JBQHQR010000003.1, from coordinate 339,310 downwards.
TTTTTGATGAAGTAATATTTTTAGGTGATGGCTCAATAATTGAAAAAGGCGATGCAGAAGAATTACGTATAAAGTACGGTACGTCTATAGACAAAATATATAGAAAGGTATTTGCAGAATAGGTGAATATTATGGAAAATAAAATAATTAAAAGTAAATCAATTAAAATGAAAAATATTTTTAGTATAGCTAAATATTCTTTTAGAACCTTGAGAATTATGTATTTAATAGAAGCTATTATTCTAGTTTTAGCTCTTGGGTCAAGTTCATTTTTGTCTAAGTTCACTCAAGGGTTAGATCTAATACCAGCTGTTTCAATTCTTATCGCTACGAATTTTATAGCTCATATAATAATATTTTCTATGCAATTATCAAAGGAATATGGGCGACTTTTATTTTTAGCTCCTATATCTGGTATAGATTTTATTCTAGGTAATCTTTTAGAATTAATTTTTATAAATCTTTTTATTACTATAATTGTAGCTTTAGGTGCTATGGTTAACTCTGGCAATTTCCCATCCATAGTTCTTAATATTTCATTATCTATGTCCTTAGGTACTATTATAAGTTATTTAATTATAACTGCATTAATCGCAATACTAGGTTCCTATATTAGAAGCACTGCTTTATGTGTATTGGCTGTAATAGGTGCTAGTATTGTTGGAAATATTATTTACTCCTTTATAGCTAATTTAATATTATACTTTTTACCTTATATGTATATGACCATAGGTAAATATGGAGCTATTGAATTAGATATATTTGCAATAATTATAGATATATTAGCCCTAATTATACTTCAAATAGTTGCTGCCAATAGAATAGACAAAAAACTAGATATAATTTAATTAATTTATTAAAATAGAGGTGTTTTTTATGAAGAAGAAACTTTTTATTATAATTCCTACTCTAATACTTACGACTACTCTTCTTGTGGGTTGTAATGTAGAGTTTGGTGTGAAATCTCGACCTAAGAATAGTAATTCAGTGAATTTTAATAATGATAAATTATTTGGGAATCTAGGTACAGACTTTCTAGATAATTTAGATGATATTAGTAATAACTTTGATGACTTTGATAATAATGGAAATTTAACCACCTATGATGAAGACATATCCAAAACCATTCCTATGAAAAATATAGAAGATATAGATATTGAAATCCATGCTTCTAATGTAAATATTAACTCCGTTGACAGTTCAGATTTTACTATAACTTGCAGGGGATCTAGTTCCTTTGTAGATAAAACCACAATTGATGTTATAGGAAATACCCTCAATATTAAAGAACATGGTGTAAATTCTTCTATAAACTTAGGCTTTTTTAATAAATCTACATCTAGAGAAATTACTATTAATGTTCCTAAAGATTTTAATAAGGATTTAGAATTACATGGTGGTGCTGGTAACATTTCTATTAATGGAATAAATATTAATAAATTAAAGGTTGAAGGTGGTGCTGGAAATCTTACCTTGAAAGATATAGTTTTTCAAGAACTAAAGCTTGAACAAGGAGTTGGAAATACAACCATAGATCTTTCTAACAAATGTGGTGATATAGATATTGATGGTGGTGTAGGTAATCTTTCCATTACCTTTGCTGAAGTTGGAGGAGACTTAACTTATGATGGTGGTGTAGGTAAAACTGTTATATCTATTCCAAATAATTCTCCTGTAAAGCTAGATACTTCTACTGGTATAGGTAGCATAGATATAAATGCCAAAACTTCTGGTGAAGATATATACACCTTTGATCTAAATGTAGGCGTAGGTAATCTGATTGTAAACTAACTAATTTATCATAAAATAACTTAGTGTGGAAAAATATTGAGCAAGTACTTATATTATTAAGGCTAAAGCGCCTCGTAATATTAAAGTACATGCTCAATATTTTATATAAGATTATTTATATATTTTTATAAAAGTCCTTTGTATTATATTGTAGACAGAATTTATTCTAAGTATATAGATTTATAAAATAATTCTACATACCTATAACAGTAAGGCCTACTGCAATTATCACTCCTGAGTATAATAAATCTATTATACAGTATCCCATAATATCCTTTGCTCCTAGACCTGCTATTCCAAGTGCTGGCAAAGCCCAGAATGGTTGAATCATATTTGTCCACGCATCTCCCCAAGCAATTGACATTGCTGTTTTAGCTGTGCTTACTCCAAGTTCTGCTCCAGCTGGCATCATTATAGGTGCTTGTACAGCCCATTGTCCACCACCAGATGGTACAAAGAAATTAACTAATCCTGCACTTAAAAATGAGAACATTGGGAATGTAACTTTATTTGAAATAGTTACAAACACATTTGACATTAATACAGCTAAAGATATCCCCTCTGCATTTGCTCCTGTCATCATGCCCATTATACCTGCGTAAAATGGAAACTGAAGTAATATAGGACCCGCTCCTTTAGCGCCCTCCATTAGAGCATTTATAAATCGCTTAGGAGTTCCATGTAACAAAATGCCTAAAAATAAAAATATAAAGTTTACTATGTTAAGGTTTAAATTAAATCCTGAAGTAATAAAATAATATAATATATAGGTAAATCCCATTATTGAAATTAACCAAGTAACTATCTTACTATTTTCTAACTTATCAGCTGGAGTCATATTTTCTTTTGGCATCTCTACAAACACTTCTTCATCCTCTAATAATCCTTTATCTATAACTACAACACTGCCCTTATCTGGGTGCATAGCTCTATTTATAAGTGGTAGAGTTACTACTAAAACGCCTACTATAACTAGATTAAATAGTGAAAATATAGTCTCACTAGTCGGTACTCCCGCAGCACTTACTGCTCCTGCTGTAGCTTTAACTAAAGATTCTCCACCAGTAGCAAGAGTTAATGGAATTGATGCTGATAGTCCAGCATGCCATAATAAAAAACCTGAATAAGCTGAAGCTATTAGAAGTCTATAGTCAACACCATCTACTTCCTTTGCAAGTTCTTTTGCAAATATTGCTCCTATAACTAATCCAAATCCCCAGTTTAATATACATGCTATAGAAGATACAAAAGTAACTAATAAGATTGCTTGGGTTGGTGTTTTGGGGATTCTAGCTAGTTTCTTTGTAATTTTTTTAAATGCTGGTGCACTAGCTAAGGTATGACCAAAAACAAGAACCAATGCCATTTGCATTGCAAATGCTAATAAACTCCAAAATCCATTTGTCCAATGAATAATCATAGATAATGGAGATTGTCCTGTGAATAAAACACCTGAAATAAAGATTATGAAAGTTAAAATGATACAAAATAAAAATGGATCTGGTAGGTAATTTTGAACTAATTTAACGCAACCATTTGTAAATTTTTTAAACATTTTCTTTCCCCCTTAATAAATATATGGATTTCTTTATATCAGCAAATAGTTATATTTTTTATGTAGCTATTTGTTGCTATCAATTATATTACTTTTATTGGGATAGTTAAATTTTTAACTATATTGACTATTTCAAGTCATGTATACCCAATCCATGTTTAGTATACCATATTTTCAATATTTTTAAAATATACATATTACTTTTTTTAAATTTTATTACTTAATAATACATATATAATACTTTTTTCATACAGCTTAATCTATGGTTCTTTATTTTATTAATACATGGGGTGAGTATATTCTTTCACTATATTTTTTAATATAACCATTTAAATTTTAAAATTGAATATCCATTAAATTCATTAAATATTATTTTGTAATTTGAGTAAACTATATAGAAAATAGAATTAAATTTTTCTTTTATTTTTTATAATAATTTCTACTATATGATACTAAATTTCATTTAAAATAATTTTATGGGAGGAGATTTTTATGAATAAAATAGGTGATGAAGTTAAAGAAGGTATGAATAAAGTTACTAGTGAAGTTAAGGATATGTATACTGAAGTTAAAATTCAGTATGGTGAAAAAAAGGAAGATATTAAAGAATTTATTTCAAATAAGAAATTTGTTCACGACCTTAAAAATCAAATGAAAGATGAAGTTAGAGAAGAAGGTCAATTAGCTAAAAACCTGTACAATAAAGCTATGGTTGGAGGGAAAACAATAGCTAAAGAATTAAAAAATGATGTAAAAAATCAGATGAAAAACTAATAAACATGAAAATTAATTTAGGTCTATATTGATATAACTAATTTATATATCAATATAGACCTAAAAATTTCTATTAATTATTTTTTTAATTCTTGGAGAATTTCTTCTATTTCACTAATACATCCTCCACAAACAGTTCCTGCTCCTGTAGTCTCCATTATATCATCTACTGTCTTAGCACCATCTTCAATGGCTTTCTTTATAGTATTATAGTCTACATCTTGACAAGTACATATAATTCTATTTTCTGACATTTATTCTTCCTCCTTAATATAGGCATATATGATTAACATAACTAATCATATATAATGTAATTATTCTATAATAGTATTACTATAAATCACATTTCAATACACTATATTTTTAGATTTTAGATTTACAGCTAATGAAATTGTTTGTAACATTAAAACATATTATTTATTTGATTCAATTAAACTCTCAATAACACATTTACATTTTCCACATGCTGTTCCTGCCCCTGTAGTTACACCTACTTTTTCTACGGTAGTATCTCCATTTTGTATTGCTTTCACCACCTCTTCAGTAGAAACATTTCTACATGTGCATACATCGCCTAATATTTTTTCAATTCTTTCAATACATCCTCCACAAACATCTCCTGCTCCTGTAGCAGCTTGAATATCTTCTACTGATCTAGCCCCTTGAGCCATAGCCTCTCTTACTTGAGCATAAGTAACCCCATTACATAAACATACGATTTGTTCTAGTGACATTTCATATTCCTCCTTAAATCTCTTATTTATATATTTCCATTATAACCTAATAGTTTTTATTAATCAATATTTATTATTACATATTTACTATTCGTCTTCCATGGTTGATATACCCACACTTCTATTCTTTGTTATTTTAAATAATATATTCAGTATAGAATATATTTGCGTCTGCCGGAAATTTAAAGAGTTCTTCCTTTCTATTCATTGACAACCTTTCTCAACTATGATAAAGTATGGATTGTTGAAATATAATAGTATATGAATGATATTGGTTTCAAAGGAAGATGGATGAAATTTCCACACAGTACCGCTACTGTAATTAGTGAGTATTAATTATTTATACCACTGAACTTTTGTTTGGGAAGGTTAATTAATATAATGATCTATAAGTCAGGATACTTACCAATATTAAAAATATCGATACTCTTCGAGTAAAGAGTGATATTCGCCATGACAACTATGCTTTTGTCTATGGTTTTATCAAGAGTATCCTTATATTCATACAAATTATAATATTTAACTGATTATAATTATAATGTTAAAGGAGAATTACAATGAAACATTTTAAAAAAATTACTTCACTTCTATTGAGCGTATTACTTATCCTTAGTCTAGTAGGTTGTAGTAATAGCAAATCTGATAAAAACACTTCTACTGAGAAATCTAATCCACCTCAAAATGAAATTAAAGATTCTCATTATCCAGTAACAATTGAAACTTATAACTTCAAAAAAGAACCTATAAAACTAACTTTTGATAAAGCGCCAGAAAAAGTTTTTGCTGTATATCAAAACTCTATAGAAACCCTTCTTGCTTTAGGTCTTGAAGATAAAATAGTGGCTGCTGCTGGTCTTGACCATCCTGTAAAGGAAGAATATAAAGCTGCTTTTGAAAAAATTAATTATTTAAAAGAATTTACGCCTTCAAAAGAAACTGTGGTTATGTCTGAACCAGACTTCATTGTTGGTTGGTATTCACTTTTTAAGGATAAAAATCTTGGTGATGTATCTTATTGGAATGATAATGGCACTAATACATATATATCTTTAAATAGTGGTATCTCTATAGAAAAAACTATTGATAATGAAATTACTGACATTTTAAACTTAGGAAAAATTTTCAATGTTGAAGATAAAGCACAAGCTCTAGTGAATAAAATTACTGAGTCCGTTGAAAATACTGCTAATTCAGTTAAAAATAAAGATAAACAAAATACTTTAGTTGTAGAATTCTTTGATGATAAAATCAGTACTTACGGAGCTAATACTTTAGCTGGTGATATGATAACAAAACTTGGAGCTAATTTATTAAATCCCGAAGGAAACAGTATTGGTAAAGAAGACTTAATAACTCTTAACCCTGATTGTATATTTGTAGTTTATATGGATAGAGGCGATGAAAACATTCCTCAACAAGAAGTAGATAAAATTTTAAAAGATGAATCTCTTCAAACACTTTCAGCTATTAAAAATAAAAGAGTATATCCTATATCTTTAGGAGAAATGTATTCTAGTGGCATCAGAACTATAGATGGAATAAATACTTTCTCTGAAGGTTTATATGGAACTTTAGGTAAGTAGTAATTATGATGATTAAAAATAAAAATTTACACGGAACTAGATATTCTAATATTTTTAAGAGAATGCCTATTTATATAGGTACTTCTCTTGTTCTTTTAATAATACTTATTCTTTCAATAGGACTAGCTGTTACTATTGGCTCAGTAAATATATCCATGAAAGAAGTATATGGGATTATTCTTTATAAACTTTTTAATATAGGTGAGCTCTCTACAAGTGCTGCTAAAATAGATGTTATATGGTTGATTAGAATGCCTAGAACAGTTTTAGCTATAGCTGTTGGAATGGGATTATCCGTAATTGGAATTGTAATGCAAGCCATTGTTAAAAACCCATTAGCCGACCCCTATATTTTAGGAATATCTTCTGGAGCATCCCTTGGGGCTACTTTAGCAATTCTACTCGGTATTGGCGCAAGTTTAGGTAGCAGTTATATTGGAATAATGGGATTTATAGGCGCTTTTTCTATCTCAATGCTAGTTTTAATGCTTTCTAATATAGGTGGAAGAACGAATTCTGTAAAATTACTTCTTTCCGGAATGGCTCTCAGCTCTGTATGTAGTGCATTTTCAAGCTTTATAGTTTATATTACCAATGATTCTCAAGGAATGAAAAACATTAGTTTTTGGCTTATGGGTAGTTTGGCTGGTGCTAATTGGAATGAAATTTCTTTTATACTTCCTATTATTTTTATAGGAACATTATTCTTTATGACCCAATATAGAACTCTAAATCTAATGCTTTTAGGTGATGAAGTATCTGTTACTTTAGGTACTGATTTACATAGATTTAGAATCATTTATTTAATTATTACTTCTTTAATGATTGGTGTAATAGTATATTCCTCAGGTATGATTGGATTTATTGGACTTATAATCCCCCATATAGTTAGAATACTATTTGGTACAGATCATAAAAAAATAATTCCTATAGGAGCTATACTAGGTGCAATATTTCTAATTTGGGCAGATGTACTATCTAGAATTATAATAAAAGGCACCGAGGTTCCAATTGGTATATTAATTTCTATGGTAGGTGCGCCTTGCTTTGTATGGCTTATGATAAAAAAATCCTATGGATTTGGAGGTATCAATTAATGCATATTTCAACAGAGAATATAAAAGTTAAAATTGGTGATACTGACATTCTAAAGGGGATTAATATTAATGCAAATAATAAAGAATTCATAGGAATCATTGGACCAAATGGTAGTGGTAAGTCTACCTTATTAAAGTGTATCTATAGAAGCTTAAAACCTAATAGTGGCATAATAAAATTAGATGATATTGACTTAAGCAAAATTTCAGTAAGAGAAAGCTCTAAAAAATTAGCTGTCCTTTCTCAACATAATAATTATAATTTTGATTTTTCTGTAAAAGATATATTACTCATGGGTAGGTCTCCACATAAAAAATTTTTAGATAGAGATACAAAAGAGGACTATGATATAATTTATGATGCCTTAGATAAAGTAGGAATGGTAAATTTTATAAATAGAAGTTTTTTAACTCTTTCCGGTGGTGAACAACAACGTATTATTCTTGCTAGAGCATTAGCACAACAAACTGAATGTTTGATCTTGGATGAGCCAACTAATCATTTAGATATAAAATATCAAATTCAGCTTATGAGTATTGTAAAAAATCTTAACATAGAAGTAGTGGCTGCAATTCATGATTTAAATATTGCAGCAATGTATTGTGACAAACTTTATGTTTTAAAAGAAGGTATAATCGTTGCTTATGGTACACCTAAAGAAATTCTTACTTCTAAGTTAATTAAAGATGTTTATGGAGTTGATTCAGTTATTATAGAAAATCCTACAACTACTTTATTAAATATTTGTTATAACCCTATGTAACAATAAAGGGTATCTCCACAACTTGAGATACCCTTTATTTTATCCATAATTTATTTCATTATTATAGTCTAAAAAATATTTCTACTTACTTACTTTAAAATGATTAATTAATTGCGATAAATCATGACAAGATTGTGATAATTCTTCAGAGTGTTGTGCTATACTTCCAAATACAACGCTTTGTTCATCTATAGAAGCACTAACTTCTTCAACGGTAGAGGCATTCTGTTGTGCATTATTTGAAATGTCTTCTACTCCACCTAAGATATTTCCACTATAGTTATTAATATCTTCTGTTCTATGACTTGTTTCTCTTATTAATTCAACTATTTCTTGTAACTCATCATTAATAGAATTAAAAGATTGTTCTGTACTTAATACAGCACTTGCAGTTTCTTTGTTTATATCATTAGCATAAAGTATTGCACTTTTCACATTATTAGTTTCTTTATTTATATTAGTTAAAGATTCCTTAATCTTATTTGTTGCATCACTAGATTGCTCTGCTAATTTTCTAACTTCTTCTGCTACCACAGCAAATCCTTTTCCAGCATCTCCAGCTCTGGCTGCTTCTATACTTGCATTAAGGGCTAGTAAGTTAGTTTGATCAGATATATTAGTTATCATATCGATAACCTTATCTATTTCTTGTAGCTTGTAAACTAATCCCTGGAATATGTCATTTACCTTATTAAGTTCAGTAGTGTTTTCATTAATTTTTATATTTAAATTACTTACATTTTCTAAGCCTAATTCTGATGCTGCTGTAGAAGAATTGGATAGTTCATTCATTTTATTGATAATATTATTAATATCTTCAATGGATTCATTAAGTTTTTCTACCTTGTCTACTATGCCTACAATAGTCTCTGCTTGATTTGAGGTATCTCTAGCTATTTCTGCAACTGCAGCATTTATCTCTTCTGTTGAAGCTGTAGTTTCTTCTGATATAGCACTTAGATTTTCACTAGCACTATTGATTTGATATATAGATTTTTGTACATTAGATACTATATTGTTAATATCCTTAACCATGCTATTGAAGTTATTAGTTACTTGTCCAATTTCATCCTTCAACTTAGATTTTATATCTACTGTTAAATCACCTTCTGCTACTAACTTTGCTTCCTTGGATAACTTAACTAAAGGATTAGATATTCTTTTTATAAGTATAAATAATATTATAGCTAATACTAGCATCACTACAAAAGTTATAGCCATAGTAAAATTATTAATTTCAATTATACTAGCTTGCATATCTTTCTCATTATATACAGCTCCTACTTTCCAATTGAAGTTTGGTATAGTATAGTAATATACTTCTAAATCTTCCTTACCTTCATTAAATTTATAAGAACCTGATTCTGATTTGAAAATCTCACCAAACATAGGTTGCTCTTTTAGGTTTTCATTTATTAATTTTGGATGGTATAGTGCAACTCCTTCATTGCTAACTAAAAATGCATAACCTTTGTATCCTACATTATGCTCTTTAACATTGTTTAAAGAGTTTTCTAGAGATAAATCAACAGCTAATACGCCCTTTACTTTTCCATTTTCAACTATAGCTTTTGCTGCTGTAATTACTGGAACATTATTGTCGGCATCAATATATGGTTCTGTCCATATTACATCTTCTGGACTTTCTGATGCCTTTATGTACCATTCTCTTTGGGTTACATCATAGTCTGCTGGCACTTCCCATGTAGGTTCTGCAAGCATACTTTTATCTTGAAATCCTACATATATGCTTAATATCTGTGAGTTAGATTCAGTATAATTCTTAAATAATGATGATACCTCTTCTAAAGCTACAGAATCCTTAAGCACTTCCTTATTAAAAGCACTTTCTTCTCCAATTAATTTTAAATCTTTTTCATACTGTAATAGCTCCTTTTCAAAGGACTTTCCTAATTCTGCTACTACTGTAGTTCCTCTTTCACTTGTATCTTCTTTAAGATTTTGTTTCATTATTATAGTAGTTGTTAATTGAGTTGTTAACATTCCAACTAACACTATGCCTACTATAAACACAGTCATTTTAGTTCCTAAACGCTTAAACTTAAACATAATTCTCCCCCTATAATTAATTCCAGTCTTACATATAAGTCATTGCTTACTCAACACATACAATTTTACTTTTTATATATTATTTTTTCTACAAGCATATATTTCATATCCATCTCCTTTCTTAGTCTAATTTTAAACTTCTTCAATATTCTATAATATATAACTATGTTAAAATTAAATAGTAATCTTATTAATAAAAATATATAATTTATTTGTTTATTAAAGGTTACACAATTATAATCGTATCAACGGAATTATAATAAACACTTTAGTAAAAAAAACATCCTATGTATACGCAAAAAAACTATTAATATGTAGGATATTAACAGTTTTTTGTAATATATTAATTATTTTTCCCAAATTTCTTCTATAAGTTTATTTACTTCTTTGTTAGCCTCTTCTATAGCTTCTCTTCTTTCTTCTTCAGTAAAACCTGTTCCATCCACCAATAGTTCCTCAAATTTTTTAATTCCTATATACTTCATTATATCTCTTACATAATCAAGTCCTTTATTAAAAATAGACCTTAACATCCATGGAATAGATGCCCCCGATGATTGGATATATACCATAGCCCTTGGTTTGTCATTTAATAGTCCTTCCATTTTGTTTTCTGATATTTTTATAGTTTTTCCATCCATAACTATACAATCAATATATTCTTTTAATGGAGCTGGAAAGGAAAGACTCCACATCGGCGCTGCTATTACATATAAGTCGGCTTCTTTGAATTGATCCACAAGTTTTACAATTTTATGAACTTCTTCTTGTTGTTTTTCATTCAACTTACTAAAATCTTCTTCCTTAATCATACAATTTCTTTTTTCAAAGTATTCATACTCAAGTCTAGGTATGTGACACTGATAAAGGTCTAATTCCTCTAGAATAAACTCCTTATGCTTTTCTAAAAATTTATTTACAAATGCTCTACCTACTGTTTTACTAGCAGATAACTCTTCTGGTTTAGAGTTTACAGTTATATACAATAACTTTTTCATAAATTTCACCTCTATAATTATTAATATTGCTATTCTTTGCTTTAAAGCTTAAAATATTCATAACTATTTAGGAGAATATAAAAAAATACAGGGATACTTCAAATATACTTTGAAATATCCCTGTAAACTACATTTTTGATAAGTCAGCAGATGGACCAAACATTTCATAATTTATATAATCCTCTGACACTCCCATTGCCTTTAAGGCATCATATATCATTTTCATAAACCCTAAAGGTCCACAGAAATAAAATTCTTCATCCTTTGATAGATTTTTTTCAATCCATTCCTTAGTTAAATATCCTTCAAATTGATAATCTTCCCCAAGTTTATCATTATCTGATGGCTTACTATAGAAAAATTCTACGTCTACATTATCATATTTTTTAGCTAAATCCCTTAGTTCATTTTTAAAAGTATGAACATTTGAATTTATAACTGCCTGAATAAATTTTACCTTTCGTCCTTCTTCTATAGCCTTATAAAGCATTGACATCACAGGCGTTATTCCAATTCCACCACTTATAAGCACTAAGGGTTTATTGTTATCCTTTAATATAAATTCGCCTAATGGTTCTGTTATTTCTACTTCATCATTTACATTTATATTGTCATGAAGATATCTGGAAATTAATCCTTTATCTTCTCTTTTAACACTTATTCTATAAAATTCTTCTCCTGGCTTCATAGATAAGGAATATTGTCTAACCTCACTAGATTTATCCCCTTCAGTTATTGGTTTTATAGAAATAAATTGTCCAGCTTTATGTGTTTTTAAAACTTTTTTATCTACAGAAGCTAAATAAAAAGATGTAACTACATCGTTTTCTTTAACCTTATTAAGCACTTTAAATTTACTAAACAAATTACTTTCCTTCAATTCTTCAAACATCTCTGACCCCACGCCACAGACTGGACAAACAAAATCACTTGGTAATTTTTCACCTTCATATATGTATCCACATACTTTGCAAATAAATTTTTTCATGTTGAATTCCTCCATATATACCCTATATTATAACTGTAATTTTCCTTATAGCTATATACTTATAGTATTACTAACTCATAAATTAGTCAATAATAGCTATTATTAAACAATAATTTCAACATCGCATTTCTTTGCAATATTAGTATATAAATCCAATACTTTATCTTCCTTATAAAAACATGGAAATTTTTTATTATAGTTACCCCATATAGTAAATGGGTATTTTGTGAAATATACAGTACAGAATAGAACTTCTCTAGTACTTAATTTAGTTATAAATGGTATGATGTCTTTTGTTAACCTAAAATAAATTGTGTCTCCCTGTAAAGTATCCTTAATACTTTCCATTATTTCTTTATCTTTTTCTTCCAATAACCCTATTAGTCTTTCCTTATCTTCTTTTTCTAAAGTAGAAAAATATAAATCTACAAAGGTGTTATCCTCACCATTTAATATTATAACTTCCTCCATAAATTTAATTATATTTTCCTCAGCTTCCTCTAAAGTTTTACTTTCTAACATTGCACTCTTATAATTATTAAATCCTTCATTAATGTTGTTAAATCTTATATTAACTATTTCTTTAAACTTATTCTCATTTACTGGATGTAATAAATTATTCATCTTAATCCCCTTCTATAATATGAGTTTCACTCACAAATAAATATTATGTAATTATATCTAAAATATATTCATAATAATATGATTATTATATAAGTACTAATTTATAATAGTTTTAATATACTTTATATGAACTCTAAATTTAAATTCTATAGCATTAAGGAGGTGAAAATATGTCAAATATATATACCATTAAATTAAAACCATTAATAATTAGTTTAATACTCAGTTTAGGAACCGGATTTCTCTCTTCACTACTTACAAGAAATAGTAGAGAAGTTTATGCTAATCTTATAAAGCCTGATTTAGCTCCTCCAGCTATTGTCTTTCCAATTGTGTGGACTATTCTTTTTATACTTATGGGTATTTCTGCCTATATAGTTTATGAATCAAATTCTCCATATAAAGAATATAGTCTTAAACTTTATATAGCTCAACTGATAGTCAACTTCTTTTGGTCTATAATATTTTTCAACTTAAATCAATTTACCTTTGCTTTCATTTGGATTTTGGTATTGATAGTATTAGTTTCCTTTATGATATATAATTTTTCTAAGATAAATAAATGTGCTGCATATTTACAGATACCATATCTTTTATGGCTAATATTTGCTGCGTACTTAAATTATAATATAATCCTTTTAAACATTTAAATATATTCAAATTTTAATTGCTACTTGCTACTTGCTACTACTCTATTATTTTACATTACATCACTTTGGAACTTATTACGCAAGAACAAATAAGATTAAATATAAATATTTTCTCACAAAATAAGGAATACCATATAAGAGTATTCCTTATTTTGCATTTTCCCTAAGTTTCAAATTAAAAATAAATCCTATGTATTTCTTATTGAAATTCTACTAAAAAATCTATTTTTATTTTACAAACTTCCACCTAACTGAGAAAATACGATTTCTTTGGTATTATCATCAAAATCTTTTCTTATAAGTACATCTCTTTCATCACATATGTATCTTGCATTTTCCTTTTCTAAAATATCCTTAAGAATTTTATCATAATCCTTAGGAAAGTAAAATTTCATAAGTGGAGCTATTATATTTTTATTACTTGAGAAATCACAATAATTCACATAGTCTCCTCTTAGGGTTATATTACACCAAGTTGAATTTTCTGTAATTAATACATCATAGTGCTTAAGTCCCCTTAAGTCTGAGCTATATATTAGAGAGCCCTGGTAATATTCTTTAAAAGAAAATTTCTCCTTTAAAAATTTAAAGTCTTCTAAAAAATTATCTGTAGATCCCTCTTTCCTATTATATTTATCTGTAGCAATTTCAAATTTATCTGAGGCACTTTTTATATAAATATGAGGTCCCTTTACATTTATGGAAAACCCAAAGACCTTTCTCAGTACCTCAAAGGGGATCCCCGTTTTCCCCTCATTATCTATTATTAATTGGTTTAAGGATAAAACTACATATTCATCTCCATTTTTATCTGCCACTAGACCTCGCCCCTAACATTTAATTTAACTATTATCATTTATTTCTATATATAATGTTATATTAAATATTATTTCAATACAATATGAATTATTTAAATTTCAATTAACAAAAAGAAGGGTATAACTTTACCCCTTCTCCTTAACTAGTTATACTCTATATAAAATTTGGAATTGATAAATATCTTTCTCCAGTATCCGGTAGTAAAACAACTATAGTTTTCCCTTCATTTTCTGGCTTAAGAGCTAATTCTGTAGCTGCTTTTAATGCAGCTCCTGAAGATATTCCAACTAACAATCCTTCAGTCTTTGTTAGTTCCTTAATTGTATCAAAAGCATCATCATTAGATACTTTTACGATTTCATCATAAACTTCTTTATTTAAAGTCTCTGGAATAAATCCAGCACCTATTCCTTGAATTTTATGAGGTCCTGCTTTACCCTCTGATAACACAGGTGAATCTTCTGGTTCTACTGCTACAACTGACACCTTTGAATTTTTTGACTTTAAGAATTCACCCGTTCCAGTTATAGTTCCTCCTGTTCCAACTCCAGCTACAAAAATATCTACTTCACCATCAGTATCTTCCCAAATTTCTGGTCCTGTAGTTGCTTTATGAATTGCTGGATTAGCTTGATTTACAAATTGTCCGGGAATAAATGAATTTGGAATTTCACCAGCTAACTCTTCAGCCTTAGCTATTGCTCCCTTCATCCCTTTAGCACCTTCTGTTAACACAATCTCAGCTCCATAAGCCTTCATCAAGTTTCTTCTTTCAATACTCATAGTTTCTGGCATCACTAATTTTATTTTATATCCTCTTGCTGATGCCACTGAAGCAAGCCCTATACCAGTATTTCCACTAGTTGGTTCAATAATAACGGAATCTTCATTTAAAATTCCTCTAGCCTCTGCATCATCAATCATTGCCTTTGCAATTCTATCCTTTACACTTCCTGCTGGGTTAAAATATTCTAATTTTGCAACTATAGTTGCTTTTAAATTGTGCTTTTTATTATAATTTGAAAGCTCTAATAGTGGTGTATTTCCTATTAATTCTGTTAAACTCCTATAAATCTTTTTCATGAATAATTCCTCCCTATATTTTATTAAAATTTAATATTATTTTTTATTTAAAGGTTTTGCAGCTATTCCTACTACAGTTGAATTTTCTTCTGTAGATTGTAGTACTACTGAGTTAGATCCTATTTTGGTTCCTCTACCAATATATATATTTCCTAGAACCTTAGCACCAGCTCCAATAATTACATCCTCTCCTATAGTTGGATGCCGTTTTCCCTTTTCATTACTCGTTCCACCAAGTGTAACTCCATGATACATAGTTACATTATCTTTAATTTCTGCTGTTTCACCAATTACCACCCCCATTCCATGATCAATAAATAAACCTCTTCCTATTTTAGCTCCTGGATGTATTTCTATACCTGTAATAAATCTACTGATATTTGAAATAAATCTTGCTAAAAAGAATAATTTTTTTCTATATAAAAAATTAGATATTCTATAAAATATAAGAGACTTTATGTGAGGATATAATAAAAATATCTCAATCCTACTTCTAGCTGCAGGATCTCTTGGAAAAACTGAGTCTATATCATATTTAAGCGATTTTAAAAAGTTCATAATATATTTCCTCCATAAAACTTTCAATTGTAAAACCATAAATCAACAATATACTTATTTTTAATCTAAATAATTAACTTCATACTATCTTTAAGCTATTTTAGAGATAAAAAAAACGCCTCTAAGATAAACTTAGAGACGGATAATATCCGCGGTTCCACTCTATTTGGTAAAAAAATAACCCCACTCTTCAAGTACTATCATACTCTATTAATATAACGGTTAAAACCGCGATAGCCTACTTAATTCGGTATCGTACTCCAAAGGGCACTTCATATATAATTCCAATAAATATCCTTTCAGCTAATGGATATTCTCTCTGAATCTTCATTAAATATTACTTTCCTTCTTCAATGTATTTGTATAATTAAATTATTATGTTTTATTATATGCACATAAATAAAAAATGTCAACTAGTTTTATTTATGTACATATATTTTTTTGTTAATAATTTTTAATAAGATGTAACTTGTTTTATCCCAATACTTTCCTAGCTATGGTTACAGATTCCTTTGCATCTTTAGCATAAAAATCTGCTTTAATCATATTTGCATATTCCTCATTAAGTACCGCTCCACCCACCATAACTACACAATCTGGCTTAGTCCTTTTTAGTTCAAATATGGTTTCTTCCATATTTTTAACTGTAGTACTCATTAGGGCGCTAAGTCCTATTAGCTTAACATTATTTTTAATAACAGCTTCTACTATCTTTTCCTTAGAAACATCTTTTCCTAAGTCGATAATCTCATAGTTATAATTCTCCAGAAGTACCTTTACTATATTTTTTCCTATATCATGTATATCACCTTTTACAGTGGCTAATACTATCTTTCCTTTTGAAATCTCAGTATCAGTTCCCTTGCTTAACTTATCTTTTATAACCTTGAAGGATTCTTTTACTGTTTCTGCAGATTGAATTAGTTGTGGAAGAAATATATTTCCATCTTCATATTTTTCCCCTACAATATCTAAGGCAGGAATTATATATTCATTTACAATTTCTAATGGTTGTTTATTTTCTAATAACTTCACTGTAGCTATTTTAGCTTCTTCTTTAATACCTTTTAATATTATTTTAAATAAATCATCTTGAATATTGTTCACATCTTTTTTTATAGGTATTTGTTCTTTAGATATATTTTCATTATATTTTAAATATTCCTTTGCTCCCTTATCTTCATCCCATAAAACTTTAGAGGCTACTATTGTGTCCATGATTTCTTTATTTAAGGGATTTATTATAGGTAAATCCAAACCCGCAAATAAACTTGCTGCTAAAAATGTTTTATTTAGAATTTCCCTATTAGGTAATCCAAAAGATACATTGGATACTCCAAGTACAGTCTTTACATTTAACTTCTCTTTTACTAAGGAAAGTGCTTTTAAAGTTTCCTTAACATCTTTCTGTTGGGCAGCAGCTGTTAATGTTAAGCAATCTATATATATGTCTTTTTTATCTATACCATAACTTTCTGCTGTTTTTACTATTTTTTCAGCTATTCTAAATCTTTCTTCCCCACTTGAAGGTATTCCTCTTTCATCTAAAGTAAGTCCCACTACAGCAGCTCCATATTTTTTCACTATAGGTAAGATATTTTCTAAAACTTTATTTTCTCCATTTACTGAATTAACTATAGCCTTACCATTATAATATCTTAATCCCATTTCTATAGCTTTAGCATTTGTAGAATCTATCTGAAGAGGTACGTCCAATATGGATTGTATTTCTTTAATAACCTTAACCATTATTTCTTCTTCATTTATTTCTGGAAGACCTACATTAACATCTAAAATATGAGCTCCTGCATCAACTTGAGCTATAGCCTCTCTAAGAATATAATCTAAATCTCCATTTCTTAATGCTTCCTTAAATAATTTTTTACCTGTAGGATTTATCCTTTCTCCTATTACTTTGACCTGATCAATAATTACTGCTTTAGTAGGAGTGCATACACCACTTAAAGGACTATATTTCTTGTCTTTTATTTCTACTTTCTTTAAAGCTTTTACTAGACTTTCTATATGTCTATCTGTTGTACCACAGCATCCTCCTATTACTTTTACACCTTTTTCTTTAAACTTTGCTCCGTAAATTGCAAATTCTTCTGGCAAAATATTAAATATCATATCACCCTTTATAATATTAGGTAATCCTGCATTAGGCTGGACCATTACAGGCACTTTAGATGTGTTTAATATTTCATCTATTATAGGTTCTATTTCTTTAGGTCCTAAAGAACAGTTAACTCCAAGAGCGTCTACGCCTAACCCTTCTAGTACCATTACCATAGATATGGCATTGCACCCTGTGAAAGTCCTCTTATCTGCCTCAAAGCTCATTGTACAAAATACTGGCAAATCTGAATTTTCCTTAGCTGCTAATACTGCGGCCTTTGCTTCGTATAAGTCTGTCATGGTTTCTATTAAGATTAAATCAACACCACTTTTTACCCCTTGAATAATCTGCCTTTTAAAAATATTATAGGCTTCATCAAAGGTTAAAGTCCCCATGGGCTCTAATAGTTCACCAATGGGACCTATATCTAAAGCTACATATACTTGTTTATTCTTAGTAGCTATTTTTGCATTTTCTACTGCTGAATGAATTATTTTCTCTACACTAAAATTACTATTTTTAAGCTTAATTTCGTTAGCTCCAAAGGTGTTGGTAGTAATAACATTTGCACCAGCTTCAATATAAGCTTTGTGTATTTGAATTATTATTTTTGAATCAGTAATATTTAACATTTCCGGTAATTCACCTAACTGTAATCCACTACTTTGCAACATAGTACCCATAGCACCATCAAAAATTAAAATTCCTTCTTTCAATTTTTCTTTAATTCCCACATCTATCATCCCCTTTTCTAAACATACAATTAGAATATTTATTACACTGTAAACAGCTTATCTTCTTTATGCAATTATTCCCTCTTTTAACAACCCCTACTATGGCTGTAACAGATTTTCTTGGTATTAAAATACTATTAGAGGATGCAGTAAGCCCTATAGATTTTTCTGCACTGAGCATAGTGAGAAATTTTTTTTGTATATCTATGGGTAAGTCTCCATATCCAGGACTATACCTAGATGTTAGTGTATTGTTTTCATTTTGTACAACTTCCTCCACCTCTTCACATATTCTATCACATAGTTCTTCTATAGCTGTTGTAGCACAAGCATCTAGTATTAATGCCTTAGTCATGCTTATCTTTTCATAATATCTTATTTTTTCATCTACACTATTTCCTAGAGTTGCAGCCATTAAGATACAGACTTCTGATTTATCTAAGTGCTTTCTAATATCGTCTCCTGCTATACTAAAATTGCTATTTAAAATACATATTCTATCCTTCTCTTTCCTAATGTTAAAGAATTTATATACATATCTAGCTTTAATTAAACTTCTCATTTCATCCATTGATTCATCAATTAAATCATTAGTAACTTTATCTAAAACTTGATTTTTATATCCTAAATATCTTAAAACCTCATGTTTATTTTGTAGAAATTTATTCATGGGCAAACTCCACCTCCCTTATTCATTAATTATATATTAAATTACTTGTCTTTTATTTATAGAATTTAGTATTGATCCAATGCTATTAGTAATTCTTTTAGCTATATATGGATTGTTCATTGTATAAAGATGTATTCCCCTTACACCAGTAGAAACTAAATCCACTATTTGTTCTAATGCATATGCTATTCCTGCATCTCTCAGTGCATCCTTATCATGCTCATATCTATTTATTATTTTTATGAACTTGGAGGGTAGATTAGCTCCACAAAGAGAAACTATCCTTTCAATTTGTTTTTTATTGGTTACTGGCATAATACCTGCTTGAATAGGTACCTCTATACTACTTTTTTCTACAGAATTTAAAAATTTATAGAAATAATTATTATCAAAGAATAGCTGGGAAATTAAATATTCTGCTCCTGCATTCTCCTTTAACTTTAATATTTCAATTTCCCTATCTATATCTCTACTTTCAATATGACCTTCAGGATAGCAAGCTGCTGCTATTCCAAATTCCTTGGTTTCCTTTATGTGGTTTATTAGTTCTTGAGAATTATTAAACTCTCCTATTGAGGGATTTCCTTCAAGAACATCTCCCCTCAAAGCTAATATATTTTCGACTCCATTTTCATTTAAATTTTCTAAAATTCCATTTATTTCACTTTTAGTAGAACCTATACACGTTAAATGTGCTAATGCCTCTATACCATATTTATTTTTAACTAAAGATGATAACTCACATGTTCTATTATTATTAACACTTCCACCAGCTCCATAGGTAATACTAATATAGTCAGGATTCAAACCTTGTAATCCCTCTAAAGTATCGTATATAGTCTCTATTGGTGATGTAGGTTTAGGTGGAAATATTTCAAAAGAAAAAACTACTTCTTTTTCCTTAAATAACTCTTTTATATGCATTTACTATACCCCCTCTTAGAATAATACAATATTTGTTATCTAATAACAGCATAAAACTCATCATTAATGGAGTTTTTAATGTTACTAATAAATTTACTTATTTTTACAGAATCTATATCTTTAGAGGTAAATATAATATTTTCACCAGTTTTTATCATTTTATCAACTATTTTTTCTTCTTTAATAAGGTTTAATACCTTCTCATCTAATCCATGTTTAGGACTTATTCTTATATAATATATATCCTTAACTAAATCTGTATTATTGCATAATTTATCTTCTTCCCGATTTATTCCACAACTTCCATAATTATTATATATAATATCAAGAACATCACTTACCACAGCATTTGCTGTAGGTAGTTTACCCGCACCTGCACCATAAAATTTCAGCTCTCCTATATCATTCCCAGTAATAGACACTAAATTATTAGCATCTTCTACCTTTGCATAAAATGAATCCTTAGGCAAAATATTAGGCTCTACAGATAAATAATAGTTATTTTCATTAAATAAAGCCTTTGCTAATAGTTTTACCGTATATCCTAATTCCTTTATTGCCTTCATATCTACTGCCTTAATAGTTCTAATGCCTCTACAGTAAATATCTTCTTCTTTTATCTCTCTTTTAAAGGCTATGGTAGATAAAATTGCTAATTTTCTTCTAACATCATATCCGTCAATATCATCCGTTGGATCCGCTTCCGCATAACCTAACTTTTGAGCAATGTCCAGCGCCTGTGAAAAGTCTAGGTTTTCTTTAATCATCTTACTTAATATAAAGTTAGAAGTACCGTTTAATATACTATTTATCTCTTTAATATCATTTAAGGTTACTTGTTGTTTTAAAGGTTTAACAATAGGAACACCACCTGCCACACTAGCTTCATATAAAAATGCTATTTTATTTTTATTTGCTAAATCTATAAGTTCCTTCATATGCCTTGCAACCACCGCCTTATTTGCAGTTATAACATGTTTCCCTTTTGTTAAAGCATATTTTATATATTCATAAGCTTCTTTTATTCCTCCTATAGCTTCTATGACTATATCTATATCTGGATCATCTAAAATAAAATAAGGATTATCTGTTAGTTTATTTTTACAATCCTTTATACTCCTATCCTTATTTATATCTTTAATAAGAATTTTACTTATAGATAGTTCATCACCCACTAATGTTTTAAAAATCCTTTTTCTTTTATATATAATTTCATAAACTCCTGTGCCTACAGTTCCAAATCCTAATAATCCTATATTCATAAAAACATCACTCCTCTTTTAATATAATTAGTTGCATATTTTAACTTTTTACTAAATATTCTCTTACCCAATTTGAGAATAAACGCTGTGAATTACTACTCCAATCTAAGTTAATTTCTTGGCTAGAATCATCACTTGGAAAATAATTTTTAGGTACGCTTATATTAAATCCACTTTTTATATCTCTTTCATATTCCTTTTTTAAAGTACATCTCTCATACTCAGGATGTCCTGTAATATAGATTTGTTTTTTATCTCTTGTGCTTACTATATAGATACCTGATTCTTCTGATTCGCATAGGACTTCTAATTCTTTTATTTTTTCTATATCTTGTTTTCTAACTCTCCCATATCTTGAATGAGGAACTATAAATCCATCATTAATCTCTTTTAATAGAGGCTCCTTTTTCTTTACAATTACATGAGGAAAAACTCCAAAAATCTTTTCTGTTGTTACACATTTATTTATTCCAAAATTGTGGTATAAACCAGCCATTGTTGCCCAACATATATATAATGTAGACTTAACTTTTTTATTTAAAAAATCAATTACTCTCTGTAGTTCCTTCCAGTATTCGATATCATTAAAATTTAAAAATTCTAAGGGAGCTCCCGTAATAATAGCCCCGTCATAATTACTATTTGCTACCTGATTTAGGGTTTTATAATTTCTCTCTAAATAGGTTCTATCTGTATTTAGTGGTGTATGGGTTTCCATATACAAGAAATCTACCTTTATACTTGTATTCATATTGCCAAATATACTTAAAAACTGAAATTCTGTTTCACACTTTTTAGGCATTAAATTTACAATTAAAATACGTATCACATCTGAATTGTAACTGTGAGAAGCATCTTCAATTTGAATTCCATGTTCAATTAACTTATTTACTGATAAAAGATTTTTATCTATTATTAAGGACATTCCATCACCATTCCTTTAAAACTGCTTTTTTAAGAGCTTGATCTATATCTTCTATAAGGTCATCCACATCTTCTATTCCAATAGAAAGTCTTATCATATCTGATGTAACTCCGGCATTTAATTGTTCCTTTTCATTTAATTGAGCATGAGTAGTACTTGCTGGATGTATTACAAGAGATTTTGCATCTGCAACATTAGCAAGATGAGAAAATATGCTAAGTGATTCAATAAATCTTACGCCTTCCTTTACTCCACCTTTTATGCCAAATGTAAATATGGAACCAACACCCTTTGGAAAATACTTTTGTGAAAGAGCATAGTATTTATTACCTTCTAAGCTAGGATAATTTACCCATGATACAAGTGGATGTTGTTGTAAAAACTCCGCAATCCTTTTAGCATTTGACACATGTCTTTCAACTCTCAATGAAAGTGTCTCCAAGCCTTGTAAAAATAAAAATGAGTTAAAAGGACTTAAGGATGCTCCTGTATCTCTTAAACGTTGTACTCTAGCTTTTACAATATAAGCTGCTGCTCCTATATCTTTTGCATATACTATACCGTTATAACTAGAATCTGGTTTGTTAAACTCTGGGAACCTCGGGTTATTCAACCATTGGAATTTTCCAGAATCTACAATTATTCCACCTATTGAAGTTCCATGTCCCCCTATAAACTTTGTTGCAGAATGAACTACAATATCAGCTCCATGTTCTATTGGACGTATAAGGTATGGTGTCCCAAATGTATTATCTACAATTAGTGGTATATTGTGCTCATGAGCAATATTGGCTACCTCTTCAATATCAATAAGATTTATCCCTGGATTTCCTATAGTTTCCAAATAAATAGCCTTAGTTTTATTATTTATAGACTTTCTAAAATCTTCTATGATATCTGGATTTACAAATACGGTTTTAATAGCTAACTTAGTAAGAGTTGTAGATAAAAGATTGTATGTGCCTCCATATAAAGTGCTAGCTGCAACTATTTCATCTCCTGCTCCTGCTATGTTAATTATTGCGTATGTGATTGCAGCAGAACCAGATGCAACTGCAAGAGCACCCACACCCCCTTCTAAAGCTGCCACTCTTTTCTCAAAAACATCCGTTGTTGGATTCATTATTCTTGTGTAAATATTTCCTTCTTCCTTTAAAGCAAATAGATTAGCTCCATGCTCAACGCTATTAAAAGCATAGGATGTAGTCTGGTATATGGGAACTGCTCTAGAGCCTGTTGCACTATCTATTTCCTGACCTCCATGAACTTGTAACGTATCAAATTTTAATTTTCTTTCTCCCATTTTAATCTCTCCTTAAAATATTTTATTAGAAAACATAAAATCCCCTTTCATCTAAATTTAAATAATCTAGATGAAAGGGGATTTACATACAAGGGTACCCATGTTATAGCTCCCTCTCATCTTTCTCTAATTTTGTAAAATTAGAGTAGGAATTGGCACCTTTTCAGACAAATGGGTCTGAAGGTTGCCGAGGTTTCATAGGGCCTATCCCTCCACCTCTCTTGATAAGAGTTTCATTATTAAATTTTAAATAGTATAATTTCTAAAAACAATTTGAAAACAAAAAACCTCTTTCACTGAAAGAGGTTGTAACAATCGTCTTCTTATCTTTCAGCTCATACTGTAGGATTTAGCACCATATATGTAGATGAACACATTGGTTGCTGGGTTTCATAGGGCCTATCCCTCCACCTCTCTTGATAAGTATTATATTAAATATTTTATTACATATCATTATAATGACTATGAATATCTATGTCAATAGATTTTTTATTTAATAGCTAATTAAACCATAGAGTATTAAAGTAAATACTATATATCCATAGATTTAATAAGGAGACTTGATTCTTTTGCCATATTTAACCTTAAATAATTAAGTCTGTTATTTGATTACCTATAAATTAGTATGCTATAATAAGCTCACTACATTTTAAAATAAGGGGGAATATAAGAATGGACGGGAGCCCCAGTGGCAGTTTTATTCTAATCTTTTTACTAATCTTAATAAATGCTTTCTTTGCATCTGCAGAGATGGCAATTGTATCTTTAAACAAAACTAAACTAAATCTTTTAGCGGATGAAGGTAATAAGAAGGCCTTACTTCTTCAAAAAATTTTAAAGGATCCTAATAATTTCTTATCTACTATCCAAGTAGGAATTACCTTTGCAGGTTTCTTTGCATCTGCTTCAGCAGCTACATCTATTTCTGTAGGCTTTTCAGATACACTATCTGGATTTGGTATACCATACAGTGATAAAATAGCTCTAGTTGTTATAACCTTGCTTATATCTTATCTAACGTTAGTTCTAGGAGAACTAGTTCCAAAGAGAATAGCTCTTCAAAATTCAGAGAAGGTAGCTATGTTTTCTATAAAAGCTATAGTTCTTATAGCTAAATTTACTAAACCTTTCGTATGGTTTTTATCTTGCTCCACTAATCTTATAATGAAACTCTTTGGAATTAAGACAGATGGTATGGAAGATCAGGTTTCAAGAGAAGAAATCAGAAGTCTTATTGAAATTGGCCAAGAACAGGGCGCTATTAATAAGATAGAACGTGAGATGATTGATGGTATAATTGAGTTTGATGACACCATGGCTAAAGAAATTATGACACCAAGAACAGAGGCTTATCTACTAGAAGTAAATGATTCCATTAAAGACAACATAAGTTATATCCTGAGTGAAAGTTTTTCTAGAATACCTGTCTATGATAAGGACTTTGATAATATTGTAGGCGTGCTTTATATGAAAGATATATTTGCAAGTATAGTAGAAAAGGGCATAGATAATATTTCTATTAAAGATATAATGAAAAAACCTTATTTTGTTCCTGAGACAAATTCTATTGATAATTTATTCAGAGAACTTCAGACAAATAGGAATCATATGGCTATATTAATAGATGAATATGGTGGGTTTTCAGGTATTGTTACCATAGAAGACATTATTGAAGAAGTAATGGGAGAAATTTGTGATGAATATGATGATGAACAACCTGAAATAGAAAAAGTAGATGAGGAAAACTATATAGTTAGTGGATTACTTACCCTATCTGATTTGAATGATTTTTTAAATCTCTCTTTAGATTCAGAGGTTGCAGATACCATAGGTGGTTTATTCCTTGAAACCTTTGGAACTTTCCCTAAGGACACAAATAACCATCAAGTTCAAATAGATAATGTAACCCTAAAACTTTTAGCCTTAGATGATAGAAGAATAGATAAGATTCATCTTATAATAAATAAAAGCAACAGCATTGAATTTTAATTTCAAGTAAATAATTAAATTGAATATAAATTTGGCTATCTAAAAAAACTAATACCATTAAATAAATTTACACTTATATTGTTAAGTGCAAATTTATCTTTATAGTATTAGTTAATTATTTGAAGATAGCCTTTTTTATTAATTATTCAAACTGAGAATTATATAATTGACTATAAAAACCCTTTTGTTTTAATAACTCCACATGATTTCCTTGTTCAACTATATTCCCATTATTAACCACTAGAATATGATCTGCATTCCTTATGGTAGAAAGCCTATGTGCAATTACAAAGCAGGTTTTATCCTTCATTAAATTTCTCATAGCCTTTTGAATTTGAACTTCCGTTCTAGTATCAACATTAGAAGTTGCTTCATCTAAAATAAGCATCTTTGCATCCAAAAGCATAGCCCTTGCTATGGTTAGCAGTTGTTTTTGTCCTTTAGATACATTAGCTCCATCATCAGTAATTACTGTATCATAGCCCTTAGGAAGTCTTTTTATATATGAATGAATTTTAGCTGCCTTAGCTGCTTCTACAACATCTTCCATAGTTGCATTTTCATTACCATAAGCAATATTTTCAAATATACTTCCTTCAAATAGCCATGTATCTTGAAGTACCATAGCATAAGCTTTTCTTAAACTCTTACGTGTAACCTGTGATATTGAATTTTCATCTACCTTAATCTCCCCTTCATTAACATCATAGAATCTCATGAGAAGATTAATTAAAGTAGTTTTTCCTGCTCCTGTAGGGCCTACTATAGCAATCATACTTCCAGCAGGTACATTCATACTAAGATTCTTAAGAATAATCTTATTCTTATTATATCCAAAGGAAATATTCTCTACCTTCACATTTCCTTCCATATCCACAAGCTCTTTGGCTCCTGCTTTATCTCCTACCTCTGATAGCTCATCCATTAATTGAAAAATTCTTTCAGCAGCAGAAAGGGAGGATTGAAATTCTCCCATGATATTAGCCGCTTCATTAATAGGTCCTGAAAATTTTCTAGAATACAGTACAAAGGAAGATATGTTTCCTAAAGTCATTTGTCCAAAAAGATACATAATAGCACCAAAAATACTGATAAGAGTTAGTGATAAATTATTCATAAAGTTAACTGAAGGACCAACCATAGAACCATAATAATCAGCACGATAATAAGCATTTACTGCTTCTTCATTTTTACTTGCAAATTTTTTCTTTGTGTTTTCTTCTTGATGATAAGCCTTTAAAGTCTTTTGACCTGATACAAACTCCTCTACCATTCCATTAAGTTCCCCTAATTTTCTTGAACGATTACGAAACATTGGTCTTGTTACCCTAGTTATTCTTTTAGTAAGTATAATAGACATAGGAACTGTAAATACAAATACTAAAACTAACTTTTCAGATATCATAACCATAGACCCAAAGGATATAATCACAGTAATTATACTTGAGCAAATGCTCACTAAATCAGATGTTAAGGTAGAATTTAAAGTATCCACATCATAGGAAATTTTGCTTATGATATCTCCTGTTGCATGGGTATCAAAATATCCTACTGGAAGAGATAATAATCTATCAAATAAATCTTTTCTTAGTCTATAGGATATTCTCTTGCTAATTTCTAGCATAAGTACTGATAAAATATAAGCTAAAATAGAAGATAAAATATAGAATCCAATCATAAGTCCACAGTAATAATATATCTTAGAAAAATTTACTGCCCCTCTTCCAACATTAATATTATCTATAGCATAACCTGATAACATTGGACCAATTAAGGCAAATACGTTAGAACCTATGGATAATATAATTGCTATGATAATTAATATCTTGTATTCAAATAAATAGGACATTACTCTTTTTAATGTATTCTTTTTTCTATCCTTCATAAATTAAAAATGTCCTCCTTTTTACTTTGATTTCCATAACTTATTCTCCCATCTGAGACTTATTAATTTCTTTATATACATCACAACTTTCAATAAGTTCTTCATGAGTTCCATACCCTATAACATAACCATCTTCTAATACACAGATGTGGTCTGCATTAAAAATCGAACTAATTCTTTGAGCAATCATTATAGTTGTAGTATCTTTAAAATGTTCTGTAAGATTTTTTCTTAGTACAGCGTCTGTCTTATAATCTAAAGCACTAGAAGAATCATCTAAAATTAATATTTCTGGGTGTGCTGCTATGGCTCTGGCTATAAGCATTCTTTGTTTTTGTCCACCACTTAAATCTGCACCTCTTACTGCAACTTTAGTATTAAAGCCTTCTGCCTTGCCTTCAATAAACTCAGTTGCCTTAGCATAATCTGCTGCTGATCTTATATCACTATTCTCTAGAGTTCTTCCAAACTTAATGTTTTCATAAATTGTATCCGTGCTTATAAAATCGTTTTGAAATACCACTCCAAACTTTTCTCTTAACTTTTTCATATTAATAGATCTAATATCTTGTCCATTTATATAAATAGAACCCTGATCTACATCATAAAATCTCATTAATAATTTAATTAAAGTAGATTTTCCTGAGCCTGTAGCCCCTATAATACCTAGAGTTTCACCTTTTTTAACTCCAAAGGTTATATTACTCACATTTTCTTCTTTATGATTATAAGAAAAAGAGACATTCTGAAATTCAATAGCATAATCTGTATCTATAATTGGTATATTCCTAATTGGCAATTCTTCTTTCTCATTTAGTATTTCAGTGATACGCTTTGCGGAAGCACTTGCTTTGGAGTAATTAGTAAATACTCTGGAAATAAATAAAAGGGAATTTAATATTAAAGTTACATATGTTAAAAATGCAATTATTGCTCCTGGTTTAATGGCTCCACTATTTACTCTGTAAGCTCCAGCCAAAATAACAAATACTGTCCCCACATTTAAGCAAAGGTTCATTACTGGATTTAGTATAGCCATAACCATACCACTCTTCTTTTCTTGAATTACTGTAGCATCATTCCGAGCATTAAATCTTTCCTTCTCATGTTCTTCCTTTGATAAAGCCTTAATTACACGAATTCCTGTAACATCTTCACGAACTACACGTACAAAATCATCTACTTTTTTCTGAACAATTGAATACATAGGGATACCTACTTTTGATATGTACATAATAGTGATAAAAATAATAGGCATTACTGAAATCATTACTAAAGTTAGTAATGGATCTAATGTCAATGTTATAATTATTCCACCAATAAGCATTATTGGAGCTCTAATACCTAGTCTTTGCATCATTCCCACCATCTGATGGATGTTATAAGTATCCGTGGTAGCTCTAGAAATTAAAGAAGGTAGTGTAAAAGCATCCACTTGTCTATCAGAAAGACATATCATTTTAGAGAATAAATCATTTCTAACTCGCTCTGTGGTATCTCTTGCCACCTTTGAAGCCATTCTGTTAGCTAATATATTAAAAGTTACTGCACAAATGGCACATAAAAGCATAATTCCACCCCAAATTAAAATTAGAGATACCTGCTTTAATGGAATAATTTCATCAATCATATAAGACAAAATCCATGGAATTGCTAGTTCTACAATAGTTCCAGTAAACTTTATTGAAAATCCTATAAGCATGTTTACTCTATAAGGTTTTAAATACTTAAATATTTGCTTCATAATATTCCACCTTTAAGATATAATATATTTCGTTTTCCTAAATATATTATATCTTAAAGTTTTTAAAAAATCTATTTTAAAATTCAGAAATTTGCTTTAGCGATTTATAGTTCTAAAGGTTTACCTAATAATTTTTAGATGATAGAATAATAAGAATAAGGAGGTGCCATGTTGAGAGAAATAGATTATATGGCTATAGATGCTGCTAATAATCAGGATCTATTAAATAGTTTCATTGAGCAAAATGAATTGTTTATTTTGAAATGTACATCAAGAATAACCCGAAAATACATAACTAAAAGTGATGATGAATGGTCTGTTTCACTTCAGGCATTTGTACAAGCAATTAAAGGCTACGAATTAATTAAAGGAAACTTTCTCAGTTTTGCCGAGCTTATAATTCGTAGGCGTCTTATTGATTATCTTAGGCTTCAGAAGAAATATAACTTAGAATTATCCGTAAATCCTGCCATATTTAATTGTCAGTTAGACGAAAATGAAAATGATAAAGATATTGCACTTGGACTTGCAGTAGCAGAAAAGATAATTCACCAAGAAAATTATACACTAAAATTTGAGATTGAAGCTGCAAATGAAGTATTTTTCTATTATGGCTTTTCTTTTTTAGATTTATCTACATGTTCACCTAAAGCAAAAAAGACAAAATCGTCCTGTGCAAAAGTTGTAGTATATTTACTCAATAACCCAATATTAATTAATGAGTTACAAAGTTCAAAACAACTACCATTAAAAATAATTGAAAAAAATTTAAATGTACCCCGAAAAATATTAGAACGTCACCGAAAATATATAATAGCAGCAGTAGAGATACTATCCGGAGAGTATCCAAATCTAGCTTACTATTTCAGGTACATCAGAGAGGAGATTAATAAATGAAATCTGTTGTTGTAGAAATCAAGGCTGGCTATGCTGCAGTCCTTTCTGAAGATGGCTGCATATCAAAAGTAAAAGATAAAAATTATATCATTGGACAGGTGATTGAAATGAAAAGTAGCAATTTAAAAAATATAAATAAATTGGTAATGTGTTCTGCTTTAACTGCTATGATTGCAATTGTAGGAGGCATAACACTATGGGCCTATAAAACACCTTACTCCTATGTGAGTTTAGATGTAAATCCTTCTATTGAATATTCTTTAAATCGTTTTGACAAGGTAATTAGTGTAACTGCAGTTAATGATGATGGTCAGGAAATTCTTAATGAACTTGAATTGAACAAGCTTGAAAATCAAAAAATTGAAGATGCAGTTGCTGAAACCGTTAATCAAATTAGTGAAGATGGTTATTTTGATAATAGCATTGATAATGACATTGATGGTGGAATTATTATTGCAACTTCTGGTGAAGATCAAGAAAAATCAGATGAACTTGCTGAAAAACTACAAGAAAGTTTAGAAACTGAAATTGAAGAAATAGGTGAAGATATTACCCTTGAAACTATAAGTGTTGGATTTGAACGAGTACAAAAAGCCAAAGAACTGGGTGTAACACCTGGTAAACTAAATTTAGTTGAAAAACTACAAAATAGTTCTTCAAATCCAGAAAGCATTATTCTTGAAGAGTGGTTAAACAAACCTGTTAAAGAAATTATGAGTGCTATCAAGGAAAATAAGAAAGCTAAAATAGAACAAACTGAAACTTCTGATGAAGATGAATCTACTGAAGAATCAACTACAGATAGTACAGAAGTGGCAGATGAAATAAAAACTGATAAAGCCCTAACTAAAGAAGCTGAAAATACCAATGATACTAAATCTACTCAGGAAAGAGCTAGCCAAAAATCTCAGAATAAAATAGAAAAAGCTACTAACAAGCTTGAAAAGACTGAGAATAAAGCTAATAAAAAATCTGAAGTAACTGAGAAAAAAAATAACAACAATACTGAAAAATCTAAAGAAAAAATACCTAACAAGCCTGAGAAATCTAAAGAAAAAACACCTAACAAACCTGAAAATCCAGGAAAAAAAGGTAATGAAAAATCAAATAAAAACTAATAATAGTTTTTATATATATTACTTATATAACTAAAGATAAAAATATAATTTAAACAAACTAAAGATAAAAACATAAATTAAATAAACTAAAGATAAAAACATCGTAAAGTACAAAAAAAATACAAAGAGTATGCCCCTAATGCCCCCATACTCTTTGTATTTTTTATATGCCTATAAACACCCCTGAAACCCGCATAAACAGAACAACTATTTAACTAGTTTAATAGTTAAATATCTATATATAATACTAGTTTAATATTTACATATTTATTTTACTGTTATTCTATTTTAAAATTATACTTAAAATATTCTTCTATACTTTCAAAGCAAATATCTATCATAAATTCTATTTCATCTTTACTTATTACATAAGGAGGTATGAAATAAAGTACATCACCTATAGCTCTTAATAGTAACCCTTTCTTCAATGCTATTTTATAAATCTCATAACCTACTCTACTTTGCCAAGAATATCTCTCCTTGGTATCTCTATCCTTTACTATTTCAATAGCAGTTATCATGCCTATACTTCTTACTTCTCCTATATGACTACAATTCTTTGCTCTTTCTATTGTAAGTTTTTCTATTAATCTTCCCTTAACTTTATTATTTTCTATTATATTTTCTTCTTCAAATATTTTTAGATTTTCTAAAGCAATAGCACAAGCCATAGCATTTCCTGCATAGGTATGACTATGTAAAAAAGATTTTCTTTCTGAATAATCACCATAAAAACAATTATATATTTCATTAGTAGTCATAACTACAGACATTGGCATATATCCTGCAGAAATACCCTTTGAAAGGCACATAAAATCTGGACTTATATCTGCATGATTACATGCAAACATCTCTCCTGTTCTTCCAAATCCCATGGCAATTTCGTCTACTATCAAATGTACATCATACTTATCACAAAGATTACGAAGTTTTTTTAGATAAAAAGGTGAATAAATTTTCATTCCTGCTGCACCTTGAACCATTGGTTCAACTATTACAGCACTTATCTCTTCATGATTTTTAACTAAACATTTTTCCATAGCTTCAAAGCATTCAGCACTACATTTATCTCTAGTACAGCCATATTTACACCTATAACAATCTGGTCCATTAATCCTAAGAGTATCTAAAAGCAAGGGTTTATATATCATATTAAAGGTATCAATATCACACACAGATAGAGCACCTAAAGTTTCTCCATGATAGGCATCACTTAAAGCTACAAATTTCTTCTTTTTAGTTTTATTTCTTTGCATATTATAGTGAAAACTCATCTTTAAAGCTATTTCCACTGCAGAAGATCCATTATCTGAATAAAATACTTTATTTAATCCTTCTGGTGTTATGCTTACTAACTTTTCTGCTAAGTCAATAGCCGGTTTATTTGAAAAATTAGCAAAGATAACATGTTCTATTTCATCAATTTGATTCTTTA
The DNA here is from genome assembly GCF_052067195.1 of Clostridium sulfidigenes. Classification (NCBI taxonomy): domain Bacteria; kingdom Bacillati; phylum Bacillota; class Clostridia; order Eubacteriales; family Clostridiaceae; genus Clostridium; species Clostridium sulfidigenes. The sequence continues at coordinate 306,217 of NZ_JBQHQR010000003.1, read as the reverse complement.
TGGCTTTATTTAATCTTTTATTGCTATGACCTAGGGTATTTGTCCACCAAGATGATATACAATCTAAATACTTGTTTCCATTAATATCATAAAGCCAAACACCTTCTCCTCTTTCAATAACTATAGGATTAAGCTCTTCGTAATCCTTCATCTGTGCACAAGGATGCCATATATATTCTAAATCTCTTTTTACATAATCCTTCATATAAACACCTACCCTTTACTACAATTCTTCCATCCATTCTATAATACTTTTATCATTAAAAATCCTTGATGCAGCAGTTCTTATATTATCTATATTACCTTTATCCAAGTTATCTATAGTTTTAAATTTACCTACAATAGAAATTCCAGTAAGTTTTTCAATAACCTTAATATTGTCTTTAATTATATAATTGTCTTCATAATTATTTATAATAATTCCTTTTACTTTGATTCCCATGGACTCCATATATTTCACAGTAAGTACTGAATGATTTATTGTTCCCACTCCACCTCTAGCTACAACCACGGTACTCATATTTAAATCCTTAATAAGGTCACCTAGTGTATATATTTCTTCATCTCGATTTATTAGAGGACATATTATACCACCACTACCTTCTGCAATTATAAAATCATATTTTTCTTTTAGCTTCTCAAATTTAGCCTTTATAATATTTAGATCTATAGGTTTATCTTCTATTTGGGCAGCTAAATGTGGAGATATCGCTGTCTTAAATATATATGGAGTTATATTTTCATAAGGTTCCTTTAATCCACTAACCTGACTTACTAAGTCAGTATCTCCAGGAATTAGTTTATCACCTTTTTCTATAGCCCCACTTAAAGCTCCCTTAAAATATGTTGCTCTGTGCCCTTTACTTCTAAGGACATGAATCAGTCCTGCAGTTATAACAGTTTTTCCTACATCTGTATCCGTTCCAACTATAAATATCCCCTTAGCCATTACTTCTAACCTCCAACTTTAGCTCACTTATCATTTTCTTATCATCACATATTTTATTACCAGAAGTGGTTAAATAATTTCCAGTAATAGTAGCATTTGCACCTGAGTTAAAGCATTCCTTCCCCAAATCCCTAATGAGATTTCTACCACCAGCTAATCTGATTAAAGCTTTAGGGTTTATAAACCTAAAAATAGCAATGGTCTTTAAAATATCCTTTTGACTTAAATTTTTAGAATCTTCAAGAGGCGTACCTTTTACAGGATTAAGTACATTCACCGGAATAGACATAATCTTTAATTCTTTCAATTGAAAAGCAAGATTAATTCTATCAACCCAACTTTCACCAAGTCCAATAATTCCTCCTGAACATACAGGTATACCTGCCTTCTGTGCAGCTTTTATGGTATCTATTCTTTCTTCATAACTATGAGTTGTACATATTTCCTTATAAAATTCCCTACTTGTTTCTAAGTTGTGATGATACATAGTTATTCCTCTTTCCTTTAACTTAAGTAGCTTATCGTACTCAAGTATTCCTAAAGAGGCACATAATTTCATCTTTAGTTCTCTATTAAGTTTTTCATATATATCTAAAACTTTCTCAAAATCACTACTTGTAATCCCTCTACCACTAGTAACTAAAGAGAATCTATTTACTCCCTCTGATTCATTTTCCTTTGCTAACTTTAATGCTACTTCCTTTGAAGCTAAATCATAGACTTCTGCATTAGTATTATAATGAACAGATTGCGCACAAAATTTACAATCTTCAGAACATCTACCTGATTTTGCATTCATGATAGAGCAAAGATCTACCTTATTACCACAAAAAGTTTTTCTTATATTATTAGCACTAAGACATAATTGTTCAATCTCCTCATTATTTCTAAGCTCTGTTAATGCCATTGCTTCTTGAAAATTTATGTATTCACCTGATAAAATTCTTATCTCTAAATCCTTAATAAAACTTTTCATACTTCAAGCCTTCTTTCACTTTTATTAAATGTATCCAAACCTTTTAAATATAGGTACTATTTTTATTGCTACATAAGCTGCAAAGGCTGTTAAAATCAAATCTCCAGATATGCATAGTACAAAGCCATTAAAAAATGCAAAATATAGTGACATAGGTTGTCCTAGATATAAGTTATAGCTAACATAAAGATATATAACTCCAAATAAATAAATAAAAAATAGTCCAGCTAAAAGCATCCCCATAGCTTTAATAAAACTTAATTCCTTAATCTTTTCTCTTATCTTTCCTATGACATAAGCTGCCACTATAAATCCTATAAGATATCCAAAGGTAGGTTTAAATACATAGCTAAGCCCTCCCCCTTCAGTAAATACTGGTACACCTGCAAGTCCAACCATAACATAAATTATTTGGGATAGTGCGCCGAGTTTAGATCCTAAGATAACTCCTGCTAAAGCACAAAATAAGTATTGAAGAGTAAAAGGCACATAAGGTATTGGTATTTTAATAAATGCACCAATAGCAGTTAAGGCTGCAAACATAGCTACTAAAATCAAATTTCTCGTATTCTTGGTAGTTTTCATAATTCTCTCCTTAAAATATTTACTTTATAGTGTGATTATAATTAAGAATTTCTTTATTGTCAACCAATATATTAATTAATAGTTTACAATCTTAATATAAATATTTCCCCTTAGTCTAGGCTAAAAATACATTAGGTATTATTAACAAGTACATAAAAATTAGAGAGCATGCTCTTTATATAGCAATGCTCTCTCATTTATCAAGTATTATATTTATTATTTTTCATAGGCTCTAATTCAAAATTCTTTTCTGATTTTCACCAAAAGTTTAGCCTGTACTTTAATATTTAACTAATTTTCAAGTAGCCTTTTTACTGGAACATAAATTTCCATAATCGTATCTGTTCGATAATGACAACGCTCATCATAAAATTCAAAATCTAATTTATCTTCGTCATAGATATATCCACTATCTTTAAACCATTCTTCAAATATATATTTCCAAGTTTCTTTAATCACTTCTGAAAACTTATCTTGGTTAGGGTCTACAGTAACATCCACTGGAGGAGTTGTAAATACTGCATACTCCGCCTCTGGTACTTCCACTGTAATCATATCCTCTGTAACTTTAGAGAAATCCTCAACAATGACTCCTAAAAGATAGCATACATTTCCCCCTTTATCAGTTGGAACGCATAGACCAACTTCCCCATGATTAGGAGGATTTAAGATTTCATACATCTTTGTTTCTAAATTTTCTCCATCATAATTGCTCCAAAAGGATGCAATATCCTTTGTATAACTTGTTCCTCCAATATTAGTATTTATTCCATATCCAGCTACCTTAAAAGCTGGCTTTTTAACAATAATAGGCTTCATAATATAACCTCCAATTTTAAATGTTATTCCCTTATTAAAGTATCCATCCATTCTAGCTATATATTGTGTTGGACTATATCCAAAAGCTTTCCGAAAGGACTTTGAAAATCCACTCGGTGTTTCAAATCCATATTCAAGGGCAATATCAATAATTTTTCTTCCTTTAAATAGTTCTAATGCTGCTAATGATAGCTTACGTTTTCTAAGGTACTCCATTATAGATATACCTTTACATAAAGTAAAAACTCTACAAAAGTGGTTTACAGAATACCCCACATATTCAGCAACTTCACTCACAGTAATAGCTTCCTTAATATTATTTTCTATAAATTCAATACACCTATCAATATCCTTACTGTAGTTCACTTTTATCACGACCTTTTCCCTAGGGTATCTTTATTATATCAAGACTTTAAAATTTAAGCTGTTCCTAATTTGCTAAAATCTAAATTTAAAACCCAATATTCACTTTTGAATATTTTAATGATATATTAATTTTAAAGAAATTCAGAGTTATATTATTTAAAATAACTTATCATCTCATAAATAAGGATGTGATTATTCATGACTGAATATAAAAAATGTAATTGTGAAAATTGTCTTCATAAATTATGTGTAGAAAGAGTTCCAATTTTCTCAAGTTTATCTTCTGAAGAATTAAGTAAGGTAGCTACCTTAATTGTAAAAAGAAAATATGAAAAAGGTGAGCTAATTATAATGGAAGAGAGTTATTTAGAAAATTTAATTATTATAGATAAAGGCAAGGTAAAAGTATTTCGTTATACTATCGAAGGTAAAGAACAGATTCTATATATATTTGATCACGGTGACTTCTTTGGTGAAAAAAATCTCTTAAATAATCAACAATCCACCTATAATGTTGAAGCATTAGAAACTACTTATATTTGCATGATAAATAAAAATGACTTTCAAAATCTTTTAATTAATTATCCTAAAATAGGGATTAAAATCATAGAAGAATTATGTAGTCGAATGGATAAAATAGAGAGCTCAGTGCAAAATATGGGTACTAAAAACATAGAGTGGCGTATAAATTCACTACTTCTTGATTTTGCAGAAAGGTATGGTAAAAAACATCCTAATGGTGTTATTGTAGAGCTCCCATTAAGCCGTGAAGGAATAGCTAATTATATAGGTACTGCTAGAGAAACGGTTAGTAGGAAATTAAGCGTACTACAAGATGAAGGTGTCATTGATATGATAGGAAATAAACAGATTTTGATACGAGATATAGATGCTTTAATGAATTAAAAAATAAAAATAATTAGATAGTTTGTTTTAAAACTATGACTCCAGTCACAGAATATTTTATATAACTAATATATTATAGAGTTATAAACAAGAAATCTTTAAATAACACTGTATTGGAGGAATATATATGAATAAATTTAATAGTTCTCAAACCGTAGGAGAAATTGTTTCAATTATGCCTAAGGCTAGTGAAATTTTCAAACAATATAAAATTGATTTTTGCTGTGGAGGTAATAGACCCCTTGAAGATGTACTCTATGAATTACATCTTGATGAAAATCTAATATTAAATAAAATAAATGAGATTTTTGAAGAAAGTAATAATACAAAAGAAGTATTCATAGATTTTAGGGCATTGACATCAAGTGAATTAATTGACCATATTGAAAATACTCATCATGCCTATACTAAGAGAGTACTTCCTGAATTAGGAGAGTTAACAACAAAAATAATGAGAGTTCATGGTATAAACCATAACGTACTATTTAGAGTCCATAAGCTCTTTTCAATGCTTAAAACTGAGTTAGAACAACATTTGCTTAAAGAAGAACAAATTCTTTTCCCATTAATTAAAGAATATGATAAAAATCCAAGTGTTAATCAACTTCAAAAAATTAATGAAGTAATTAATGAAACCGAGGATGAGCATGAAGGTGCTGGAGATATTCTAAAAGAACTTAGAAAAATTACAAATGATTTCAAAGTTCCTAATGACGGTTGTAACACCTATGTTGTAACTTTTAAAATTATTGAAGAACTAGAGAGTGATTTATTCCAGCATATTCATCTTGAAAACAATATTCTATTTAAGAGAATGAACTTGGATATTAACAAACATCAATAAGTAATTTTATTAAAATAAAAAATTTAAAAGCCTAAGGATAATTTGTTTCCTTAGGCTTTCGCCATTTTATTCCATACTCATTTTGTATCTCTACATTTTCTCTGATTTCTTATTTATTTAAAAGAGCTTTATCTGGAGTTACAAGAATTTTCACATGTTTTTTCTTTTCAGGACCTGTCAAAGCTCCAAATCCTTCTTCAACTATATCTTCAAGTGCTATTTTCTTAGTTATATATCCTTCTGCCTTAATTCTTCCATCGCTCATTTGCGCAATTGTTGCTGGAAACTCATGTCTATAGGCTAAAGTTCCTACTATTTTCTTTTCAGAAAATACTAAGACATTAGGGTTAAAGTTTATTTCATCTTCCCAAATACTTGTTATTACCATAGTTCCTTCATATTTTAGACTATCTATGCCTATATCAAAGCCTATCTTTGCTCCTGTAGTTTCAAAGGCCACATCTACACCTGTTCCACCAGTAAGTTTTTTAACCTCCATAGCTATATCAACTTCATTTGGATCAAGAACAACATCTGCTCCTGCCCTCTTTGCATATTCCTGTCTTATTGATTTTCTTTGCAACACTACTACTAGTTTTGCTCCTGCTGCTTTTAAGCATTCAATAGTTGCAAGTCCTATTGGGCCTGAACCAAGTACAATAGCAGTATCTCCTGTTTTAAAATTAGCAATTCTAATAGAATGAAGTGCTACCGCCATTGGTTCTACTAAAGCTCCTTGTTCATAAGTCATCCCCTCTGGCATTTTATGCACATATTCTTCTGGAAATACAGTATATTCTGCAAGTCCTCCACCACTACCACAAAGTCCGTGAAATCCTAAGGAAGAGCATAGATTGTATTTACCTTCTCTACATGCTGGACATTCTCCACAAGCTACTATAGGTTCTACAATAACTCTATCACCTATTTGAAATTTTGTTACTCCTTCTCCTACTTCTACAACTTCCCCTGAAAATTCATGCCCTAGAACTACTGGTGCTATATTCCCACTTAAAGGATGAGGTTGTCCAACAGGTATGAAAATAGGTCCTCCTAAATATTCATGCAAATCTGAACCACATATTCCACACCATTTAACTTTAATTTTTATATTTCCTTTAGTAACCTTTGGTTCATCTACCTCTTCAACCCTAATATCTTTCTTAGCATACCATAATGCTGCTTTCATAATAAAAATACCTCCTAAAAAATAATAATCTAGTACATTGTTAATATTCTCACATATTTATCATGCAAGTCTTATGCCAAAATCATTACTTAAAATACTTTTTTAGACATTATTTTTCCTATTTTACTTATAGCTATGTAAATGACTACACTAAGTCCCATTCTATATTTCTAATTAAATTTATTATAAATCCTATATAAAAATTTAATTTATATGGTAAATAAAAAAATCTCAAAATGATACACACCTCAGTGTCTCATCTTGAGATTTTTTATATTTAATTCTCATTTTGATACATATATGATTCTAATCATTGATAATAAAAAAACAAAGTAATTTATAGGTTTTTTATGTTATATTTTTTTATCTTTCTATAAATAGTAGCTCTACTTATTCCTAGCATTTCCGCAGACTTTAATATGTTACCTCCGCAAGAGTTAATAGCTTTTATTATACTTTCTCTTTCTAAAATATCTATAGGTACTATTTCATCTACATCACTTGCTTTCTCATTATTAAAATTAGCTTCTATTATTTGTGACTTTTCCAAAGATTGTACACAAATTATATCCTTTTCACTAGAATAATAATCCCTTTCTATAGCATTTCTAAGTTCTCTTACATTTCCAGGCCAATCATGTTTTTTTAGTTCATTTATATAATCTGTTGTTATTAGTTTATATTTATCTTTATTTTTAAAATTAAGACTATTAACAAAGTGTCTTGCTAGTGTCTCTATATCTTCCTTTCTTTCGTTCAAAGGGATGGTTTTTATATTCATTACATTTAACCTGTAATACAAATCTTCTCTAAAAGTTTTTTTACTTACCTCTTCTTTTAACTCTTTATTAGTTGCTCCTATTATTCTTACATCTAATTTCTTTTCGTAATTTCCGCCTACTCTAACTATGGTATTGTTATCTAAAACTCTTAATAATTTCGATTGCATACCTAAAGGAAGTTCTCCTAATTCATCTAAGAAAATTGTTCCACCATCTGCTAATTCAAATTTCCCTGGATGTCCCTCTTTAGCAGCTCCAGTAAAAGCGCCCTTATCATAACCAAAAAATTCACTTTCCATTAGATCTCTAGGAATTGAAGCACAGTTTACAGCTACAAAAGGGCCATTACTTCTTTCACTATAATTATGTATAGCTTGAGCTACCAGTTCTTTTCCCGTGCCGCTAGGTCCTTCTATTAATATATTGCAATCACTTCTTGACGCCCTTTTTGCAAAATTTATCATATTTATCATTTGATCGTTACTAGTTACAATGTCTTTAAACTTATAGTTAGCCTTATATCCTACCACTTTATTTACAAACCTATGTACAGATTTACTTTCTCTAAAAGTTATAACTACTCCCATAGACCTATTATTAACATTCATGGGTACAACATTTAATATACATTTTATTCTTTTATTCTTAATATTAAAGTCACATTCTATGTTATTATACGCTTCCTCATAATTTTCTATAATGTAATCAAAATTTAAATTACCTAGAGCTTCTTTTATATTTATTTCAAATATTTCATCTTGATTCATATCTAAAATATTTTCTGCTCTATGATTCACTCTCTTAATATTAAATTTTTCATCTATTACTATCATTCCCTCTACAATGGAATCAAAAGTTATATTTAATAAATTATAGGATAATATAAGTTCTAACTGTTTCTTTATGGATTCAGCTGCTGCAATAACTATTCCTAAAGTATGCAGATGTGCATCCTTGCATATGCCAGACATATTTATACACCCTATTATTTTCCCATCACTATCATGTATAGGTGCTGATGAACACGTCCAAGAATGTTGTTGTATACCATAATGCTCAGCCCCAATAGTTTGTATTGGTTTATTAAGATATAAGCAGGTTCCTATAGCATTAGTTCCTACTGCTTTTTCTGACCATAAGGCTCCCTTTGTAAATCTTAAATCCCTGGCTTTTTCTAAAATACTATCGTCACCAATAACATCTATTATATATCCATCTTTATCTGCAAGGAATAAAGCAAAGCCTGAACCTGATATGGTGTTATACAAATTCTCCATTATAGAATGTGCTACTGAAACTAAATCTATATTCTCTTTAACTTTAATTCCTACAGGAGCTTTATATTTCTCAACACCTCTTCCATCCATATAGTCTACATTATACTCTTTACATCTTATCCATGAATCTCTTATATCTTTTTTAACTTTTTTATTATCTATACCGTATTTCACAAATTCATTCCATGCTTTTGTAATTAATTCCGTATAATTATCCATTCTTACACTCCCACCCCTTAAGAAATATATACTTAAAACAATAAATTTATTATTTTAGTATTTGTTTTATATCACCATGGATAAAATGTATACCTAGAACTAAATCTAATATATAAAATAATAAGAGTTATTAATATAATCCACTCCATATTTTTCACTTAGTTTCTTTAACAAAGTTTTTACCTTAATATTATTTTCATCTGGATTTTTTAAAAGTTCATTAAATCTGTTCTTTTCTTTTAATGTTGCTTTATCTTTTATATATCCATAAACATGTTGTGCTGTGTTAATAAAATTTCCTCTACTAAAAGGTTTTTCTAAACACTGATCTATATACATATACACTTCTCTCATTGGTATAGGAGAATTTACTAAGCTACTACATTTTTTATAATAAAAATAATCCTTTTCCATTAAAGAATACTTATACTTCGCCCATTGCTCTGTCCTTATTGAAATTGGTAAGTCCTCATTAAGAGTGCAAATACACTTGATTGTTGATATTTCCTTATCCTTAACTTCAAGCATAATATCTGAATTAATTTCTGAAATACTTTTCATATAATCTAAAAAATTACTAGTAACAACAAACTTAGAATGAGCTCCTCCTTTTTTACTTATATCCCTATCAGAATAATGGAATTTTACTGGACCATCTTCAACCTTCCATGTATTTTTAACAGAGTATAAAATATCCTTCCACTCTAAAGAACAAGGATTGAGCTGATGATGAAGATTATCAAACACTGCTGGTATTTTAATATCATTACAAATATTTAATACATCTTCTATGGTATAACTCTTATCATCATTCTCAATTACCAATCTTTTTTTCAAAGAGTTTGATAGTCTATTAAAATTATGCTTAAATCGTTCCATGGCAGAAATTTTATCTCCATATACCCCTCCAACATGAAGTATAATTTTGTTAGAATAGTCCACACCTAAACTATCTAAAAATTTGCAATGATACTCTAGATCCATAATACTTTTCTCAACAACTTCCTCATTAGGAGAATTTAGAACTGTATATTGACCAGGATGCATAGAAACCCTAATATTATTATTTTTTATAAATTCTCCACACTCTGTAAGTTCTTTATTATAGGTCTCCCACCACTTTAGGTTATTAATGGGGTGACTACCAAAGGGAATTATATCTGAACTTATCCTAAATAAATATATTGCATTTTCTACATTCCACTTTAATATATTCATTAAATCATCAATGTTACTTCTAACACACTGATTAAAAACATTATCACTAAAATTTTTTAATAAAAAGCTTCTTGAAGTTTTATATGGAATAGATGCAGGTGTACATGCATATCCAATTCTATTTTTTTCAAGCAACTTACAACACCATCCTTTTACTTAAATGAAAAGTAATAAGCTAATTGCCATTACAGCCATTCCCGCTACTAGTCCATAGATAGATAAATGATGTTCACCATATTCTCTTGCCGATGGAAGTAATTCATCAAGAGAAATGAATATCATAATACCAGCAACTATAGCAAAAATAATTCCAAGAGTAACATTGTTAATAAATGGCATTAGCACTAAATAACCAATAATAGCACCTAGAGGCTCTGACAGTCCAGATAGAAAAGAATATAGAAAGGCTTTCTTTCTACTACCTGTAGCATAAAATACTGGAACTGACACTGCGATACCCTCAGGAATATTATGAATAGCAATAGCAATTGTTATAGGTATGGCTATTGATGGTTCTTGTAATGCAGAAATAAAAGTAGCCAATCCTTCTGGAAAGTTATGAATAGCCACCGCTAGTGCTGTAAGTAATCCCATTCTAAGCAATTTCTTATTATCTTTTGATGTATCTTTTAAATTTTCATTTTCCGTTCCCTCTAATTCTTCAATTTTATAAATATCATGAGGATTTTCACCACTTGGTATAATTTTGTCAATAATCGCTATAATTAACATACCAAAAAAGAAAGCTCCTACTGTAACCCAAGAACCCAATTTAAATCCAAGTTCAACGGATAATAAGTTCCTAGCTTCAACAAAAATTTCTATCATAGAAACATATATCATAACTCCTGCAGAAAATCCTAAACTAATTGATAAAAATTTTGTATTGGTCTTTTTAGCAAAAAACGCAAGAGCACTTCCAATTCCTGTACATAGCCCTGCAAATAACGTTAATGCAAAGGCAATAAAAACCTGTTCCATATCTTTTCCCCCTAAATCCTATATTTTATTCATATACTTATTAATAATTTACACAAACTTGTTTAATCATTACAATATCAATTAATGCAACTTTAACTAATTTTCACCCTAATTAAACCTAATCATTTTCATAGGATGAATTACTCTATTTTCCTTTAATAGTATAATTATTATATCATAATCAATTTAAAAATCACTACTATGCTATCCTATATAAAATAATACTTATGCTAGTATTTTAATAGTTCTATTTATATTTTTGTTTATAATATGGTTATTATGTAAAAGCATACTTATGTTACAATAATATTATGTAAACTTTATTTTTATTATATAAATACTTATCAAAAAACTTTATTACACTTAAGAATAGGAGACATTAATTATGTATGAAAATGTTAAAATGGAAAATATGACATGGCAAGAGTTTGCAAAGAAAAAAGATGATGTAATTATATTACCAATAGGTGCTACAGAGCAACATGGCCCTCACTTACCTACCTGTGTAGATTCTGTATTAGCAAGAGAGTTTGCTTATCGCATAGCTGAAAAAATAAATGGAGTAGTTGCTCCAACAATTTCTTATGGATATAAATCAAAACCATTAAGTGGTGGTGGTCCATTATTTCCAGGGACTATTGACTTAAATGGTGCTACATTACAAGCCTTAGTAATGGATATTGTTGATGAATTTGTTCGTGATGGATTTACAAAAATATTTATTTTAAGTGCTCACTTTGAAAACGAAGCATTTATTGTAGAAGCTATGGATCTATGTTCTGCAAAATATGGAGACAAGGTAAAGCTTCTTCTTACTAACTGGTGGGATCCAATGTCACCTGATGTTATTGATAAAGTTTTTGATGAAGTACCATTCCCAGGATGGGCTTTAGAACATGCTGCCGTTACAGAGACTTCATTAATGATGTACTTTGCACCAGAGCTTGTTAGAGAAGATAAAATATTAGATACTGAAAATGCTAGTCCAGCAACTTATTTTAGATATCCTATAGAAAAAGATATCGTTCCCGAAACTGGAATACTTGCATCAGCTAAATCCTCTTCAGCTGCAAGGGGAAAAATAATTGTAGATGACGTTATTCCAAACATTGTTAAAATAGTTAAAGAAGCTTTCAGATAAATTTAAGAATTATCGCTTAATTTATAAAATTATTATGCTTCTATTTAATATAATAAAATTGCCTAGTATTATAATTATTCATACTAGGCAAACTTATTTATAAAATATCTAATTATCACATAAAACTATAATTTGTGATGGTGTTGTAATTGCAGGTATACTCTTGGTACTCATTCCATATACAACCACAAGATTTCTATTTTCTATATTGCCCAAAAAGCTCTGGCCATTTTCAAGTAATATTTGTGTTCTATTACTAATATTAAGTCTAAGTGAATCATCTCTACTGACTAATCTTCTATTGAAATGAGACACTTTGACATTTTCTTTTTTTGATTTTCTGGCTATAACAATAGCTCTATACTGGGGTGGAAATATTAATGGAACAGGTGCCAATGCATCATAAAATCCAATTATATAATCGCCAGGTCTTATATTAACATGGTCTACAAAGTAAGTATCTCGGCTAACTACTAAGTTAAAATCATCATCTCTTCTTCCTCTTACTGACATTATCATTGTACATGCCGATGTGTCATTTACTGATGTTTTCATCACTTCTATACTTTTAACTACTCCTTCAACACTTAAAAATTCTTTCACTATTATTCCTCCATATAATAACATACTGTGTTGTTATTATATTATGGATTGAAAAAACTTGTGTTACAATTTAAATATCTTCTTTAAAAATATAAAAGTAATAAAGAATGCTTTTCTACCTATTTTTTTAAAATTTTAGTACAATTATGGGTACACTAAAGCTAAATTTTACTTCATCCTTTTACTTTACCATTCTTTTCTTATCATCAGATAAATCAAGACCTAATGTTCCACCTGGATTCATAATATTATTTGGATCAAAATGACTTTTTAATACCTTGAATACCTCCATTTGATTTTTACCTATTTGACCTTCAAGCCAAGGGGCTGTCATCTTTCCTATTCCATGGTGATGACTCATCGCAGCTCCATACTTCTGAATATTATCAAGTATTCCATATTGATATTCTAAATACTCATCTATTTTATTCATTTTAGCTATAAAAATAAAGTACAGATTTGCACCTTGTGGATAAACATGAGACATATGTGTCATACAAATTGTATTTGGTCTACTTTTGCAATAAGCTCTTACTCCCTTATGAACGTAATCCATATTCTCCCAATTAACTGAACATTCAAGGGTATCAGTCATAATACCATAATCCTGTAAATCTTCTCTTAAATATGGATCTCTAAACCTTCCGTGCTCCCATGCCTTAGTTACATATCCTGTTGTCGACATAGCTCCATACGCTTTACATATCTTATGAACCTTTTTCCTTACTACCTTTGTAAAACATGTTTCTCCATCTGTAAATCCTAAAAACATACATCTCTCATTTGGCTTATATCCTCTTACAGTCATTATTTTATCAATAATTGTTCCTTCTACGCCATAGAGTTTCATCATAACATCAGTTTCTTCTGGGTCTGATAATCTAAATACTGATGGAAATCCAAATTGCCCTTGCATAATCTCTCTTGCTGCATTTCTAGCATCTTCCCAGTTCTTGAATATATAACTAAATCTCCTTTGATTTTCTGGCATGTATCTAAAAATCTTAAGAGTTGCAGAAACTAATATTCCATAGGCACCTTCACTTCCCATCATGATTTCATCGATGGATGGTCCTGTAGCTAATGCAGGATATTCATCAGTTTTTATTTCTCCAGCCGGCGTGATATACTCTTGACATATAACCATATCCTCAATCTTTCCAAAGTAGGTTGAATTCTGACCTGCTCCTCTAGTTACAACCCAGCCTCCGACTACCGAATATTCAAAGGATTGAGGGAAATGCCCACAGGTATATGCCCTCTTTGCACCAAAGAGTTCCTTTGCTTTATTTAATGTTTCTTCTAGTTTCGGACCTGACATACCAGCTTCTACAGTTATTGTTTGATTTATTTCATTAAAGTTAACTACCTTATTCATATGAACTCTCATATCTAAGGATACTCCACCTTTTACACACTCAACGCCTCTAGTTACAGATGAACCTCCTCCGTAAACATACACTGGTATTTTCTCTTCATTACAGTACTCAACTATTTCTTTTATATCTTCTTTGCTTCTTGGATGTATTACTATATCAGGAATATTTTCAACGATACCTTCTCTAAGTCTCATTGAATCTATCATAGTTTTTCCATAAGCTATTTGAAGCCTTGAATAAGGGTCCATTCTTACATTATTTTCTCCTACTATGTGTTTAAAGTGAGCAATTTGCCCTTCTGCTAAAGTAATCTCTTTTTCAAAATTAACCTTTTCTAAACCCATTTTTTGAGGTGTTTTAAAATCATCATCAGTCATTTCAAAGGTTTTCTTCATCAAAGTGTATAATCTAGGATTGGGATGTTTAAATTCCTTAGGGTTTCCCCATTTTAAAATAGATCTATAGGATCCTTCTGGTGGCAAATCTTCATACCAATTTGGTGTGAAAATATCTTCATTTTTATTCATATATAATTCCCCCATATACAATTAAATATCTGGATAATTTGTTATCTTTCCAATATCTGAATATAGTGATTTAAGTCTTCTATATATTCTCTTGTAAACTTTCTTAAAAAGTTTTGAATATATTTCTGTATATTCTTTTTCTGGAGTAAATATTTTTTTGTAATGAACCATTTTCTCAATAGCTTCATTGTAAGTTACATACATTCCTAAAGCTACAAAAGTTATAATAGCTGCTCCTAATCCTGACGTCTCATGGGTGGTAGTTTTATAAACCTTTCTATTTAGCATACTGGCAGTTATTTGACAAATAGTATCACTTTGAGATCCGCCTCCTGAAACCATTACATACTTCACTTTTTCCTTAGTCTTTCTTTCTATTTTTTCTATTCCATCTAATAATCCATAATTTATTCCTTCAATAATAGCTCGATAAATATGGCTTCTTGTATGAACATCTCCAAAACCTATAATTGCTCCCTTTGCCTCAGGATATTTTAAACCTGGTCCCCAATATGGTTGAAGCATTAACCCATGGCATCCCGGTGGAACATCCTTTAATCTTTCATTTAATATTTCTTCATAAGAAATACCTCTTTCTTCAGCTTCCATAGCTTCCTTTCTAGCAAATTCCCTCTTAAACCAACTAATCATCCAATACCCCCTGAAAATTTCAAATTCCGGATTATAATATCCTGGGATGCAAGCTGGATAAGCTGGCATAAACATTAAAGGCTCTATATATTTTTTTGACATAGTCTGAACTGTAGCTGTTGTTCCAAAACTTAAATTTACCCATTTTTCATTCTTACAACCTGTACCTAAGGTTTCACAACCTTTATCTGATCCTGCTGCAATAACAGGTATTCCAATCTTTAACCCTGTAACCTTTGCAACTTCTTGACTTATTTCCCCAATTCTTTCTCCCACCTCTACAAGCTGAGGTAGTTTTTCTCTTTCAACTCCCGAAATTTCCCATCTATAATCTTTATTTCCTTTTGGCCAATCTTTCTTTTTAAAATTAAAAGGTATATGTCCAATCTGAGATGCTATAGAATCTACAAAATTTCCTGTTAATTTAAAATTTAAATATCCTGAAAGTAATAAATACTTATAAGTGTTTCTCCATATTTCCGGCTGATTTTCCATTATCCAATTTGCTTTACATTTTTTCCTTGAAACCTCTATGGCTTTTTTCATTCCAATTAACCTAAAGAGAAAATCATATTTTTTACTTATAGGTTTTTTACACTCTGCCATCCTCTGATCTAACCATATTATTGCAGGTCTTAATGCTTCCCCATTTTTATCTACATTTATACCTGTATCTCTTTGTGTTGTTACTGATACTGCAAGTATTTCATTGAAAAAAGCAGAATTATTCTCTTTTAGTGCTGTACATACATGACATACACCTTGCCACCAAATCTCTGGATCTTGTTCTGCCCATCCTGGTCTATTTGAAAAGTATGGTTGAAAATCTAGCTTCTCTTTAGCTACTAATGTACCTAATCCATTAAATATCAACGCTCTTACACTTTGTGTCCCACAATCTATGGAGAGAACATATTTATCCTCCATTCGGATACTCCTCCTTTAATATCTCAATCAAACTTGAGGTTGAAATTATATTAACTCCAGTATTTAATACATTTTCAATTATTACATCATTTATATCAACATGATTTGTTATTACTACTTTACTTATTTCTCTCATTACATTAAATATTTTACTCTTTGGAATCAGTCCATCAGTTCTCACCGGTAGTCTTGGCATTTTCTTATATATTGTATTTACTGTTGAAGCAATACTTCTTAATGGATTTTTAATCTCATTAATTCCAAATTCTATGCCTCTTTTGCACTTATTACCTTCCACTAATAGTTCTTCATTTTTTTCAATTATAGTAAGTTTGCAACCATTAGGACACACTATACAGGTGATTCTTTTTAACTCCACCTTATACACCCTCTTTAATTTTACTCATAACCAAATTTAGATTATCCATATTATTTACAGAAAATGATTTTAAGTTTAAAATTATTTTTTCCATTTCCGGAGGTTTTATTATATTATACTTTTTCATAAATACTACCTTGTTACCTAAGTAAAATTCCACTTTTACATCTTCTATTACATCTTTACTTCTAAAGTAAATTGTTATATCTTTATCTATAGAATTTAAATCTATGCTTTGTGGTACTACATATAGAAATTCTTTTTTATCAAAGGTTATATCCACTAATTTTCTATAACTATTTTCTTCATAAGTTGCTGCCTGTTCTCCAGCATATTTCCCACTTTCTGATACATAATCTACTAAATCATTAACATGAAGAGAATTTCCACAGGAAAATACCCCATTTACACTTGTCCTAAAGTTATGATCTACCTTTGGTCCTTTGGTTAATGGATCAATTTCTATATTCAAACTTTCTGCTACCTCATTTTCTGGTATTAATCCTACTGATAATATTAATCCATCACACTTAATTATCTCTTCTGTTCCATCAATGAGCTTCATATTTTCGTCAACTCTACATGTTTCAACTGCTGAAACTTTGCTCTCCCCTATTACCCTAGTTACTGTATGGGATAAATGTAATGGAATATTATAATCTTCTAAGCATTGCATAATATTTCGGCTTAATCCTGAAGGAGTACTTTTCATTTCATACACACCTATAACCTTGGCACCTTCCAAGGTTAACCTTCTAGCCATAATTAATCCAATATCTCCACTTCCTAAAATCACACAGTTTTTACAAGGTAGATAACCCATGATATTTGTTAAATATTGTGCTGTTCCTGCTGAATATATGCCAGCAGGTCTATCTCCATTTATAAAAACTTGTCTAGACGTTCTCTCTCTACACCCATTGGCTAAAACTAACGCCTTAGAGCTAACCTGAAAAACATCTTCTTTTGAATTTATTAAGGTTAATATAAAACTTTCTTCTAACTTTTCTACTTTACTTACAAATGTTGATTTATAAATTGATATCTCTTTTTCCCTAATCTTTCTCATATATCTATCGGCATATTCTGGTCCACTAAGTGTCTCATTGAAGGTAATTAATCCAAATCCATCATGAATACATTGTTTTAATATTCCACCTAATTTTTCTTCTCTTTCAACAATTAATGTTTTACTTCCCTTCTCATTAGATGCTAATGCTGCTGCAAGCCCCGCTGGACCTCCACCTATAACTATTACATCAAAGTGAAATTTATTGTCTTTCATTTAATTTCACCTCATTATCATTTATTGTAAGATTATTATATTTACTTTGTACTTTTTCTATAAGAATGTTAGAATCTTTACCTTTCTTAGTTGTTTTATCAAAACTTTTACCAGATTCCTCATTAATAATCTTTAACACCTGTGGTAAACAAAATCCTCCTTGACATCTGCCTGCTCCAGCCTTAACTCTTCTTTTTATAGCATCTACTGTATAGACTTTTATAGGACTTCTTAAAGCATCTTGAACTTCACCTTTGCTTATTTCCTCGCATCTACAAATTATTTCACCATATTCTGGTTTCTCTTTTATTAGCTTAGCCCTTTCCTCAAAGGACATATTTCTTACTTCTGGTATTCCTTTTCTTATTGGATTCCAATAATCTTTTTTCTTTATCTGTATTTTTTCAGCTAATAATCTACAGGTTATCTTCTCAATTTCCTCTGCTATAGCTGGTGCAGATGCAAGACCTGGTGATTGGATACCTGCTGCATAAATTAAATTATCAACACGTTCAGAGCGTTCAATGATAAAATCTTCTTCATAAGTAGCTGCTCTTATTCCCGCATAATATGTTATTACATCACCATTAGATAATTTAGGTACTACAGGTAAATGCTTTCTTAGTATATTCTCTATATTTGTTGAATTTGTAGAATAATCTTCTCTAAAGGGTTGTTCATAAGCATCAGGCCCTACCAATATATTTCCATCTATTGTTTTTATAATACCTCCACCCTTAGTATTTCCTTTAGTCAGATTTAAGCTTGGCTTAGCTACCACTCCATTAATTAAAGAACCTTTCTTTCTATCTAGTATTAGCGTCTCTCCTTTTCTTGGATGTATTGTGAAAAACTGATCATCTGCCATGTTAGCAATTTTATCAGCAAAGATTCCAGCTGCATTTATAATTACCTTAGGATATATTAATCCTCTATTTGTATTTACTCCAATAATCTCATTTCCATCCATAAGGAATGATTCTACTAAGGTATCTAAGGAAAAATCGACTCCATTCATAGCTGCATTTTCTGCAAAAGCATAGGTCATCCTATAAGGAGATAATATACCTGTTGTTCCAAAATGAACTGCCCCAACTATATTCTCCGTCACATTTGGTTCTATTTTTTTTACCTGTACCTTATTTAAAATAACTACATCCTTTACTCCAGCCTTCCGTGCTCTACTCATAAGGTAAGGTTTAGCTAACCTTATAAATCCTCTATCAAAAAGCACTGTAGAGCCACATCTTTCAAAAGGTACCCCTAGCTCCTTTGTAATCTTTGAATAAAGCTCATTACCTCTAACATTAAATATGGATTTTTTACTTCCTATAGGAGCTTCTATACCTGGATGTATCATCCCATCATTTCTTGATGATGTGTGCATTGCCAAATCTGATTCTTTTTCAAGCAATAAAATAGACATTTCCCACTTTACAAGCTCTCTGGCAATAGCACACCCTATAACTCCTCCTCCAATAATAAGTACATCTACCCTTTTTCCATTTAAATGCGAATCTCTTATAATTGGCGCTTTAATTAGAGGTATTTTTAAACCTTTCACAGTTATTTTATTTACTACACCCTTGTATCCTCTTTTAGATGCAAGTTTACCAGCTTTAATAACCATATCCCAACTCTCTACCTGTCCTTCTAAAATAATGGAAGAGTTCCATTCCCTGCAGTAAATCTCTTTATAAACCTCTTTTTGTATAAGTCTTTGAACCTTTTCATATTTTTTTATCATTACATATCCCTTCCTTAGGATGTTCGGACATCTTAACTTCTCTGTATATACTATGATTTAACTATAAAATAAATACTTATTTTCAATAATTTATCATAGGTACATAGTATAAATTTTCTGGAACTATAAAATTTAAATAATAAAATGGTTCTTCATTATTTTTTTCATATATCCATCTTTCCATAACTAATACTCTTGTAGTTTCATCTATTTCTAACAGACTTTTTTCTTCGCTATTAGGAATTCTAATAGTTATCGTCTGATCTACCTTTGATATATCTACCTTTAAATCATTTATAATCATGCTTGCCAAGGATTTTTCAAAATCAAATTTACTATTATCATTAGAAAACCGCTGTGAAAAATATGAATTCTCAATGGCTACTGGGATTTCTTCAACAGTTCTTAACCTTTTTACATAAAGGCACTTTTGATTCATTTTCCATCTCATCTTATTTGTTAATTCCTCGCCTGGGATAAAAAAATTCTCATCTAGTATTTTGTTGCTAATCTTTATTCCCTTAGTTCTTAATGTAAAAGTTAAACTAATAAGTGGCTCAAATCCCAAAGAAGGCTTATCTCTTAAAACAAAGGTACCAATTCCTTGTTTCTTATATAGATACCCTTGACTAACTAATAAGTCTACAGCTTGTCTTATTGTAGCTCTACCTACTTCATAGTTCTCCATCAGTTCCCTTTCAGTTGGAATTCGAGAATTAACCTCCCATCTACCACTTATAATTGCCTTGGTTATTTCTTCTTTTACTTGTATATATAACGGTGTTTTATTATATCTATCTATCATTATTAATTCCTCCAATGTTTTTTATATTTATATGCTGGATGATTTATATGATTACCAATTTATTAACATGTTGAGGATTATTTATATCTTATGATTTATATTGTTAAACTATAAAAAGGCAACCTGAAACTACTTTTCAGGCTGCCTTATATAATATTTTATAATATACTAACACCAATTTATTTAACTTTCCTATGATATTTAAAAATGAACATATTTCTCAAGAATAACTTACTTTTGAAATTATTTTTAAACTTATATATGATTATCAATTGATTTCATTGTCTTTGAATACTTCTTATAGTAAAAATATCCTAACACTGCCCATAAAATCACCAATACCATAGAAGGTTTACTTAATCTTGCAGGAGAGCCTGGTATTATCAATAATCCTATGAATACTAGCCCTATAAAAGCCCCCAATGCTGAAAAATATTTGTCAACTCCTATTGAATTTTTAAACCCAATATAACATACATAAAAATATGCAATTGCTGCTAGTAAGGATGACATATCTACAATATAGATAATAACTTCTCTACCAAACCATGGTGCTATTAAACTTACTACGGCTATAAATTTAACTCCATTTTCGAAAACACCATTTTTATTTTTCTCTTTGTACTTTGCTGGGATAAGTTTATATCTCGATAAAGCTCCAATTAACTTGCTACTCCCTAACATAAACCCATTTATACCCCCTGCTACTGCACCAGCTAGGGATATTATTAGTAGAATAAAGCCTATATATCCCATATTATCAAGTACTGCCGACCCTAAAGCCCACTGCTCCAATAAGGCTTTCTCTGGAGTATAAACTAGACCTGTTGTAATATTTAATAGGTTATAAAAAAGTGCTCCAGCAAATATTGCTAGTAATGCCATTCTTGTAGCTTTTGGTGCTTCAAAATTCAAATCTGTGGATACTTGCGGTATTACATCAAAGCCAACAAACAAGAAGGGTACTATAGCAAAAACCTTTACTACTTCAGTAATATTAAACTTATAGTTATTAATATAGGTATCCCTAATCAAGCTGTGGTCTACCTTCATAAACATGAAAGCAAACACTATAATTACATTTACCACCATTAATAAAATTAAGATGTTCTGTACCATGGAACTCAATTTCAATCCTTTGATATTAATATAAGCAAATACAAGAATTATCAAGCTGGCAATGATAACCTCTGACAAGTATACTGGATAACCAGCTACTTGATATAGATATATAAAATCCACTGCTGAACCAAATAATCTTTTAAGCACCAATACAAAGGCTGTGGCATTAAGTGGAACCATACTTATATAACACAATGTCAAGGACCAGCCTACTATAAATCCATTTCCCTTTCCTAAGTTATTGTAAGTATAAGAGAATTCTCCCCCATCTTCATTATGCTTCTCCATCATTATGTGATAACCCTTTTGTATAAAAACAATAGCAAGACCACCAAGTATAAAACCGATGGCCGTGCTAATAATACCACTTTCATGGAGAAACTTTGAACCTGGCAAGGTAAATGAGCCCCATCCAATAATAGCTCCTAATGCTAAGGCTAATATGTCTATTCTGTTCAACTTTTTCTTCATAAAATTCAATCCTTAATTAAAATTATATTCTGTAACTATCTTTGCTCTTCCTGTTACTTGATCTTGATAATATTCGTAGCAACAAATACCTAGATAAGAACCAGATATATTGATTACATTATCATATCCACTATTTTGTAGTGCCATTACTGCATTATAACTTCTTTGACTTGAACGACAATGTAAATATACCGGTTTATCCTTTGGAATTTCAGACATTCTTTCTCTAATTTCACTTAATGGAATATTTACTGAATTCTTAAGATGTCCTTGTTCATATTCATGCTTCTCTCTTACATCTACAATGAATTCATCCTTTTCTACTAACTCCCTAACTATTGTTACTGGTACTTGTCTAAACTTACCATATAATAAATTTAGTCCTACTAAAGCTGCAAAATTAACTACATCTTTTGCTGTTCCAAATAAAGGAGCATAACATAACTCTAATTCCTTTAAATTCTCTAAGGTTCCACCCATTGTTATCATTGTTGCAATTACATCTATTCTCTTATCTACATTTCCTTTTCCTATAGCCTGTGCTCCAAGAATTCTTCCTGTTGGATATTCATATATTAATTTGAAATGCATTGGATTACTATCTGGCATTAAGCCAACTTTATCTCCTGGAATAATGTATACAAAATCATAAGAAATACCTGCTGCTTTAGCAGCTTTTTCATTTAATCCTGTAGAAGCTGCTCCTAGATCAAATACTTGAACTACAGATGATCCTATAACTCCATTATTATTGTGATGAATATTATACATATTATCAGCTGCTGCCCTAGCCTGTCTTTGAGCTGGTCCTGCTAAAGCCAGCCTTGAAGTTTTATGTGTTAAGCGATTATAAACTTCTATAGCATCACCTACAGCATATATATCTTTATCATTAGTCAAATAGTTATGATCAACTTTAATGCCTCCAGTTACTCCAATTTCAAGTCCTGCATCCTTAGCTAATCCTGTTTCCGGACTAACACCAATTGCCATTACTACAACTTTTGCAGCCACCTTTTTACCTGATTGTAATTCTACAAAGTCTTCATCTATCTTCTTAACTCCATCACTTAATATAAGGTTTACTCCCTTATCCATCATTTCCTTGTGAAGTATTTGGGCCATATCATAGTCAAAAGGACTCATTATTTGATCAAGTGCTTCTATAAGACTTACATTCTTATCTGCTAAACATAGGTTTTCCGCTACTTCAACCCCTATAAAACCACCGCCAACAACAGCAATATCCTTAATATTGTTACTATCAATATAATTCTTTAATTTCTTTATATCAACTACATTTCTTACTGTAAATACATTGGAACCTGTTACTCCTTCAATACTTCTTGGCAATATTGGATTAGCTCCTGGAGATAAAACTAATTTGTCATAGGACTCTTCATATTCTTCTCCTGTAAGAAGGTTCTTAACTACTACTTTTTTATCTTCTCTTATAATTTTTATAACTTCACTATTAACTCTAGCTTCAATATTATATTGATTTTTGAACTGTGTTGGACACATTAAAACTAAATCGTCACCATTTTCCACCATGCCACTTAAATGAAATGGTAAAGCGCAGTTAGAAAAAGATACATGAGGTCCCTTCTCAAACATAATTATTTCTGCTTCTTCATCAATTCTACGTGCTCTTGCTGCAACTGAAGCTCCTCCAGCAACTCCTCCAATAATTAAAATTCTTTTACCCATAACAATGATACCTCCTTTTAATGTTGCTTAAATAGTCTTTTAGCTAGTGTATTTCCTACAATACCACCAATTACCATGAAAATTAAGAAAATCCAACCGGAAAGTGAGAAATTTGCAATTGGAGTATATAATGCTCCTACATTACATCCATTAGCAAGTCTAGTACCTAATCCCATAGTAATTCCGCCTAGTGCATATAGTAATACTTCTCTTACTGTAATGTGCATCTCTGACATAAATGTTTTCTTAAACTTACCCGCAGTTAACAAGTATATACTAGTTCCAATGAGTATTCCAAAGTTTTGCACTGAAACAGCATGTTCAAAGAATGGAACAAGATACGCCTTTGCTGGCATTTGAGTAAAGGCTGCCAAAGATTCTGGTGAAACTCCAAATATCATCAAGAATTTACCAAACCATATTCCATAAGGAGTAGATGCGCCCCATCCAGCCTTAGTAATTCCCATTAACAAAGCAAATAATATCCCTATAACTACAGCCCCTTGCACTAATGTCCAAGGTTTTACAAATAATCTGTTGTATGTTGTTTCACTTAAAAGCTTGTAATTCTTAGTGTCTAACACTTCATTTTCATCCTGTACCTTTTCCATTGAGTGACCAGTATAAGTATTATTTTGCTTACGACTTCTCTCGTAACGGTATGATATAAACACAACTAATCCGCAAAATAATGCCATTAATACTAAGGCACCTAGATATCCTTCAAGACCATCCCATTTAAATAGATCTGGTAGGAATACACCTCCTGCCAACTTTTCACCTACTGGAGTTGAAAACCAAGAGTTCTTAACCCATCCTACAGTATTTTGTATAGGGAATCCTAAGAATACTCCTAACCCAAAGAAGATTAATGTAATAAACGCTCTAGGAAGACCTGTTATTAAGTCCGTAAGTACTCCTGATGCACAACATGATGAAAATGACATACCAAACCCAAATAGTATTGCCCCTAATATAAGACCAAAGTTAATTGGGTTTATCCACAGATCGTAACTAGCTGGATCTACCTTGAATAAAAATGCAGTAGTCAATAAAGATGAGATAAAGAACAAGAACATTAGTGTCCTCATTAATTTTGTTGATCCTGTATTAAATGCACGATTAACACTACCTGCAAATCCTGTATAAGCCCTAGATAAAGCATAACCTAATCCCACACCCACTAAAAGTCTAAAAAATAGCATGTCAGTTTTTAATAATGTCTTTCCTAAAAGTAATACTATTAAAATTCCTATAAATCCTAAAATTTGTTCAGTCTTTTTCATTTTTTTCCTCCTTATACTTTTAATTTAAAATTCAGTGTGATTTTTTTAACAATATTTGGTGCAAAGTGGTTGTGTTTTCGTTTACATCATGACGTGTTATCTTTATAATAAAATTCTATTACATATTATTCTTTTTCCATAGAAACTAAATGCTATATACCATAACACTTTCCTTTAACCAATTGTAAAATATGCCTAATAAAAATAAATATATTTATTTCTGTGTAATATACTAGTAAAATAGAATATATGTATAATTATTTTTAGGATGTGACTATATGAATCTTGAATATCTTGAATCATTTTATATAACAGTGAAATATAATAGTATCTCAAAAGCAGCACAAATTCTTCACCTTACCCAACCTGGTCTCAGTGGTCAGCTTAAGAGCTTAGAAAATGAATTAGGTGTAAATCTTTTAAATCGAAGTAATAAAGGTGTAGAATTAACAGAAGAAGGAAAAGTAGTATTTAACTATGCAGATACTTTACTTTCTATTCAAGGAAATATTAAAAGAGATTTGATTAACTTGCATCAAGAGCAACCAAAGTTAATGATTGGTGCTTGCAAAAGTGTGGGTGAATATGCTCTTCCTTGTAGTATTTTTACCTTTAAACATCTCCATGAAGAAGTTGATATTCGTATGGAGGTAATAAATTCAAGGGAAGTTATTCAAAAACTACAAGAACACGATATTAATATTGGAATCATTCAGCATGATCCAATGTTAAATGATATTTCTACTCAACCTATTATTTCGGATGAGCTTTTGCTAGTAGGAAATAGTGATAATTCACCTAAAAGAATTTCTATGGAAGAATTAAAACATATTCCACTAATTTTACGAGAACAAAATTCTGGAACTAGATATGTAATTGAAAAATCATTAAAAGAAAAAAATGTAACTGTAGAAGAGTTAAATGTGATTTATGATTTAAATTCTCCCGAATCTATTAAGTCTTCTATTCTTTCGGGAAAAGGTTTTTCTTTTTTACCAAAATTAACAGTTGCTCAAGAACTAAAAAAACAGTCTATTCAAATCGTTGAAGTAGAGGATTTTAAAATTTCTTTCAGTTATTATATAGCTTCAAGAAAAAAATATACACTTACAAAGCACGAGCAAATGTTTGTAGATTTTATAATTTCTAATAAAAGAGGTTTTTGTTAAAAAAAGAGGACACATGTCCTCTTTTCCATTTTTATATAAAGAATTTAACTAAAATCTTAACTCCTACCCATGTACCCAACATTACAAAAATACCAAAAACCCAAGCGTGTAAGGAAAATGATGGTATGCCGCTGAAAAAAGCACCAATGTTACAACCAACAGCAAGCCTAGTTCCATATCCCATCATAATTCCTCCTAAAAGTGCAATTATAAACTGCTTTTTACTCTTTATTTTCTTCCATTTAAATTGAGAAGCTAATAACGTTGCAACTAAAGCTCCTAAAATAACACCTATATTTAAAATTGTATATTGATTAATAAATATGTTTCCATTGGAAATTATAGGACCGTAATAAGATTGAAAATGACTAAAATACTCCCATTTAAAAGGGTCTAACCCAAACCATTGTAGTATGCCAATACCCCATAATAAAAAACCACTAGTTATTTGCCAACTTATACCAATTAGACCTAGTAAAATTACATTCATTACTCCTAATAAAATTCCACCTACCCAATAAGGCCAAGGTTTCTTAAGATATTTTATTATAGACTTCATTTTATCTCTCCCCTATTTTCCTTTTGGCTTTTGAATATATACTTCCCACTCTCCTCTACCTAATTCCACAAGCTGTATGGGATATTCCTTTTCTAGTGCCCACTTCTCTATATCAATTGCTACACAACTATGATCGCAATTAAGAATTAAAATATCTCCTGGCTCCATTGTTTTAAGCTCCTGCATTGCCCTTAGCAAAGGAATAGGACATAATTCGCTTAAACAATCTACCTTTCTTACTGTCATATAAGTTCCTCCATTACAATTATTTCAACTGTCTATTTTCATACCTTAATGCTAATTTATATAAAATTATTAATACAACTATCTGCGCTAAAACAACAATTTTCAAATCAAAATGTTCTAAAAAGTAAATGGTCTTAGCATCCTTAATAAAATGCTCATACCAAAAAGAATAGTCCTTAGCTCCTAGTATGGTTCCAATTATGAATCCTATAAGGACAACCCAGTGTAAAGCATGTCCTTCTCCTATTCTCATCAATACACCTGAAGCACAGCCTCCAGCTAAAACCATTCCAATACCAAATATAAAAGCACCAATCATTACATGAATACCTACTGAACTAACTGCTCCTGGAATCAAATTGTAATCAATACCTTTATTATGAATATATCCAGATTGAATTACAGCAAAACCTACAGTACTTACAATCATAGCTAGTATCATCCCTCTTAACCCTCTTGTATTTCCACTAATAAAAGGATCTCTAAATGCTGCTGTAAAACAAAATCTCGAATATCTTAAAATAATACCAATTATAACACCTACACCTAAACATACAGCATAATTATACTTGCTTTTCCAAAGTATAGAACACATTATTAATGTAATTAAAAGCAATGCAACACCGTAAGGAATCTGAGAATTTTCCTTCTTCACTTGACCTTGCTGTTGCTTAATCAATTCATCCATTTCTTTTGACAACATATTATCATCCCTTTAAATAAAATTAATATTTCGTGCCTCAAAATTATATATTATGCCCATATCATAAACCAATAATATATATTGGTCAATATTTTAATAAAAAAACAATTTGCTACCAACACTAAAATTGTGGTAGCAAATCATATTTATATTTACATGAATTTTCTTTTATATAAAATGTTATTTTTTCAGATGATTTATTTAAAAACACCCTAAACTAATCTTCATGAAGCCAGCATCTAGACCAATGTCCTTTAAAAACCTCTTTTAAATCTGGCAATTCACTTCTGCATTTATCACAGGCTTCATGACAACGATCTGAAAATCTACATCCCTTTGATAATTGTGATAGATGTGGAACATATCCTTCAATTGTATCTAATCTCCTTTTTTTATCATCTATTCTGGGAATACACTCCATAAGCTTTTTAGTATATGGATTTATAGGATTTTCAAATAATTCTTTATTAGATGCAATTTCCATGATTTTTCCACAATACATAACCACCACTTCATCTGCCATCTCTGCTACTACTCCCAAATCATGGGTATTTAATATTATGGACATATTGTATTCACTATTAAGTTTACGTAATAGATCTAAAATTTCTGCTTGAATTGTAACATCCAAAGCCGTTGTAGGTTCATCTGCTATTAATATTTTAGGATTACAAGCTATTGCCATGGCTATCATAAGTCTTTGTCTCATTCCCCCACTAAACTGATTAGGGAGCTGATGATATCTTTCTTCTCCATCCGTAATACCAACGGCTTTCATTAACTCTATAACAACCTTTTGAGCTTCCTTCTTACTAACTTTTTTATGAATTATGAGAGCTTCTGCAATCTGTTCTCCTACCTTATTCATAGGATTTAATGTTGTCATTGGATCCTGATATATCATAGATATTTCATTTCCCCTTATTTGTCTCATTGCCTTTTCACTCTTTTTAAGCAAATTTTCTCCTTTATAATGTATTTCTCCATGAATTATTTTTCCTGGAGCATCAATTAACCCCATGATAGATAAAGCAGTCACACTTTTACCACTTCCAGACTCTCCGATAATCGCCATTGTTTTACCTTCATCTAGGGTAAAGTTTATATCATCTACTGCAGGATATTCCTTTCCATTCAAATAAAAATATGTTTTTAAATTCTTAACCTGAAGTAATGTCATCTTATCCCTCCTTAATGAAATTTTGTCTTAGGTAATATAATATCTTTTAACACATTAAAAATCAGAAAAATAAAATAGTAAAAAATCGCCAGAAATAAAATAAATGTAGTAAAGGCTATTCCACCTTCATATGGTGGAATCAAATCTGTTGTATAAAAAAGTATCATATAAAATCCCATTCCTCTAAAGTAAAATAATCTTTCTACTATAATAAGACTTGAAAACATTATACCCATAACTGTTGGAAATCCAGATAACACTCCATAAATTATGCTTTTCATCATGTGGTTTTTTATAATTTGAACCCTAGAACATCCCTTTCCCCTAGCTGCCAGTATATATGGCTTTTCAAAATTTTCTTCTATTGTAGTAGCTGTTATCCTTGCAATATATGCTGCTGGAAGTATTGATATTGATATTATAGGGTAAATTGCATTTACAAATCCTTCATCTCCCAATGCTGGCAGTGGCCCTAAACCCAATAATGAAATTCCGTTGTTATATAAGTATATAGCACCCATCTGTACAAGTACTATTGTTAATATATCTGGGATTGAAAGAGGTATTAGAGATTGCAGTAATTTTATTGTTCCACTCCTCTCCCTCTTTCTACTATCTATAATTCCTTTAGGAATTCCAATAACAACTGCTAAAAGCGTTCCAAAAAATAATATAAATAAGCTTTTAGTTGCTGTTTTAAGTAATAGTTGTCCTATAGTTTCTCCCTGAACCTTAATATTAAATTCTTCACCACGCAAAAATATTTTAAAGTTATTTCTTATGTTTTCGATAACTCCATCCACATTCATATTAGGTGTGTGTTTTCCATTGTATGAAACTATATCAAAATCTAATGGTATTCCTGTTACAGCTATAACAAGAAATACAATTACAAGGAGTATTAATATATTCATAAGAACTTTTTTAGTTACCACCTTTAATATTTCAGCTTTCATTTTTACTCCTCCCATCTTCATATAAATGGCAAGAAACTAACCTTCCATTATCAAGTTCTATAAGTTCTGGCTCAACAGTTTCACATTTAGCCACTCTTTTAGGACATCTATTGTGGAATGCACATCCTGATGGTATATTCATTGCACTAGGTATTTCACCTTGAAGCTTTATTCTATCAATGCTTCTGCTAGGCTCTGGTACTGGTGAAGCAGACATTAATGCTTCAGTATATGGGTGCTTTGGAGAGTCAAATATATCATCTACACTACCTTTTTCTACTATTTTTCCAAGATACATCACTGCTACTTTGTTACTAACGTGCCTTATTACACTTAGATCATGGGATATAAATAAATATGATAAACCAAACTCTTCTTGAAGATCCATAATAAGATTGAGTATCTGTGATTGAACAGATACATCTAAAGCTGATACAGATTCATCACATACTACAAACTTAGGTCTTGTTGCCAAAGCTTTGGCTATTGCAATTCTTTGTCTCTGACCTCCACTAAATTCATGAGGTAACTTATTAGCATCCTGTGCTGATAATCCTACCATTTCAAGTAATCTTAACACCTCTTTTTTGTATTCTAATGGCTTAACTATATTGTGTATTTGAAGTGGTTGAATCAAAATATCTTCAATAGTCATTTTATAATCTAATGCAGAATAGGGATTTTGAAAAACTATTTGTAAATTCTTTCTTAGCTTTCGGAATTCTTTGTTGCTAATGGTACTAATATCTCTTCCTTCTAAGAATATCTTTCCGTCACTTGGTTCTAAGAGTCTTAACATCAATCTCCCTATGGTTGATTTACCACTTCCTGACTCTCCAACAAGACCCAAAGTCTCTCCCTTTTCTATTTTAAAGTTAACACCATTTACTGCATGTACAACCCCTTTATTCACACCAAAAATTTTGTCTTTTATTAAAAATTGTTTAGTTAGATTTATTACTTCTATCATGGTTTTTCTCCTTTTCAAAGGTTTCTTACTAATCCATCATATAAGAATTCATTGTCATGGTATCTACTAATATTTGTCCAATACTTTCCATTCTTTTATAATTTATATTTTCTATATTATCAATACTACTATTAACTCCCTCTGTTGAAGGATTTCCTATTCCAACACTTGAGAATGCATTTAATCTCATGTTAATTAAAGCATTTGTAGTTGCATAATTTTCGTGAAATCTTTGATATCTAACATCTAGTTGCTTAAATCGTTTTTCTATCTCCAATCCCATTAGATAATTACTATTCTCTGCTATTTGAGCTGGAAAGGTTATAAGATTTAAATCTTTATCTTCTTGATATCCTGGATAGCTTATATCAAAATAATAATATCCATGTGACATTGCCATATTTACAGGCATACCTTCTATTACACTGTAATGATATGAACCATCAACCTTTGAATATTTAAACATGTCATACTCATTATCCCAAAATATAAACTGAATTGACTTTTCCAATGGGTCTTCTGTAAGAGATAACATTCTTGCCACTTCCAATGCTGTTGCAGCAGAAGTTGATGACATAGCGTAGGCACTGTCAGTTCCATTTATATAGACACCATCATAGCTTGCCCCTATAATTATTAACTCACCTGGTTCTTCATAGGTTTTGCCTTTCCCTGGCAAAAATGCAGTGATATTACGACCCTTATATTTTGGTATCTTGGGATAATCAAAGCTTATCTCAACTTCTCTATACCCCTTCTCTAATACTTCCCTTAAATCATCAAAAGGAATGATATCCGTGGAATTAAAGAAGTAGGTATTATTACTTGTATTGTAGCCTTCACCTAATATAAACTGTATATCATAATCAAAACTTTCTCCTGATTCATTTGTTATCTGATTTTGGGTACCAAAAGAATTAAATTCTAAACCAGTATATTCCCTCTTAATAGAAAAGAACTCTGTACCTTCCGGTATATTATTTACATTTTTAAGGTCTGCTGCAACTCCCTTGTAATGCAATTCTTCTTTTTTCTTAGTCATAAATATATTTTTACTTACAGTTGCAATTGTAAAATCTTTATGCAGCTGGTAGGTCTTTTCTTCTCCATTATCATCTGTAACCTTTATCCATCCTGATTCAATTACCACAGGAGACAGAATTTCAGGAAT
The DNA here is from genome assembly GCF_052067195.1 of Clostridium sulfidigenes. Lineage (NCBI taxonomy): Bacteria > Bacillati > Bacillota > Clostridia > Eubacteriales > Clostridiaceae > Clostridium > Clostridium sulfidigenes. Next base: position 274,119 of record NZ_JBQHQR010000003.1, on the reverse strand, counting down.
AGTTTCTTCAGTGTTAGTTTCTGAACTTTTTATAGTAGTTGTTAGTGGAATTTCTAAAGTATTAACTTCATAACCATATGATTTTAAAGTGTTAATTATATATTCTCCAGCTAAATGTCCTCCTTCTGTTCCAGCTACCCTTCCTCCATATTTATCACTGGTAAGTTCTTCAACATGTAGTTTAGCTTGATTTATGTCAAATTTATAAAGGCTTGGATGCCAAGGTATTACTATATATGCAATAGCACCTATTATAATTGAACTCTTTATAATCACAGGTTTATAGTATTTCTTAATATCCTTAAGCTGTGAGATAAATATTTTTGGTGATATTAGGTAAGAAATCTTTCTAATAGAACTAATAACTCTAGACTCTCTCTTTTGAAATTCTATTCTAAGTCCCTCTCCTGTAAGATTTATTCCAATTATTGCAATACTAAAAACCAATATAGGATAAAGAGTCATCCAATATGTTGTTTCATATTTTTTAACGTTTATTGCAATTCTGGAGAGAGTACCTCCCCATTCTGGCTCTAAAATCATTTCATAATTTGCTCTAAAGGCTAGTGCCTTAACTTGTCTTGCTACTCCAACAAAAATATAAAGAACTGCTAACTGAGCAATTAAAAACAACGCCATACCCATTTCTTTAAAAAACAAGCTTACACTAGTTGGTAATATGTGAGGTAACACATTTTGCCGTGCTATCTGCAGTTTTGTCTTCCCTATAGCTATCTCACCTTCTATAAAATCTTCTTCCATAACCATCCTAGTTGAATCTTCAATTATTCCAGCTAGTTTTGCCCATCCCACAATGGTAAGTACTATTGCAAAAGCAAAAATTGACTTATCCATTTGTAGATTCCTGAAATATCCTATGTTCAAAATAACAAAACTAAATAAAAGCATAGGTATTGCAGTAAAAAATGTATTAAATATTTTTATTATATTTGAAATAAACTTTATACCCATTCCTGCAGCTAATCCAAGTGGAAGGGCTAAGATCATTCTAAATATAGCTATAAGAAGTGCCAACTTTAATGTGTTTCTAGTTCCATATATAAGTCTTGAGTATACATCTCTTCCAGCATCATCTGTTCCAAGAATATTATCTTTATTAGGTGGCATTGGATTGTACGCAAACTTTTCTACCAATTTACCATCCTCTTTGTATTCTATATACTTAGGTGTTTCTTCAAAAAGAGGATCCTTTGACGCGAAAAATCCTGGGTATAAAGCTACAATTGATAAAAATATTACAATTATACTTCCAATAAATAATGGAAAATTTATTTTTTTCATTGTATAGTTACTCCCCCTCAAATAATATTTTACTCATAAGTATATTTTTATACTATATGTAAATCTATAGTAATATACTTATCTACAATTCTATCTAATTGTCAAAGTTTCATCAATGAATTTCATTTGCCACATTTCAACATTAATCGTAAAACCTAAATATTTTTTTCAACATAAAAAACCAGTAAAGATTATTATTTTTAATCTTTACTGGTTTATACATGGATTCTTGTATAACTTTCTTTAGCGTTATTGTGATATTCTAGTATATTACTTCTGATTTCTTATCACATTTAAATTTAATACTAAAATTTAATTTTGTTCTCTAACATTTTAAAATGATTATTAATACAACTATACACCTGTAATGCTATTTAAATAACATTCCTGTTATAAATCTAAATAAACTTTTTAAAAAAGAAACTCCACTGATAAAGTGCTGGATATAAGGACTTGTAATTCTTATACCTAATTAATAATTATCAGTGGAGGTACTCAATATAAATTATACACAAATATAAATAATCATAACATGCTTTGTAAACACCGTACTATTCAATTTTCAAAGATCGATTTATCTAACGTACTTCCTAAATCGTAAATCTGTATATTATCTTTTCAACTACATAAACTATTGTTGAAAGGTGGTTATTATATGAAAAAATTTACTGTTATGCTATTAATCTTGATAACTCTAATGTTTGTTGCATCTGCTTCTACTCATGCATTTGCCCAAAATCTATTCAAAGAAGGCTCATATAAGTTATCAGACTTCGTTCCTGCAAAAAACAATTCTTACTTCGTTCAGAATATTTCATCAAAAGGTAATTGTTACTTCGCAGTTATGGGTGAAAATGATGCCTTATTACAAGTTATATACCTAACTCCAAAATCGTCAAGATATAATCTAATTCCTCTTAAATCAGAATATAAAGTTTTTATAGTTGGAGATGGCGAAATATTCATTAAAGGTGTTGATTAATATATATTTTTCTATTTAATCTTACATTAGTAATAAATAAAATGTATATTATTGACATGCATTCCCTTTACAATTACTATAAAATTTTTATTTTACATTATTTTTTAATTACATAAACTATTATGGAAAGGTGGCTATTATATGAAAAAATTTACTACCACATTAGTAATTTTGATTGCATTAATACTTAGTACTTCTATTCTAGCTCTTGCATCTGACAACGCTACTTATAAAGAAGGTATTTACACATTATCAGACTTTGCTCCTACAAAAGATAATCTTTATACTATTCGTAACATTTCATCAAAAGATAATTCTTACTTAATAGTTATGGATGAAAATCTTACTTCACTACAGTTTCTACGTTTAGAACCTAAATCCCCAATACATGATTTAATTCCTCTTACGCCAAAATATAGAATTGTTATATTTGGTGCTGGAGAAGTACTTATAAAACCAGCAAAATAAAATATACATTTACTATTTCATTGTCATATGAGAATACCGCCTTACAGCAGTGCTCTCATATGACCTTATTCTTAATCTTAATTTATATTTTCATATAATGAATAGTTATATATTAAACTATTTATATATGTTAATAGGAAACTATATAACTAGTTAAATAGTTGTTGTGGCCTCAAGTGTTTCAGAGATTTTGTTATTTTGAAAGAAGTAAAAATAGTCAATGATATTCTATAACTAAAAGGATTAAATATGATACTGTTGATATCTTAGAATCTGTTCTAAAAACAAAAACTTCCGACATATAAAAAACATGTCGGAAGAATGTCTGAAGTTTAAACTATTCCATCTTGTTTAACTCTTATAAATTGCCCTATTGCTTAATTAGATTGACTACACATTCTACATGATGTCCTTGAGGGAACATGTCTACTGGCTGTAACTCCACTGCTTTATAATTTAATTCTTCAAGAATCCTTAAATCTCTTGCCAAGGTTGCAGGGTCACAGGATACATAAACAATTCTTTTAGGTTTTACTTCTGCTATGGCATGTAGAAGTGATTCCTCACAGCCCTTTCTTGGAGGGTCTAGCATAATTACATCTGGGTGTATTCCACCTTCAATTAGTTTTGGAATTTCTTCTTCTGATTTTCCTACTATAAATTCCACATTTTTTACATTATTAATTATTTTGTTTTCATTAGCATTTTCTATAGCTTCAGGTATTATTTCAATTCCATATACCATTTTAGCTTTTTTAGATAAGAACAGTGATATAGTCCCTGTACCACAATATGCGTCAAATACAACCTCGTTTCCTGTAAGACTTGCATATTCTAATGCTTTTTTATATAGAGTTTCTGTTTGTACAGGATTTACTTGAAAGAAAGATAATGGTGATATATTAAATCTAAATTCACCTATATAATCCGATATTGTATCTGTTCCCCATAGGGTAATAGATTTGTTACCTAAAATCACATTTGTTTTATCCTTATTTACATTTTGTATTATAGATTTAAGATTTAAAATTTCTTCTCTAAGAGATTTTATAAGTGGTTTTATATTAGGTAACTTTTCTCCATTAGTAACTATTACAACCATTACCTCCTTAGTCTGAAAACCCTCTCTAATCATTATATGTCTAACTACACCACTATGATTTTTTTCATCATAAGGAGTTACTTTATTCTCTTTCATCCATTCCTTAAGGATCTTAACAACTTTATCACCTATTTTACTTTGTATATAACAGTGATCCATATTGATTATTTCATGAGATCTTGGTGCATAAAATCCTACTACTATATTTCCATCATTATTTCCAACTGGTAACTGAACCTTATTTCTATAGTTATATGGGAAATCCATACCCATAGTATTATGTACCTTTAATCCTTCTATCTTTCCTACTCTTTCCATAACATCCTTTACTCTTTGAGTTTTAAAGTTAAGTTGTTCTTCATAGGATATATGTTGAAGATTACAGCCTCCACATCTCTTATAAATTGGGCATATGGGTTCTGTCCTATATTTAGATGAGAGAATTACATCTAATAGTTTACCTATTCCATAGGTTTTACTTACTTTTATAAGCTTTATCTTTACTGTTTCACCCTTTATGGCTCCTTTAACAAACACAGTAAAGTTATTTATTTTACCTACCCCTTCTCCTTCATGTCCATATCCTTCTATCTTAATTATATAATCCTTATTCTTTGCAATTTCTATATCTACATGATTATTGTTTAATTCTAAAATAAGATTTTCTATCTCTGCTTCTCTTTCTTCACTTTCCCTATCCTCTTTTAGAAATCTTTCTTTTTCTAATGAAGCTTTCACTCTTTCTCTCTCTTCTTTTTCAGCTTCTTCTATAACTTTAACCTTACTTATCTCTTTACGTATTTTCATAAAACCACCCTTTATTAGCTTCTAATTAATTTTAATTTTATCAGAAAACTAGTCAATTAACCATAATAAGTAGTCATAATATAAAATTAAAGTAAGGGCAACTTTAGATTATTAATAAAATTAGCTAAAGTTACCCTTACTATAGTGAATTAAATCTTAAAAGTTTCACAGTCTGTTCTATTACTACTTATTGCACCTACCCCATTGATGTGTACAAAGTTTGCAACGCAATCCTTATTGATATTATACCTACAGTTTATTGCATCACATATTATTCTTGGTCCTGTACCTCCAGCGAAATTATTAAAGCTTTGTTTTACTTCTCCTCCAATATTCATATTATATACATTTGAAAGAGAATTTTTTATTCCCATTTCTGTGAAGCTTCCACACTGAGTATACTCACTAGAGTGAGCATTCGCTCCTTGTACATGGATAGTGTTAGCGGTGCACATTCCAGAGTTGTTGTGTGTACAATTAGTTGCATTACATGCTAAATTTCCACTCATTCATAGCACTCCTATTCTAAATTATTTTCTTAAGTTATTAGATAATACTATTATGTGGAAAAATATTTTTTTTATGCACGGGGTAGGCCTAAAATTATAGCTACTTCTTAATGCTAATATATCTAAATTAAAACTCTCGAAAAAATTAAAGACACCCTTAACGGGTGTCAATAATGAATCAGTTGCCAAAAATGTTATATTTTAAGTCTTATCCATTGGATTATTAATTATACATTAAATTTCAGATAATTTCAATATTTTTTATAAATTTTACATAAATACCATAATTATCTTAATTTTAAAATAATTCATGGGATGAAACTACTTAATATTAGCTTTGCCACTATATACCATTCCTACTTTTGAGTCCATAGTTATAAAGCATCCAGATTTTATAATTGAAGATGCGTTTTGTGCATTATATATAATAGGAATGTTTCTTGATGCACATTCTAGTAATACACTAGAACTCATCTCATCGCTTTCTACTATTATTCCACCAACTTCATTAAGCACATCTGAAAAATCTCTGCTTAATTTATCTACTATAATAATTTGCTTTTCATCTAGAGAATTAAAAAACTTCTTAGAATTATTTACATGCATTACTGTTCCAAAGGCTGTACCAGAATTACTTCCTTTACCTTGTAAAAGTACATCTCCTATAATATGAACCTTCATCATATTTGTACTACCTATGTAGTTCATTGGTATTCCTGCAACAATTACTACAAGATCACCCTTCTTTACATAATTAGCTGCTAATGCAATTTCTGAAGTCTTATCTATTAATTCATCTGTATCTTTTAATTTTGGAGTTATTACAGGGAACACACCCCAATTTAGTGCTAAACTTCTTGCAACCCTTTCATAAGGAGTACAAGCTATTACTTCACATTCCGGTCTATATTTAGAGATTTGTCTTGCAGTTTGACCGCTTTGAGTCGCTGTAATTATTGCTGATGCATTTAACTCCATTGCTGTTGTACATGTAGCTACACTTATAGCATTAGGCACATTAGCAACATGTAACTTTCTTCTTTTCTTAAAACTTTCCTCGTAGTTTATATATTCCTCTGCCTTCATAGCTATTTGAGACATAGTTTTTACAACTTCTACTGGATATTTACCACTGGCAGTCTCTCCACTTAGCATTATAGCATCAGTTCCATCAAAGATCGCATTAGCTACATCTGAAGCTTCTGCTCTAGTAGGTCTTGGATTTCTAATCATAGAATCTAACATTTGAGTTGCAGTAATTACGGGCTTTCCAGCTTCATTACATTTTTGTATAATCATCTTCTGAACTACTGGTACCTCTTCAGTAGGAATTTCTACTCCTAAATCCCCTCTTGCTACCATAATTCCATCAGAATATCTTATAATTTCATCAATATTATCTACGCCTTCTCTATTTTCAATCTTTGAAAATACTTGAATATAATCTCCACCATTCTTATCAAGAAGATGTCTTATATCTAGTACATCTGTACCTTTTCTTATAAAAGATGCAGCTACTATATCTACTTCACTTTCTATACCAAACATTAAATCTGCTATATCTTTCTCTGTTAATGCTGGAAGATTTAATTTAACTCCTGGCACATTCATTCCTTTGTGATTTCCTATAACTCCTGTATTTTCAACATGAGTTTTTATTTCTTTACCTTCTATAGATAATACTTTTAATGCCACTAATCCATCATTTATTAAAAGTATGTTTCCTGGTTTTACATCTTTATAGAGGTTTTTATAAGTAATAGAACATTTAGTTTCATCTCCTATAATATCCTCTCCACAATGAACTATAAAAGTTGTTCCTTCTTTAAGTTCTACAGTCCCATTTTCAAAGTTTCCAGTTCTAATCTCTGGTCCCTTTGTGTCAAGTAATATAGCAATATGCTTTTCTAATTCAGCTCTTGCTTCCTTAACCATATCTATTCTTCTCTTATGTTCTTCATGACTTCCATGAGAAAAATTTAATCTGGCAGCATTCATACCATTTTCAATTAACTTTTTTATAATTTCCTTTTCATCAGTAGTAGGTCCCATTGTACAAACAATTTTAGTTTTCTTCATAGTTATCCTCCCTTATATTTCATAGATTTAAATTTTTTTGCCTAGATAACTTTATTAATGTATAAAATTATATTAAAAAATTTGTAACTCTACATTATTTATGACACATTAATTAGACAAATCTACACTTAATTTGTATAACTCTTCATTAAAACATGATTTTAAATCTAAGGCTTCTTTTATATCTATATCTATAATTTTATTTGCCTTTATACCAATAAGTCTTGCTGTCTTTCCTTCTAGCAACACTTTTACGGCTTTACTACCCATTCTTGAAGCTAAAATTCTATCAAAAGCACTTGGACTTCCTCCTCTTTGTATATATCCAAGCACCGTTGCCCTAGTCTCTATACCCGTTATTTCCTCTACGCTTTTAGCTAATTTCTGTGCTCCACCTACACCTTCAGCTAAGATTATAATATTGTGAAGCTTACCATTACGTTTTCCTTTGAAAATATTCTCACATATATCTTCAATAGTAAATTTTTTCTCTGGAACTATTACCTGTTCCGCCCCACCAGCAATACCTGAAAATAAAGCTAAATCTCCACAGTTTCTTCCCATAACTTCAATTACACTCACTCTTTCATGGGAGCTAGAGGTATCTCTAATTTTATTTATAGCATCAATAGCCGTGTTTAAAGCTGTATCAAAACCAACTGTATAATCTGTATATGGTAAATCATTATCTATAGTACCAGGTATTCCAACTGTTGGTATGCCTAAATCACTTAATTCCTTAGCTCCTCTAAAGGATCCATCTCCACCAATGACTATAATTCCATCTATTTTTAGGACTTTAATAACATTAAGTGCCTTCTGTCTTCCCTCTGGTGTTTTAAACTCTTCACTTCTAGCAGTCCTTAGGATAGTACCTCCTCTTTGAATTATATCAGAAACAGAATGTCTATCCATCTCAAATATTTCTCCATTAATAAGCCCATTAAATCCTCTATGTACTCCAAATACCTGGACTTCATTTTCAATTCCAATCCTAACCACAGCTCTTATTGCTGCATTCATTGCTGGTGAATCTCCACCGCTAGTTAATACTGCAATTCTTTTCATGATATTACCCCCTAGCTTTATTGTGGTTGATATTTATAATCATCTCTTTTCATGTATTTTAATAATATATTTATAAATAATTCAACCCTTAAAATATGAATTTTTTTCACAACAATATATCCATCTAGGTTTATCCAACTACTGCATTAATAAAAAATCAATATACTATTTAATCTCTAATTACTTAAGTTAATTTTAATGTCTAAAGTTACTCATTGCAACCTCTTATTAAATGCATTTAAATGAATAACGATAAATTTTCCATTGTAAATGTTGTCAACTTTTAATAAAGTCTCTTATAATTTATTCTTCCCCATTTTATCCTTTATAATTAATAAATTTCATTAAAATTTACATGCAAAATTAAGAAGAGCTACCTCTATAATTAAACTAAGTTTTATCAACAATTCAATTTGCAATCTAATATTAATAAAGTTTTCTTATATCTTCATGCAAATTAAGGTTAAATCTAAGTAAAATTTGAACTAACTCTTCTTATATTATCTTTTAATTATCTTTTTACTAATGGAAAAGCAATTACATCTCTTATAGATGATGAGTTTGTTAAAAACATCATCATTCTATCTATTCCTATTCCAAGACCTCCTGCTGGTGGCATAGCTACATCTATAGCTACTGCAAATTCTTCATCCATTGGGCTAGCAGTTTCAAGTCCTGCTCTTAATTTTGCTGCTTGCTCATGAAGTAAAATTCTTTGTCTTAATGGATTATTAAGTTCTGAATATGCATTTCCAAGTTCTACTCCAAAGGCATAAGGTTCAAATCTTTCTATTAACTCTGGATTTTCTCTATGAACTTTACATAGTGGAGACGAATCTAATGGAAAATCTATTACAAAGGTTGGCTCTATTAATTTATCCTCGCAATAAGCCTCAAATAATGTAAGTATTAAGTCTCCTTTATTTGCTTCCTTAATATTAAATCCGACCCTTTGCTCCCCTTCTAATAATCCTTTTTCTATAATTAGAGGTACTATTTCTTCCTTAGTTAATCTCTCCACATCTATCCCTGTATCTTTAAGAACTAGATTGCACATAGTTTCTCTCTTCCAAGGGGCTTTAAAGTCAATTTCAACACCATCATATACAGCCTTAGTTGTTCCTTTGATTTTAGTAAATACGTGCTCATATAAATCTTCCATAATTCTCATCATATCATTATAGTCAGCATAAGCCATGTAACATTCAAACAATGTAAATTCTGGATAGTGAGTTCTATCTATTCCTTCATTTCTAAAGGAACGTCCCATACTAAAAACTCTATCAATGCCTCCAACCATCAATCTTTTTAAGTATAACTCTGGAGATACATTCATAAATACTTCACAGTCTAATGCATTTACATTAGTTATAAATGGTTTAGCTTCTCCTCCACCATATTTTGTATCTAAAATAGGGGTTTCCATTTCCATAAACCCTTTAGAATTCATAAACTCTCTTATGGCATACATAGCCTTAGCTCTATTTACAAATCTATCTCTTACATCTTCATTCATTATCATATCTAAGGATCTATGTCTTTGTCTTAAATCCATATCTTGAATTCCGTGATATTTTTCTGGAAGAGGTCTTATAGATTTTGAAAGCACGGTAACATTTAGAGCTTTAATAGTTATTTCTTCCGTTTTTGTTTTAAATGCGAATCCTTCTACACCAATTATGTCTCCTACATCAAGAAGTTTAATAACTCCATAGGCATCTTCACCAAGATCATTTTTACTTATATACACTTGAATATTTCCATTCTGATCCCTTAAATTTAAAAATGTTACTTTACCCATTCTTCTTAAAAGCATTATTCTTCCTGATAAAATAAATCTCTCTTCACTATCTATTTTATCAAAGTTTTTTGTTATATAGTTTGAAGTAGTGTTTGGCTCAAAAGTATAGGGATAAGGATTGATTCCTCTGCTTAAAAGTTCATTTAATTTTTTTATTCTCTCTACGTTAAATTCATTGGCATCTTGCATTATTTCTTGTAAGTTATCTAATTCTACATAATCATTGTACATATATAATAGTACCACCTTTCAATTTTGCTTTTTAATTTCTCATAACTTTTATGAAGCTAAATAACACCTCATTATAGTATTTTCTAGTAGACTCAGTTACGTTACTTTCGTCCATTATTATATTTTTGCAAAATAAAAACTCTCACCTCCAAGACAATAGTCTTGGGGACGAGAGTTTGGTAAGTTCAACTTCGTGGTACCACCCCAGTTTATTAATATGTCACCATATTAACCTTTTCAAGTACGGCTTTACAATAAAATATATTAAGCTTATACCCTAGCTCTATAACGGGAGCACCCGTTACACCATCTCTCTTCCTAAAGGAAACTTCTTTCTTTTTTAAGAAGCAACCTCACTTTAAGATAAACTCTAGTGAAGTAAAGATCCTGTGTACAACTCCGAGGCTTTTTTCACCAAACTGTTTTTTGCTTTCTCTCACCATCTAAAGCTCTCTGTAAAAAAATTGAGTTTGATTACTCTTCTCTTCATAGTTTTATTGAGTATATTTTAATATACTCAATATATAATGTCAAGAATTTTTAAAAAACTTATGTTATACAAAGCACCAAGCTAATTGCTTGGTGCCTAAAATAATTTATTTTATTATAATGTTAGCCTTAATCTTCTAAAACTTTAACATTATCATCCCCAAAGATTTCTCTCAGTTTAGATGTAGTATCATAATCATTATTAAGCCAACTATTTTTATTTATAAGATATTTTTTCTTCGTATTAGCAGCAAATAAGTAAGTTGGTGCTGAACCAAATTCCCCCATAAAATTGTCTCTTATAAGCTTCATTGCACTATTTAGCTTCCTATCATCTTCAACCCTTATATATATCTTATCCGTACTCACTTTAACTAATGGCGATATTTTTTCACATAATATTTTAGGTTGTTCTTCCTCTTCCAGGGCTATACGTCCTTCCACAGTGACTATTTCATCTTCCTCAATAAATTCTCTGCAAGCTGAAAATGTCTTTGGAAATATGACTAGTTCTATGGTTCCAAATAAATCCTCTAAGGTCGCAAAGGCCATAGCCTGATTATTTCTTGTAATTTTTTTAGAAACTGATGTTAAAAGTCCCCCTAAAATTACTTTTTGTTTATCTTTTACCTTTGAAACTCTCTCGCTAATAAGTCCTTCTACACCTGTACTTCCATCTTCTAAAGTATCTGCTAAAACTAAGTCTGATATCTTGTGAGAGGTTACATGTTTTAAAGTCTTCTCATAATCATCTAGTGGATGACCTGATAAATATATTCCTGTCATTTCTTTTTCCATAGCTAATAAATACTTTTTATTAAATTCCTGAATTTCTGGATAAACTATTTTAAAGGCACTATCTTCATCCTCAGCTCCTTGAAATAGACTGATTTGTCCTGGGACATTTCTCTTTCTTTCATTGTTTATTCCATCTAAAATTTTCTCAAATACAGCTATTAATTTAGATCTGTATACTCCTAAACTATCAAAGGCTCCAACTTTTATAAGACTCTCTACAGCTCTCTTATTTACTGCTCCAGAATCAATCTTGTTACAAAAATCGCTAAAGCTCTTAAATTTCCCTTTTTCCTTACGTCTTTCCACTATTGATTCTATAACATTTACTCCAACATTTTTTATGGCTGAAAGACCAAATCTTATAGTGTTACCTTGTACTGTAAACTTACTAAAGCTTTCATTTATGTCTGGTGGAAGTACTTTTATTCCTATTTCTTCTGCAAACCTAATGTAGTATGCTACCTTTTCATTGTTTCCCATTATACTATTAAGCATGGCAGCTATAAATTCTGCTGGGTAATAATACATTAAATATGCTGTTTGATATCCAACTACTGCATAAGCTGCAGCGTGACTCTTATTAAAAGCATAGGATGCAAAATCCATCATCTGATCAAATATCTTATTAGCTGCTTCTTCTGTAATTCCATTTCGAATACATCCAGGTACTACAATCTTCCCCTCTTCATCTACTATCCCATGTACAAAGTTTTTTCTCTCTTCTTCCATGACCTTATGTTTCTTCTTCGACATGGCACGTCTCACAAGGTCACTTCTCCCCAGGGAATATCCTCCAAGATCTCTAACTATTTGCATTACTTGTTCCTGATACACCATTACCCCATATGTCACATCCAATATACCTTCTAATTCTGGAGTTACATACTCTACTTTGTCTGGATTTCTTTTTCCTTCAATGTATTTTGGAATTTCTGCCATTGGGCCTGGTCTATAAAGACTTATTCCTGCTATGATATCTTCAAGACAGTCTGGTTTTAAATCTCTCATAAAAGAAGTCATTCCTGCAGATTCTAACTGGAATACTCCTACTGTTTTTCCTTCGCCAACCATTTGATAAACTTTTGAATCTTCAAAATCTATATGGTCTATATCTATTTTTATACCTTTATTTTCCCATATATTCTTAATAGCTTCATCCATTACTGTAAGGGTTCTTAACCCTAAGAAATCCATCTTTAAAAGTCCTAATTCCTCTAATGTACCCATGGTAAACTGAGTTACTATCATACCTTCATTCTTTTGTAATGGAACATATTCTACCAAAGGATGAGATGCTATAACTACTCCAGCAGCATGGGTAGAGGAGTGTCTTGGTAAACCTTCTAAATCTCTAGCTACATCTATAAGTTCACGTACTCTCTCATCTACATCATAAAGCTCTTGTAACTCACTATTCATTTCCAGTGCTTTGTCTATAGTTATATTTAATACTGAAGGTATCATCTTTGCAATTTTATCTACTTCAGCATAGGAATAATTCATTGCTCTTCCTACATCTCTGATACATGCCCTTGGTGCCATGGTTCCAAAGGTAATTATCTGTGATACATTATTTTCTCCATACTTATCAACTACATAATCAATTACCCTTTGACGTCCTTCATAGCAAAAGTCTGAGTCAATATCAGGCATACTTACCCTTTCTGGATTAAGAAATCTCTCAAAAATTAAAGCATACTTTATTGGATCTATTTTGGTTATTCCCAATGTATAAGCAACTATAGCTCCTGCTGCTGAACCTCTTCCTGGTCCTGTAGGAATCCCATTTTCATTAGCATATTTTATAAAATCCCAAACAATTAGAAAATAATCAACATATCCCATTTTCTTGATTATTCCTAACTCATAATCTAATCTATCGCACAGAAGTTTTCCTTCTTCATTTTCTTCTCTTATTTTATTTACTTTTTCTTCATCCAATACTCCATTTAAAGCTGAGAATACTTCATATCTTTCAATAAGTCCCTTATAGCAATTTTCTCTAAGATATTCAAAGGGATCTACCCCCTCATGCAAAGGGAATTTAGGTAACTTAGATTCATGAAATTTATAATCGAAATCACACTTTTCTGCTATCTTTAGCGTATTTTCCATAGCCTCTGGTATATAAGAAAAAGTCTCATACATTTCTTCAGGTGACTTAAGATAAAATTGATTTGAAGGATATCTCATCCTAGTTTTATCTTCTACGGTCTTGCCTGTTTGAATACAAAGTAATACATCATGTGATTTACTATCTTCTTCATTTATATAGTGAGTATCATTAGTACATACTAATGGAATATCACATTCCTTAGACAACTCTAATAACATTTCATTCACTTGTAACTGCTGGGAAATTCCATGGTATTGTAATTCTAAATAAAAATCATCTTTAAATATTTCCTTATATTTTAAAGCAACTTCCTTGGCCTTTTCTTTATTATCTCTAAGTAAATTTTTTTGAACCTCACCACCTAAGCAAGCACTAGTAGCAATTAATCCTTCACAATTTTCCTTTAAAAATTCATAGTCTACTCTTGGTTTATAATAAAACCCATCTATAGAAGCAGTAGATACTATTTTCATTAGATTTTCATAACCTACCTGATTTTTAACTAACAAAACTAAGTGATAGGTATCATTGTCTTTTTGAGGTTCTTTAATGTACATTGATTTTCCTGCCACATATATTTCACATCCAATTATAGGTTTTATACCATTTTCTATAGCTTCTTTATAAAAATCTACTGCACCGTACATAGTTCCATGATCAGTAATAGCAATAGCTTTCATACCTAATTCCTTAGTTCTTTTAATAAGTTTAGATATTTTCCCGGAACCATCTAAGAGACTATACTCTGTATGCACATGCAGATGTACAAAATCCTTCATATTTTCACCCCCTGCATCCTTGGTAACAAAACTAAATTCTTTTAAAATACTTATTTTATATTATCTTTCTAACTTACCTCTTACTATTAATCTGTCCTTACCATCATAAGTACATGTTACAAGGGTTATTGTTGCATCCTCACTTTTATCTAAAACATAGGTGTCTTCTGGAGCAACTGTAAAGCTCTCTGTAACTTTATAAGTAAAGGTCTTATCATGAGTAGATACTATTATATCATCATTAACTTCTAATTTGTTTAGTCTTAGAAAAAATTCTCCTGTATCATAGTTTCTATGTCCTGCTAGTGCAAAGTTACCCATATCCCCTGGCATAGCAGTATCCTTAAAATGTCCTACTGCATATTTTATTATTTCATCCTCAGTACCTTCTGCTACTACTACTTTCAAATTTATTTTTGGTATTTCTAAAACTGCAATTGGATTTACCATATCTATATAAGGAAGTTTTTCTTCCTTACTTTTCTTATTTTTTTCATGATTAACTTCTTGCTTTTCTTCTGATACAAATTTGTCATAAAGCTGATCTTGAACTTTTTTTGTTTCCCACTTTCCTTTAAAAGCAAACAGTAATAATCCAATCCCCACTAAAATTAAAAGTATACTTATAATGTTTCTAATCTTCCCCTTCATTAAAACACCTCTTTACTTAAAATTATAAACTATTAAGTAATTATACACACATATGTTTTGTAACATTCTCAAAAATGGAATGTCTTACATAATTAATCTTTTTAGTCCTAGTAATTAACCTATAAAACTGATCTAAAAAGTAATGATTTTGAGACATTCCATTATAAACAGAGTTCTTTTTATCTTTAAAATAATACTTTATTTAATATAGTCAGCCACTTTAGAAACCTCAATATAGGGCTTAATTTTACCTAAAACTTCATTAACATGATATGGATGTATCTGATATTCATTCATGTCATCTACAGAATCAAATCTAGTTATAAGACATACATCAAAAGATCTATCCGTATGAAGCTCATCTATTCCTACTTCTATCTCCTTAAGCTCAGGTATTTTTCCTTCCATAGCTTTAAGAGTATTTGCTACAAACTTTACGTTTTCCCTTGTATTTTCTTTTAACTTAAATAAAACCACATGTGTAAACAACTTTTTACCCCCTATACATTAACCTATTTTATTTAATTATTTTTTAGTACCTTGGCTGATAGCATAGCCTTCGCCATAATCTCTTTATTTTGATTATACATTGTTACTTCTACCTTTGAATAATATCTTCCTCTATCTATTACTTCAGAATATACATCAATTATCCTACCCATTTGAACTGGCTTAGTAAAATAAGATGTGAAACTATCTATAGCTACATTTGTAATACCATTTTGTCTTAATACCATAGTTCCCATAGTTGATAAAAGCATATTTAATGCATTCCACGATGCAGTACCTATAGAGTCAAGCATTTCAGGCACAATTTCTCCCCAGAAATGCATCTTATTCTTACTAGACTCAAATTCAAAATTCTTTAAAATTAAATCATCCATAGTATGACCTACATGAGGCTGTCTTGTAACTATTTGTAATGCCTTTATTACATCTCCTCTGGAAATTATACCTATTAATTTCTTTTTATATACTACTGGGCATATTTGAATTCCATCCCAAGCCATGATATGTGCTGCATAGGCAACTGTGCTTGTAGGGTTTAACACAATAGGATTCTTTGTCATAATGGTATTTACGATCTCATTGTCATCATGATTATTTATTTGAGTTATACTTACAAGACCTATAACTCTAGATTCCTCATCTAAAACTGGAAATCTTTCATGCCTAGTTTTCTCTGATAATTCTTTTAATGCTTTAATCTTGTCCCATACATTTAAGTATTCTGGATTTTTATCCATAACATCTTCTACTAATACAATTTCCTTCTTAACATTATTTTCATATATAGCCTTATTTATCATGCTTGCAACAGTAAAGGTATCATAGGTACAGGATATTACAGGCAAATTTGTTTTATCTGCTAGAGTCTTTATTTCATCACTACATTGAAAGCCCCCAGTGATAAGCACAGCACATTGATTTTCAAGAGCTAGTCTTTGAGCTTTTTCTCTATTTCCTACTATAAGTAACGAACCTGGGCTTATGTATCTCTTAATGGTTTCAACTTCCATGGCTCCTATTATAAATCTTTCAAGAAAATTATTCTCTCCACCCTTACCACCAATTAAGGTTCCATCTACCATGTTTACAATTTCCCTAAAGGATATCTTGTCAATATTCTTTTTTTCTAACTTTTCTACTCTTACTGTACCAACCCTAGGAATTGTATTGACAATTCCTATAGATTCACACTCTTTTATTGCTCTATATGCCGTTCCTTCACTGACACCTAATTTACTACTAATTCCTCTAACAGATATCTTAGTATTTATATCTAAGGATAGAATATATTTAATTATTTCTTCATGTTTTGACATGCCTATCTACCCTCTTTCCTAAGCTCATCAGCTATTTTTTCAATTCGTCTAAGACGATGATTTACTCCTGATTTTCCTACAGGCGGATTTAACATAGCTCCTAACTCCTTTAAGGATTCATCTGGGAAGGCAAGCCTCAATTTAGCTACTTCCTTTAAATTTTTAGGTAGCCTATCAAGTCCAATTTCACTTTCAATAAGCTTTATACTTTCCACCTGTCTTACAGCTGCATTAACAGTTTTACTAAGATTTGCAGTTTCACAGTTAACAATTCTATTTACATTATTTCTCATTTCCTTCATGATTCTTATATTTTCAAGCTCTAATAATGCATTATGTGCACCTATTATATTCAAAAGATCTACTATTTGCTCTCCCTCTTTTAAATATATTACAAAACTATTTTTCCTTTGTATTACTTTAGAATTAAGCTTATAACTGTTAATAAGATCACTAAGTTCATTGGCATAATCTTGATCATGAGTTACAAACTCTAGATGGTAAGTTTTCTCTGGGTTACTAATACTTCCTCCCCCTAAAAAAGCTCCCTTTATATATGCTCTCTTACAATTTTCATTTTTTATAACTTCACTAGGTACTCCGTAGTGTATATTAAATAAGCCATCCTTTTCTATTATTCCCAATTCTTGAAGGAGTCCCTTTACATCTACTTCTTCTGGTATTAAAACCATATATATATTATTTTTCTTTAACGAATTGCTTTTCTTTACTAATAATTTAGTGTGAATATCATAGAAATCTTTTAAATTCTTAAAAATCCATCTTGCTATAGCTGGATTTTCAGTTACTATCTTAAAAGTAATAGATCTGTTAAATCCAAAACCCAATGTTCCACTTGATTTCATTATAGCTGATAATTGGGCAGCTATTTCATCTTTAGATAATTCACTATTTCTACATACTTCATTTTTTACCTTTAGTGAAAATGACATTTCTCTACTCCCTATCCTTTTTTTCTCTTCTTAATCTCTGTGATAAATATATATATTCAAAAATTCTTTTCTCATCATTAATCATTTTTTTCTTTAATATAGTTTCTATAAGTATTTTAGCAAGTTTATCCTCATCATGTCTTATGAGTTCTTTTTTAATCTTTATCATATCAAATTCTATATATTTTACATTTAGCTTATCTTTGTCACCATGGTCAAGTTGAACAAAGGTTGAGCCTTTTTGTAAGTATCTTTCTTTTATATTTTCTTCTTCCTTT
This sequence comes from Clostridium sulfidigenes, assembly GCF_052067195.1. Taxonomy (NCBI): domain Bacteria; kingdom Bacillati; phylum Bacillota; class Clostridia; order Eubacteriales; family Clostridiaceae; genus Clostridium; species Clostridium sulfidigenes. The sequence goes on along the minus strand of NZ_JBQHQR010000003.1, from coordinate 255,880 downwards.
GAGAGTCCTTTATTTACAATAGCATAATCAATAGGCATACCTTGGCAATGTTTCATTATAGCTCTTATGTGATCTTGAACACTAAAGTTATCACTCTCACCTGGTTGAGTCATTATATTTGATACATAAATTTTTAATGCTTTAGTGGCTTTTACAGCCTCTCTTATATCACCTACCATTAGATTAGGGATTATACTAGTATACACACTTCCTGGACCTAATATAACTGCATCAGCATCTCTTATAGCATCAACGGCCTCTTGAACTCCCTTAGCATCTTTAGGCTCTATAAATACTCTATCTATAGGTGATTTTCGATTTAAGCTCTCAGTAGGTATTGAGGATTCTCCTTTTATTATGTCTCCATTTTTAAGTTTTGCATATAATTGCACATTTTCTAGAGTAACAGGCAGTACTTTTCCTGTTACTGCTAAAACCTCACTAGTTTTTTTAATTGCCTCTAAAAAATTATCGGAAATCCCATTCATAGCAGCTAAGAATAAATTACCAAAACTTTGATTTTCTAAAGAACCATCCTTAAATCTATACCTAAAGAGCTGTTCCATCAAAGGTTCAGTATCTGCTAAAGCTATTATGCAGTTTCGAATATCTCCTGGTGGTAGCATTCCTAAATCTTGCCTCAATACTCCAGAACCACCTCCATCATCAGCCACTGTAACTACTGCGGTTATATTAGTGGTATATCTTTTTAGTCCGCTAAGCATATTGGAGAGCCCTGTTCCGCCTCCAATAACTACCACCTTAGGACCCTTTACTAATATACTATTTTTAAAAAAATCATCATCAAAATTTTTCTTTCCCATAGAAAAATTCAACGCTTCAAACTTTATTATATCTATTACTTTTTTAGTATACTTCTCTAAACTTATATAGGTCAATACACACCCTAAAACTAGTATTGCTACTAAAAATATTTTAATAGAAATACCTTCACCCCATCTTCTTATAAGCTCAATTATAGAGTAGGAAATTAAAAATACACCTAAAATAATTTGACATATCCACCTCTTAATTCCCACACCAGGCATTAACCCGTCCTTAAGCTTCATCGCTTTCCAGCTCCTCTACTTACATCCTCATTTATATCTCTATGATCTATAGTTACACTATTACCATTATGATTTAAAGTCTCATATACTTTATTTGCAATAGCTACAGAACGATGTCTACCTCCTGTACAACCAATAGCAACAATCAATTGTCTTTTTCCTTCTATTTTATAATTAGGAATTAAAAATTTAAGCATATCTATAAATTTTTCTACAAATTGCTGTGTTTCAACTTTAGATAATACATAATCTTTTACCGGCTTATCTAGTCCGCTAAAAGGCTTTAGATCAGCAATATAATATGGATTAGGAATAAATCTTACATCCATAACTAAATCCGCATCTAAAGGTATTCCATATTTAAATCCAAAGGATATTACATTAATAAGTAAAGGACTTTCAATTTGACCTTCATCTCCATAGGCCATAGTTATTTCTTCATTTAGCTCTTTATTAGTTAGTTTTGATGTGTTTATTATTTTACTAGCCCTTTCCCTTATTCCTTTTAGTTTTTTCTTTTCTATACTTATACCATTAATAATCCTTCCATCTGGTGCAAGAGGATGTTTTCTTCTTGATTCTTTATATCTTTTAACTAAAGTTTCATCTGTAGCTTCAAGGTATAATACTTCATATAGATAACCTTCTTTATCAAGAGTGGACAAACTACCTAATAAGTCATCAAAAAATGTTCTCCCTCTAATATCTACTACTATGGCAATTTTATCTATTTTACCTTCAGTTTTAAAGCATACTTCAGCAAATTTTATTATAAGGGTTGGTGGTAAATTATCTACACAGTAAAATCCTAAATCCTCAAGTGATCTTATTGCTTGTGTCTTACCTGCTCCTGACATACCTGTAACTATCAAAAATTTCATTCTATCACACCTCTTTTGCATATTTAATTCCAGTAAAACTTTTAAATTTAATCTTATTTTAATTTAAAATTATACTTCTTTTAAATTAATATTTTTAATAAAAATTAACACTAATATCTATATATTATACACATTAATTATATCATATAGTAATTTATATTACTAAAAAAGATATAGGATAAATATTTATTTATCCTATATCTTTCACATAAAATTTTAAAAATTAACAATATTATTTTTATATTTACTTATTTTATAGACTCAATTAATGATTTAAATCCAGGTAAGGCATTTTCTATAGTACTATAAGCTACACAATAAGCAATTCTAATATATCCTGGACAAGCAAAAGAAGTTCCAGGAACTATTAAAATATTATATTTTTTTGCCATATTACAGAATTCAATATCGTTCTCTATAGGTGATTTAACAAATAAATAGAAAGCACCTTCTGGCTTTATACAATTATATCCATAAGAAGTAAGTTCACTATAAAGTAGTTCTCGATTTTTATTATAAAAATCAATATTTACTTTATCATCTAAACATCTAGCTATTACTCTTTGGAAAAGTGATGGTGCATTTACATATCCTAAAATACGAGTAGCTACATTAGCGGCAGATACAACATTTTCAAAATCAGATACTTCATTTGGAATAACTAAATATCCAATTCTTTCTCCTGGTAATGAAAGAGATTTACTATATGAATATCCAACAATTGTATTTTCATAATATTTTGTTAAATATGGCACTTGAATGTTATCGTATACAAGCTCTCTATAAGGCTCATCTGATATTAGATATATGTCAGTTCCTAATTCCTTTTGTTTCTCTTTTAAGATATTAGTAAGTTTTATAATAGTCTCTTCTGAATAAACAACGCCTGTAGGATTGTTTGGAGAGTTAATTATAACAGCTTTAGTCTTATCCGTAATTTTACTTTTAAACTCATCTAAATTAGGTTGAAAATCTGTAGTGTTTGGTGATACTACTACAAGCTTTCCATCATAGTTAGCTGCATAACTTCTATATTCACCAAAATATGGCGCAAATACTACTACTTCATCTTCTGGGTTTAAAAGAGTTTTAAAAATCACGTTTAAACCACCTGCTGCACCTACAGTCATAACTATATTCTTTTCTGTAAAACTTGTATCAAATTTTTTGTTAATTGAGTTGGCAATAGTTTCTCTAACATCCTCATATCCTGAGTTGCTCATGTAACCATGAACCATAGTATTAGGTTCATTATTTAAAATATCTACAATTGCCTCCTTTACAGTGCTTGGCGGTTCAAGATTTGGATTTCCTAAACTGAAATCATAAACATTTTCTGCACCATAAATTGATGCGAGTCTTTTACCTTCTTCAAACATAGCTCTGATTAATGAACTACCATTAACATAATCCACCATTTTTTTTGAAATCATATCCCCATCTCCCTATTTTTTATATTAGGTTAAACTATCTTCACCTATAACTCTAACTTCAGTGTGTAATTCAACCTTAAATTTTTCATAAACTTTAGCTTTTACAACTTCAATAAGATCTAAAATATCCTTTGACGTTGCATTGCCTCTATTTATGATAAATCCTGAATGTTTTTCAGATACCTGTGCGTCCCCAACGCTAGTACCCTTTAATCCTGAATCTTGAATAAGCTTACCTGCAAAATATCCCTCAGGTCTTTTAAATGTACTTCCTGCTGATGCATATTCTAAGGGTTGCTTACTTTTTCTTCTTTCTGCTAGATCATCCATTCTTTCCTTGATCAAAGCTTTATCTCCATGAGACAATCTCATTCTTGTTTCCAGAACTATATATCCATACTTTAAAATTGCACTATTCCTATATCCAAATTCTAGTTCTTCTTTATTTAATTCTCTAATGGTCCCTTCATTATCAATTACTAATGAACTTTCAATTACTTTTGCCATTTCTCCGTCATAGGCACCTGCATTCATTGCAGTAGCACCTCCAATAGATCCTGGTATCCCAGACGCAAATTCTAGCCCTGATAAACTATTCTTTAAAGCCTGATCTGCAACTGAATATAACTTAGCTCCACATTGTGCAGATATTAAATTTTCATCTACTACTATTTTATTTATGTGTCCTAGTTTTATGACTACTCCTCTTATTCCTCCATCTCTTATTATGAGATTAGATCCATTTCCTAATATGAAATAATCCACCTTATTTTCCTTGCATATGTTAATTAAGTCTTTTACCATTTCATAATTAGAAGGGTAAACTAATAGGTCAGCTGGTCCACCTACCTTAAAAGAAGTATGATTCTTCATTAGTTCATCTATTTTTACATTTTCATTCCCTGCTACATCTAAAACACTTCTTATAAAACTATCCTTTAATTTCATTGTATACCTCTTACTATATTATTATATATTAAGTATAAAATACTTACGTTATATATATCAACAGTTATTACATATTTCTTTCATTTTAAGTACACTATTCTATTAATAGTATAAACACTCTAATTCAATATTTTTATGCTGACATATGGTTATTAATTATTTTTCTTAAAATAATTAATTATACTTTCAGTAGCTTTCCCATCCATAGAAGGGGTAGCCATTAACTCTTCATAGGTAGCCTTTTTTATATTTTCAATACTACCAAATTTCTTTAGAAGCTCACGCCTTCTCTTTTCTCCTATTTTAGGTATTTCATCTAATATAGAATATAAAGTACGCTTATCTCTTAAAGTTCTATGATATGTAATAGCAAATCTATGAACTTCATCCTGAATCCTGGTTATTAAAAGCATGGCCTTGGAAGATGGCTTTAACAGAATTTCTTTATTTTTATAAATAAGTCCTCTTGTTCTATGCTTATCGTCCTTCACCATACCACATACAGGTATATTAATATTTAATTCCTCCAATACTTGAAGTGCTATATTAATTTGTCCCTTTCCACCATCCATCATAATCAAATCAGGAAAAATAGAAAACTTACCCGACTTAAAATCCATACCATTATTATTTATCTTCCTTATTTCTTCTAATCCATGGGTAAATCTCCTTGTTAATATCTCTCGCATAGAGCCATAATCGTCTGCACCTTCTACAGTTTTAATTTTAAATCTTCTATAATCACTATTTTTAGCTACTCCATCTTGAAATACTACCATGGTTCCTACAGAATCCATTCCCATGATATTAGATATATCATATGCTTCAATTCTACTAGGTATATCTTCAATACCAAGAGCCTCTTGAATTTCAGAAAGTGCCACATTATTAAGTTCCTTGTCTACTTTATGTTTAATCTTAAACATTTCGAGAGCATGGCTAGCATTTTTTTCTACCATATCAAGGGTCTTTCTCTTTTCGCCTTTATGTGGAACCTTTATAGTCACTCTATATTCCTTCTTTATAGATAACCATTGCTCTAAGATATCAATTTCATCACAATGACTTACATATACAGTCTTAGGTATAAAAGCAGTTCCACCATAAAAGTTTTTAATAAATTCCTCTATGACATAGGCAGGCTCTTCTCCTCCTGTATTGTCTAAAATAAAATCTTCTCTTCCAACGATTTTACCATCTCTTAAAAAGAATATCTGAATACAACTATCTTTTTCATCTTGAGAAATACCTATAAAATCTTCATTTTCAAAATTATTACTAATAATCTTTTGCTTTTCATTTATTTTATCTATGGCTATCAACTTATCTCTTAAAGAAGCCGCTCTTTCAAAATCTAAATTTTCTGCTGCTTCTTCCATTTCAGCCTTAATCTTACTAGTAATCTTTGTATCCTTCCCTGTAAGTAAATCCACCACGTCATTGATAATTTTTTTATATTCCTCTTTAGAAATTAATCCTTCACATGGTCCACTACATAATTTTATATGATAGTTAAGACAAACCCTTGTTTTAGGCCCATTTTCCTTTATAACTCTTCTACATGTTCTAAGAGGAAATACCTTCTTTATAAGTTCATTTATAGTATATACTGCACTTCCATCCGTATATGGTCCAAAATATTTAGATGAATCATTTCCATAATTTCTTGTAATTAATACCCTTGGAAATTCTTCATTAGTAATTTTAATAAAAGGAAAATATTTATCATCTTTTAGCAAAATATTATATTTAGGACTATACTTTTTTATTAAATTACATTCTAGTATTAAAGCTTCCACTTCAGAATCTGTAACTATATACTCAAATTCACTTATATTCTTAACCATAGCTCTAACTTTTTCACTATGATTTTTAGAATTCTGAAAGTATTGTCTTACTCTATTTTTAAGATTTTTTGCTTTCCCTACATATATTACTTCTCTCAAAGAATTTCTCATTAAATAAACTCCAGGATTGTCTGGAAGATTTTTTAGATGATACTCAAAATCAAACATTAAATCACCTCACTTCTCATCCAAAAGTTGTTTCATCTTTAGTATAATACTTATTGAGCTTCACTTTTAATGCAATGATAAATACTCATAAGGTATATTATATAATTATATTTCAAAAGTTTTAATATTAATTTGTATTAAAATAAGATTTCATAAGCTCCTTTGCCATAGCGCTGGCATTAAAGCTATCATTTCCACCTTCTTCTGCAATTATAGCAAAGGCTATTTCTGGGTCATCATAACCTGCAAAACCTATAAACCAAGTGTGTGGCTCCTTATCTCCAGAGTCATGGTCTGCAGTTCCAGTCTTTCCTGATACTTGAACGTTCCATAACTTTGCTGCCTGACCAGTTCCCTCATTGACTACAGCTTTCATATATTCCTTTAGCAATGCTGCATTTTCAGGAGTTGTAACTGTAGCTGCTTCCTTTTGTTCATAGCTTTTAACTACTTTCCCTTCCGGACTTATGATTTCCTTTACTACATTAGGTTCCATCATTACACCATTATTAGCTATAGTACTAGCTACTAACGCCATTTCTATTGGACTTGCTAGTACTCCACTTTGTCCTATACCACTTTGAGCTATATTACCAACCTCATCACTTTTATATTTTGGGAAAATACTATTATCAATGGTAAGAGTTTCTGATGGAATATCTTTATTAAAGAAGAACTTTTCTGATGTTCCCTTTAAATTATCATTTCCAAGTTCCATAGCTAAAGTACCAAATACCACATTACTAGACTTTAAAAAAGCTGTTCTAAGTCCAATGCTTCCATAAGCATACCCTTTGTAGTTTTCTAGGTATTCACTTTCATTAAAACTAATTTTCCCCTCATCATTAAAGGTTCTATTAGTTATATCTGACATATTCTCCAAAGCACTTATGGCTGTAATAACTTTAAAGGTTGAGCCTGGTGGGTAAAGACCTGAAACCGCTCTGTTCAAGAAAGGTGTATCCTCTTGTTGTGACAGTTTTTCAAAGTCTTCTTGTATTGTATTTGCATCAAAACTTGGTTTTGACACCATAGCAAGAACCTCTCCTGTCTTAGGATTTAATGCTACTATTGATCCCTTTCTATTACCTAAAACCTCAAAGGCTCTTTGTTGTAACTTAGAATTTAAGGTAGTCACCACATGATTTCCAACTTTATTCTCATCCTTTTTATTGGAAAATATATCCTTTATAGAATTTACTGATTGTCCTGAAAGTTCCTTATCAAACTTCTTTTCAATTCCACTAGCCCCATACTTAGCATCATTATAACCAACCACATGAGAAAAAGCTACTCCTCCAACATACTTTCTTGTTTGAGAAAACTCCCCTGTTTTTTCACCTGTAGTTAAAGGATTCATATCTCTGTCATAAATAGTTCCTCTAAGAACTCTATTTTTCTCAGCTTGATTTCTTTTATTATAAACACTATCCAAAGCTATTTCATTTTTAAATAATGTACTATAACTTATATAAGAGATTAGAGCAATAAATAATAACAGAAATACAATCATTACATTTTTTATGTTCTTTTGTAGATTATTCATAATTACTACTCTCCTCTGATATTTTTTGTATTATACCTAATGAAAGATAACTTATCAGCATAGAACTTCCTCCATAACTAACAAAAGGTAAAGTTATTCCTGTAAGAGGTATAGCTCCAGTTACACCACCAATAATTACTAGGGTTTGAGATACCATCATAGTACTATATCCAACGGCTAATAGCCTTGAGAACTTATCCTTTATGTAAAGTGCAGCCCTTATACATCTATAGAATAATAGAAAATTTAAAATTATAACTGCAAATCCAATAAGTAACCCTAGCTCTTCACAAATAGCTGCAAATATAAAGTCAGATTCCACTACTGGAATATATCCTGGATACCCATTTCCAAGTCCTACCCCAAAGAATCCTCCATTTGCTATAGCTATAAGGGATTGAACCAGCTGATGTCCTTCATCATATCCATACTTCCACGGGTTTCTCCATATCATAACCCTTATTTGAACATGATAAAATAAGTAGTATCCTATGACACCACCAACTACAAATAACAGTAATGCTATTATTACATACTTTTTATTTGATGTAGCAATATAAAGCATAGTAAGTGCTATGGCAAAGAAAATTAGCGCTGAACCCAAGTCTGTTTGAGCTAACATAAATAGCAATGATATCATCATTACCATAGCAGGCTCTATTAAACTTATATATTTATATGAGCTTTCTTTCCTAAATCCAATTGCCTTTCCTATTTTAATCCAAAACTTCGAAGGCTTTTCATAATCCTTTAATGCTGAAGCAAGGTAAGCTACTAAGGCAATTTTTCCAAACTCAGAAGGTTGAAAACCGAACCCAAATAAATTTACCCAGTTTTTAGCTCCAAACTGTTCTTTTCCAAAAAAGGTACCCATGGACATAAATAATAATGTTATTATTAGATACAAATATTTGTACTTACTAAATCTTTTTAAATCTGGAAGTATTACAACAACTAATATAAACATAGTCATACCTAAAGCAAAAAATATAATTTGCTTCGCTGTTAAAAAACTTCTAGTACCTTCCGCTATATAACTACCTCCTGATATGGGTAAATCCAACCTATATATCATAGCAATCCCTATAACAGCAAGGATATTTGAAAATAATAATATAAATTTATCCCCATCTGGATAAAATCTTCTTATTACAAAGTGGGAATAACATAATAAACCACATATTATTGCTCCTATAATTATTGCACCCTTATCAATAGTTGGAGTTAGAATTGCTACATTAAAAAATAGTGCCATTACAAGCAAATAAGTAAATCTAAGCACTCTTTTTTCTTGTTTTATACCCTTCATACTTGCCTCCTAATAACTACATAAATTTAAAGGTAGCAGTTCCCACCTTTATTATATCCCCTGATTTTAATATAAGGGAATTCTTTATTCTAATATCATTAACCTTAGTTCCGTTAGTGCTCTCCAAATCTTCCAACACATACTCATTATTTCTTCTGAAAATTTTAACATGATGAGAAGAAACATATTTATCATCTAAGATTACTGTATTATCACTTTTTCTTCCCATAGTTAAGTTATCTACTATTGGTAGTATTCCTCCATTTTTTAGATTTGTATTTTCTCCAGCTACTATTATTTCTAACCCAGAAGTAGCCTTTCTAGTTCTATTCCTTCTTTTACCCACTGATTTAGTATCTGTATACATTATTTTTAAAGCGTAGATTATAATAAAATAAACTATGGCTATTATTCCTAAATTCAATGCGAATTTTAAAATATTCATAAGCAAAACTCCTTTATACATATATAACATAACTAGCATCATTATAAACTATGATGCTAGTTATAAGTAATTATATCATCTTTTTTAGGTACTGTCCTGTATATGATTTAGAACATTTAATTACATCTTTAGGATTTCCTTTAACTATAATAGTTCCTCCTTGATCTCCACCTTCTGGTCCTAAGTCTATAATATAATCTGAACACTTTATTACATCTAAATTATGTTCAATTACTATTACAGTATTCCCTCCTTCTACAAGTCTTTGGAGAATTTTTATAAGTTTACTAACATCATCAATGTGTAATCCAGTAGTGGGTTCATCTAAGATATATAAAGTCTTTCCTGTGCTTCTTTTAGATAATTCATAGGCAAGCTTTATTCTCTGTGCCTCTCCGCCTGATAATGTGGTTGATGGTTGACCTAATCTTATATAGGATAATCCAACATCCATAAGAGTTTGAAGTTTACTACTTATACGAGGTATATTTTCAAAGAAAGCTAACCCTTCCTCTACAGTCATATTTAAAACATCTGCAATGGTTTTTCCTTTGTATTTTACCTCTAATGTTTCTCTATTATATCTCTTTCCTTTACACACTTCACATTCAACATAGACATCAGATAAAAATTGCATTTCTATCTTTATTATTCCATCACCTTTGCAAGCTTCGCATCTTCCACCTTTAACATTAAAACTGAATCTACCTTGTTTATATCCTCTACTTTTAGCCTCGGGAACCATAGTAAAAATTTCTCTTATTAAATCAAATACTCCTGTATATGTAGCAGGATTACTTCTCGGTGTTCTTCCTATTGGACTTTGATCTATATTTATAATCTTATCAATCTGGTCAGCACCTATAATTTCCTCATGTTTTCCTGGTAATTTCTTAGAACCATTTAATTTTCTATTTAACCCCTTATATAAAACCTGATTAACTAAAGTACTTTTCCCTGACCCTGAAACTCCTGTTACAGATGTAAATAATCCTAATGGAAATTCAACACTTACATTTTTTAGATTGTTTTCCTTTGCACCTTTAACTTTTATAACTCTATTTTTATCCATAATTCTATATTTTTCAGGCACGTCTATAGTTCTATGCCCACTTAAATATTGTCCTGTAATGGACTCTTTGCACTTCATCACATGCTTTACTGTACCTGCAGCTACTATTTTCCCTCCATGCTCTCCTGCTCCTGGACCTATATCTACTAAGTAATCCGCTTCTCGCATAGTATCTTCGTCATGCTCAACTACAATTAAAGTATTTCCTATGTCTCTAAGATGCTTTAAAGTCTTTATTAATTTATCATTATCTCTTTGATGCAACCCAATACTCGGCTCGTCTAAAATGTATAAAACCCCCATCAAACTAGAGCCAATTTGAGTTGCTAATCTAATTCTTTGCGCTTCTCCTCCTGATAAAGTACCTGATGCTCTACTTAAGTTAAGATAACTAAGTCCTACATCCTTTAAAAAACTAAGTCTACTCTTAACTTCCTTTAATACTTGTTCTGCTACAATTTCATCCTTTTTAGATAATTTTAATGTGTCTACAAAATCAAGTTCTTCTATAATAGACATAGTACAAAATTCACTTATATTTTTACCACCTACAGTAACAGATAGAGCTTCTTTAGATAATCTTCTTCCCTTACACTTAGGACAAGGATTATCACTCATATACTCTTCTACTTCTCTCTTTATGTAATCTGAGTTAGTTTCCATATATCTTCTTTTTAAATTATTTATTATACCTTCATAAGCATAATTATATATACCAGTTTTAAATTCCTTGGTATACTCTATTCGTAATTTTTCTCCATTTGTTCCATATAAAACGGAATTTAAATTCTCTTCTGATAGTTCTTCTATAGGAGTATCTAAAGTAAAACCTCTTTTTTTAGCGAGAGCTTCTAATATGGCACGAGTCCATGAATCTTCCTTTAGGCTACCTTCACCTAAAGTTAAAATTCCTCCACCTAATATGGATTTGCTTTTATCAGGAATTACCAAATCCTCATCTATCTCCATTAAAGTCCCAAGTCCATCACACTCATCACACTTTCCAAAGGGAGAATTGAAGGAAAACATTCTAGGCTCAATTTCACCAATACTTATTCCACAACTTACACATGAAAATTTTTCACTTAAAAGTATATCTTCTCCATGGATAACATTTAAAATAGCTATACCTTCACCTATTTTTAATGCTGACTCTAAAGAGTCTGTAATTCTTGATTCAATTCCATCTTTAATAACTACTCTATCTATTACTATTTCAATGGTATGCTTTTTATTCTTCTCTAGTTTGATATCTTCATCTTCTAAATCTACCAGAACACCATCAATTCTTGCTCTAACATATCCATTTTTTTTAATGTTCTCAAGGATTTTTACATGTTCTCCTTTTTTTCCTGTAACTACAGGTGCTAAGATTTGAACCTTTGTTCTATCTGGCAGAGCCATTGCCTGATCTACCATTTGGTCTACAGTCTGCTGGGTAATCTCCTTGCCACATTTCGGACAATGGGGTATACCTATCTTTGCATAAAGCAGTCTTAAATAATCATAAATTTCAGTTACTGTTCCTACTGTAGATCTTGGATTTTTACTTGTAGTTTTTTGGTCAATAGATATAGCTGGTGATAGTCCTTCGATATACTCTACATCCGGTTTATTCATTTGGCCTAAAAACTGTCTCGCATAAGCTGAAAGCGACTCTACATATCTTCTTTGTCCTTCTGCATAAAGAGTATCAAAGGCTAAAGAAGATTTTCCTGAACCTGAAAGTCCAGTAAAAACAACAAATTTATCTCTTGGTATTTCTAGATCTACATTTTTAAGGTTATGTACTTTTGCACCTTTTATATAAATACTATTTCTCATAAATTTCTCCTTTACAAATTAAATTCTCTCTTCATACGTTCTATCTCATCTCTTAAAATCGCTGCTCTTTCAAATTGTAAGTCCTTAGCTGCTTCTTTCATTTCTTTTTCTAGTTTAGTAATATGCTTAGTCAATTCCTTCTTATCTAAAAGCAAATCACTACTTGCTTCACTGATATATGAAGCTTCATCTTCTGCCACTGTAGAAATTTCTATAACATCTCTTATTTCCTTGATTATAGTCGTAGGTACTATATTATGATCATCATTATATTTTTTTTGAATACTTCTTCTTCTATTGGTCTCATTTATAGTTTTTTCCATAGACTTTGTCATATTATCAGCATACATTATTACTTTACTTTCTGAATTTCTTGCAGCTCTACCTACAGTCTGAATTAAAGATGTTTCACTCCTTAAGAAGCCTTCCTTATCTGCATCTAATATAGCAACTAATGCTACTTCTGGAATATCTAGCCCTTCTCTTAAAAGATTTATTCCAATTAGTACATCATAATCTCCTCTTCGAAGATCTCTTATTATTTCCATTCTTTCCATAGTAATTATATCAGAATGTAAGTAAGTAGTTTTTACTCCTAACTCTTTTAGATATTTAGTTAAATCCTCTGCCATCTTCTTTGTAAGAGTTGTAACTAAAGTTCTAAATCCTCTTTCAGTAGTTCTATTAATCTCACCATATAAGTCATCAATTTGACCTTTTACTGGTCTTATTATAATTTCAGGATCTAAAAGTCCTGTTGGCCTTATTATTTGCTCTGCTATATTTGCAGAATGTTCATTCTCATAAACTCCAGGTGTAGCACTTACAAATAATACTTGATTTAATTTGTCTTCAAACTCTTCAAACCTAAGTGGTCTATTATCATAGGCTGATGGAAGTCTAAATCCATACTCTACTAAAGAAGTTTTTCTAGATCTATCACCTCCATACATAGCCTTAATTTGTGGTAGTGTAACATGACTTTCATCTACAAAGAAAAGAAAATCATCTGGGAAATAGTCAATAAGAGTTTGTGGTGGTGTTCCTTTTGCTCTTCCATCTAATATTCTAGAATAATTTTCTATTCCAGTACAATAACCTACTTCCCTCATCATTTCTATATCAAAATTGGTTCGTTGTTTTAATCTTTGAGCTTCTAATAACTTATCCTCATCCTTTAGCTCCCTTAATCTCTCTTCTAATTCAAATTCAATTTGAGAAATAGCTCTTTCTAAATTTTCCTTTGATGTAGCAAAGTGTGATGCTGGGAATATAGATACATGTTTTCTTCCACTAATTATATTGCCTGTTAATACATCAAACTCACGGATTCTGTCTATTTCATCTCCGAAAAACTCAACTTTTATCCCTTTATTAGTTGATGATGCTGGAAATATATCTAGCACGTCTCCTCTAACTCTAAAGGTTCCTCTTACAAAATTTATATCATTTCTTTCGTATTGAATATCCACTAGCTGACTAATAACACTATTTCTATCTTTAATCATACCTTCTCGTAAAGATACAGTAAGCTTTTTATAATCCTCTGGATTTCCTAGCCCATATATACATGATACAGAAGCCACAACTATAACATCTCGTCTTTCTATCAAGGCTGAAGTAGCTGAGTGTCGTAGCTTTTCTATCTCCTCATTTATTGATGCATCCTTTTCTATATAGGTGTCAGTTTGAGCCATATAAGCTTCTGGTTGATAGTAATCGTAGTAAGAAACAAAGTACTCAACAGCATTTTCCGGAAAAAACTCTTTAAATTCAGAGCATAATTGAGCTGCTAAAGTCTTATTATGAGCAAGAATTAAAGTTGGTCTCTGAACTCTCTCAATAATATTTGCCATAGTAAATGTCTTCCCTGATCCTGTTACTCCAAGTAAAGTTTGATATTTTTTATCTTCAAGGATTCCTTTAACTATACTATCTATTGCTTCAGGTTGATCTCCAGTTGGCTTAAATTTTGAATGAATCTTAAACTGACCCATGATACATCACCTCATCTTTTTTTAAAAATTAATCTTTATCGTTACTATCTTTCTTTTCTTTAATTTTATTTAGAATATCCGAAAAACTAGAACTGCTTGGCTTTGCTACAGTAGCATGTTTTGGAACTTCTCTTGGAACTATAACAATTCCTAATTTTTCTTTATTGTTTTTTACTTTACATTCTAGTTCTTCAATAGATCCATTTTCTCTTCTAACCTTCATATTTATAATATCTGGAAGACGTTCTAACATATTAAATATAATTTCATCCTTATATAATTTAATATCATTTATTTCTAATATTAAATCTCCCATTTTAACTCCCATATTTTTAGCTATTGAATCATGAGCTACATCTAGAACACATACTCCCTCTTCATTGCTCACATACTTTATTTTACCTTTCTTTTCTGCTAAGCGATCAATATATAACATATATTCATGTAATACAGGCATCAATGTAAGAATTATAACATCTAAAATCTTATTTATATCCCCAAGAAAAGATAATAAAATTAACACAGTACCATAGCCTAAAATTAATAGTCCTGAGAATATTGGCTTATTTTTTTTACTTTTTGTAAATGTTATGGTAGCATAATTAACTCCTGCAAAAATCGGTAGTGCACCAATTACCATAGTAGCAAATATCAACATGTTTTTATTATGATTAATTATTGGCCACCATTCTGGAGTGTTTACACTTCCCCCCATAACTGTATTGGCACTAGTAGCCTGTACCATTAATAATATTATCATTGGTAATATCCATTGTCTTCTATATGCAAATCCACCTATGATTTTTTTATCTCTTGATCCAAATACAGGTATAGCGCCTCTTTTTCCATCAAAGATTACTAATAACCCTTCAACAATATGCATTACTGCAACCAACACCAATAAATTAGTTATATCCATTTTTATTACATCTAAACTTGGATTCTCCAAAATTAATGATATAAAATACAACAGTATTGATAATAGTCCTAAAATAGCTCCTGAATATGAAAGACAAACTAATTTGGGACTAAAGAACATTAACGCTACTGATAATATAAATATCAGAAATATATTAGAAGTTTCATAAAAAGTAATTCCTAAAAATGTAAGAATTAAACTAGCTACTACACCTCCCAATATTCCCATAACTATTTGTGACACAGTAAGTTCAAAAGCAGTTGATGAGTTTTTACCCATAATTAATCTTTCCATCACTGTAGTTTTTTTATTTTTCATATAGAATACAACAGCCATCATTATTAATATAAGCGCATAAGACGGCTCCACAATAGCATAGGACACCTGCTGCAAAGTATACTTTAAAAGTTCCATTATTTTTCTCCTTCTCATTATGTAACAAAGAGTAGATGTGCATAAGTAAAATTAAGTATCTACTATAATAGATACTTAATTTTACATCATCATTTATCTACTTGAAACTATAAAATTAATTTTATTAATTTTTCTATATGTTAACTTATTTTAATTAGTATTTATTATAATAAAAATACTAATATCTATTATAATACCCTATATTTTATTACTTAATCTTTTCTTTTGCCACTTCCAAAGCCTTTTCAAATTGAGGATCTACTGATTTATCATAGGCTTTCCCTTTTAGTTCTTCTGGATACTCAACTAAAATATCTGGCTCTATTCCTATACCATGGATATTCTGCCCATTAGGAGTATAGTATTTTGATATAGTAACCTTCAATGCAGTTCCATCTCTAAATCCATCTCTATCCCTATAAAAAGTTGTTTGAACAACACCCTTACCAAAAGTCTTAGTACCTACTAAAGTTCCTAACTTATAGTCTTTTATAGCTCCTGTAAATATTTCTGAAGCACTTGCACTCCCCTCATCTATTAATATAGTAAGTGGTAGTCCTTCAGCAATTCCACCTACAGAATTATAATCCTTCCTATTTCCATTCTTATCTTCCGTATAAACTATATTCTTATTCTTAGGAATAAATTGTGAACACATATTCACAGTTTGATCTAATAATCCTCCTGGATTTTCTCTTAGGTCTACTATTAAACTCTTCATTCCTTTTGAGTTTAAATCTTTAATTGCGTTTTCAAAATTGCTAGATGTATTTTCATCAAACATAGTTACCTGAATATATCCTACTTGACTATCAATCATTTCTTTTTTTACAGTTATCATTTCTATTTCATCTCTTACAGCTTTAACATTAAAAGAACCTTTGTTTTCCCTAGATAAAGTAAGTTCTACAGCTTCTCCTTTTTCACCTTTCATAGTTTTCACTGCTTTTTCTAAGTCCTTGCCTTCAACCTTTGTACCATTTACGCTTTCAATTATATCCCCTGAAAGTATTCCCACTTTTTCTGCAGGTGAATTTTCAAAGGTAGCTACTACAACTATCTTATCTTCCTTAACTCCTACCTGTATTCCTAATCCAACATAATTTCCTTCTGTTTGAGAATAGAAGTCTTTAAACTCTTCGGCATTCATATATGTTGTATATGGATCTCCTACAGCTTCTGTCATTCCCGCTGCTGCTCCATCTATAAGTTTATTAATATCAATTTCACCCAAATAATATCTATCTAGTTTATCTTTTATAGTATATAACTTTTCAAAGTCTACTATATTTTCATATGTTTTTCTACTAACTATAACTTTACCATCTGGTAACTTAAAAGATATATAGTTAGATAATCCTAAAGTAATTAAATTTGTCACTATCAAAAGAGCCACTATACCCGTTACTCTTTTCCATTTATTTTTCTTACCATCCATAAAAATCACCCTCTCATTCTCATATATTTATTATTACTTTTTATCCCCGATAATAATACTATGAAATTTAAATTATTTTATTAATCCTTTCTATTACCAATATATTATATTATACACAAATAAGACTAAGAAATAAATTCTTAGTCTTATTTGTTCTTTATAATTTAAACTTTTAAGAATTTTCTCATGGATATTATACTTCCAATAGCACCTATGAAAACTCCACATCCTAGGAATTCCCAAATAATCACCTTCAATATATAAGAAATACCTACTAAATCAAATCCAAATAGTGTATCGGCACTTAAATTATTAATTATAATAGCATATATGAAGCCTAGTGCTAATACTGAAATGGCTGCTCCAAATATTCCAAGTATCATACCTTCTATTATAAATGGCCATCTAATAAACCAATCAGTAGCTCCTACATACTTCATTATTCCTATTTCCTTTTGTCTCGTAAACACTGTAATTTTTATGGTATTTCCTATTAAGAATAGAGAAATCATAATAAAAACTACAAATGCTACTGCAGCTCCTATTTTAAATGAATCTGTAAGCTTAGAAATTTTTGCAATTATGGATCTTGCATCTTTTATCTCATCAATACCATCCATATCTTTAATACCACTTACAACTTTATCTACTACTAGCGGCTCTTTAACATTTACCGTAAAGGAAGCTGGGAATGGATTATTGTCCTCAAATCCAGATGTTAACTGACCCAATTCATCATTCATTTGTTCCTTTACATCCTTCAAAGCATCATCCTTGCTTTGAAAAGTTATATTATCAATACCTTCTACTTCTTTAATTTTATTCTCTATAGCATTTTTATTATTATCACTTATACCCTCTTTTAAGTAGATTTTCACCTCAACCATGGATCCTAATTGCGTAATTAATTTATCTGCATTAGCAACTCCTAGTGTTATAGCTCCTAATAAAAAAAGTGTAGCTGTTACTGTAGCTATAGATGCTATACTTAAAGTTTTATTTCTTTTTATACTTTTAAGTGCTTCCTTAAATGAATATTTAAAAGAATCAAATTTCATAACCATATTTCCCCCTTTCCTCATCTCTGGCAATAACACCCTTCTCAATAGCTATAACTCTCTTTTTCATAGAGTCAACTATGTCTCTTGCATGGGTTGCCATAACAATGGTAGTTCCTGCTCTACTAATATCACTTAAAATATCCATAATTTCTAATGAAGTTTCAGGATCTAGGTTACCTGTTGGTTCATCAGCAATTAATAATGATGGACTATTTACTATAGCTCTAGCTATAGATACTCTTTGTTGTTCTCCACCTGATAACTCTGTAGGTAAAGCATCTCTCTTTTTTGATAATCCTACCATTGAAAGCACTGCTGGAACCTTTTTTTGTATATCCTTTTCGCTTGATCCTATAACTCTTAGTGCAAAAGCTACATTATCAAATACATTCAAACTTTGTATCAATCTAAAATCTTGAAACACTACTCCAATTTTTCTTCTATAATAAGGCACTTCTTTCCTTGTTAGCTTTGTTAAATCTGATCCTGCAACTATAACCGAACCCGCTGTTGGATCAACTTCTTTTAATAACATCTTTATAAAGGTAGATTTTCCTGCTCCACTTGGGCCTACTAAGAAAACAAATTCACCCTGGTCAATATGTACATTTAAATTAGATAAAGCTAGTACATTGTTATTATAAACCTTAGTAACATTTTTAAAATCTATCATAATTATTAACTCTCCTCGACTTTTTACTTTTTATCTGTGTATATTATAACATAAAAATTTAAAATGCAAGTCCTACATAAGTTAAAAAATAATAAATTCTTATTTTTCTTCATGAAAAAAGAGTGGAAACATATATATTTTTTTCCACTCATGCTTCTTTATGTATGTTAACTACACATATAAGTTGTGAATTAGTATATCATATACCAAAAAATATGTTGCTAATAATGCAAAGGTGCAGAATATAGTTCCTACTAAACCAAATTTATAAAGATATTGTCTCCAAGTTTTCTCATAGCTTAAAGGTCTCAATAACTTTGTCGGTTGTAAAAATGCTAATGCTGATACAAATAATCCTCCACAAGAAAATATAATTCCTGTATTTCTTATTGCCCTAAGTATTCGATAAAGGTCCATAGCTTGACCTTTAATTAATAGATATATACAACTAATAACTATACCTAAGACTACGGGTATAATGACTAATTTTAAAGACAATTTAAAACAAAAGACTACATCACTCATATATCCTTTAACATCTTGTTTCATCTATAACGCTCTCCTTAGTAAATCGAATTTTCAAATTATTTATAAATTATATCATAGGCTATAAAAAAAAGAAACCTAAGATATCCTTAGATTTCTTCCCTATTTAATTTTATTGTTTATTTCATACTAATTCCAGTCTTAACTGCTTTAACTATATCTACGGCAGTTAATCCATAAGCTTTTAATAATTCTGCAGGCTTACCACTTTCACCAAAAGTATCCTTTATTCCAACTCTTAAAACTGTAGCTGGACAATGTGTAGTTACTACTTCTGCCACTGCTGAACCAAGGCCACCTATGATACTATGCTCTTCTGCTGTAACTATAAGATTTGTTTCTCTTGCAGCTTTTGTTATTAATTCTTCGTCTATAGGCTTTATTGTATGTATATTAATAACTCTAACTCTTATGCCTTCTTCAGCCAAAATATTGTACGCTTCTAATGCTGCCTCTACCATAATTCCAGTTGCAACTATAGTAGCATCTTTTCCATCTCTTAAAGTTATTCCTTTACCAATTTCAAACTTATAATCTTCATTATCATTTATTATAGGTACTGCACTTCTACCAAGTCTAACATAGCAAGGACCTTCATATTTTATTATAGCTTCTATTACTGCTTCAGCCTCAATTCCATCACTTGGACTAATTACTACCATATTAGGTATACTTCTCATTAATGAAATATCCTCTACAGATTGGTGAGAAGCACCATCTTCTCCTACTGTTAGACCAGCATGAGTAGCACATACCTTTACATTTAGTTTAGGGTAACATATAGAATTTCTTATTTGTTCAAAAGCTCTTCCTGTTGCAAATATAGCAAAAGTAGATGCAAAAGGAATTTTCCCACAAGCTGCCATTCCTGCTGCCACAGTCATCATATTACCTTCAGCAATTCCCATATTAATAAATCTCTCTGGGCATACAGCCTTAAAATCAGCAGTTTTAGTAGACTTAGATAAGTCTGCATCAAGAACTACTATATTTTCATTTTCTTTACCTATTCTTGCTAATGCTTTTCCATAGGCTTCTCTAGTTGCAACACTTTTCATTATTCTTCTCCCCCTATCTCTTTTAATGCTATTTCACATTGCTCTTTACTTGGAGCTGAACCATGCCAACCTGCCTGATTCTCCATAAAAGATACACCTTTTCCTTTAATTGTTTTACAAACTATCATTGTAGGCTTATCTTTTACTCCTTTTCCAGCTTCTATAGCATCTTTTATCTTAACTAAGTCATGACCATCTTCTAAATAAATCACATTCCATCCAAATGCTACAAACTTATCTGCTATAGGATTAGGATTCATAACCTTATCAATATCTCCATCTATTTGAAGTCCATTATAATCTACAAAAGCTGTTAAATTATCTAGTTTGTAATGAGCTGCACACATCGCTGCTTCCCAAACTTGACCTTCCTCTAATTCTCCATCTCCTAGTAGGGTATATACTCTATATGAGCTATTATCAAGCTTTCCTGCTAGTGCCATACCTACCGCAGCGGAAACTCCTTGACCTAATGAACCTGTAGACATATCTACTCCTGGTATGTAATTCATATTTGGATGACCTTGTAGCATTGCTCCAGTTTTTCTTAATTTCATAAGTTCTTCTTTATTAAAGAAACCCTTCTCCGCAAGAGCTGCATATAAAACTGGTGCAGCATGACCTTTTGATAATACAAATCTATCTCTATTAGGATTCTTAGAGTCTTCTACATCAATATTCATTTCATTAAAATATAATGTAGTAATGATTTCTACAGCTGATAGAGAACCGCCTGGGTGACCAGATGCTGACTCTGTTACCATCTTTATAATATCTTTTCTTAAAACTTTCGCTATATTCTCTAATGCTATTAATGACTTTTCCATTGCTTATCCCTCCCTGATTTTCTTCTAAACTCATTATATCAATAATTTATTTATTCTCAACTATTTAGTTGAAATTTTCCTTTTATCAATACATTTCATTATAAGAAATCTCCAATAATTATTAATATATTATTCACCTTACACTTCAATTAAATACAACTATCCTTCTATGATTATAAAAGTAATAAATACTTTATATTTTTTTGTCCATCTACCGATTTAATTTAAAAGGAGCTATTTCAAAATAATTCACTAATCTTTATAAAATGTTAAGTTTCACTAAAATATTGTTGTTAGTGCATACTCCACATCCAATTAAGATTTAGTGTATTTTGAAACAGCCCCTTAATATTAAGTTTATTTTTACATTTTTAAATCTAAACTAATTTTAAGAGCAACATCAACTTTAATCATATCTTCATCGGTCATATGACCTATCTTTTCTTTTAATCTTCTTTTGTCTAAAGTTCTAACTTGCTCTAGCAAAACTACCGAGTCTTTATTTAATCCGTATTCTTCAGAAGAAATCTCTACATGAGTTGGAAGTTTTGCCTTATTTATCTGAGAGGTTATAGCTGAAACTATCACAGTTGGACTATATCTATTTCCCACATCATTTTGTATAATTATTACAGGTCTTATTCCACCCTGTTCTGATCCAACCACTGGGCTTAAATCAGCATAAAATATATCGCCTCTCTTTATAACAATTGTCATTAGGCATTCACACTCCTAAAGGCTAGCTTCATATTCACTTAAGTCATTAATATAACTCTCAAAGCCATATTCTGATAATTCTAAATTTAATTCTCTCATAGCTAAATATCCTTGTTTCATTTTCTCTATATAGCTATTACTATTATAGCCTTCACTATATACTATTCCATAATCCATAATTAATTTACTATTTGTTATAAATTGTTTTTTATCTACATCATTAAATTTTTCACAAAAACTACTACCAAAATTCAGAATAAATTTCTTTGAGCTACCCATGGATTTCATTACCTCCAATTTAAATAACAACTTTATGTACAACTTAATTATAAATCATCAATTGTTATTATGTCAAAGAAATTATCCTCAATTTCTACTTTTTACAACATTTTTTTATACTTTTTACTATACGTAGTTTCTTACGCTGAGAATTTTACCATCTTTTGTATATATTCTTGGAATTCTCTTACTTATATCACAAATTACTTCATAATTGACCGTGCCTATAGATTCTGCTATATCATCTGCTGTTATAACATTCCCTCTATTATCTTTTCCAATTAATATAACTTCATCCCCAATTTTCACACCAGATACATCTGTTACATCTATCATACATTGATCCATACAAATACGACCTACAACAGGTACTACTTTGCCATTCACAATTACTTTAGCTATCCCTGTTAATGCTCTTGAAATGCCATCTGCATATCCTATAGGAAGAGTTCCAATTATCCGTTCTGCAGGTGCTTTATACAATCTACCATAGCTTACATAATCGCCTTCCTGTATTATTTTCAAATGAACAATTTTACACTTTAACGACATAACAGGTATTAAGTTAACATTATTTTTATTAACATACTTGGAAGGATAATATCCATAAAGCATAATACCAGCTCTAACTCCATCATATGGTAAGTCAGGAAAATCTATTATAGCAGCACTATTGCTTACATGTTTAAATGGTATAATTACACCTAATTCTTCAAGATATTTATTAAATATATTAAATTTTTCAATTTGAAAATTAGCATAAGTTTTATCTTTCTCATCAGCAGTAGCAAAATGAGTAAATATTCCTACAATTCTTACTCCTTTTAACTTAGTTATCCTATGTACTTCTCTAGCCTGCTCCCTCGTTGTTAAAAATCCAATCCTCCCCATACCTGTATCTACAGCTATATGAATTTTAGCTATACTATTCTTCTTTACAGCTATGTCTGAAAGTATTTTAGCATCTTCATAATCATATATAGTTTGCTCTAGGTTTAGATCAATAACTTCATCATAAAATTCCTTTGGTGTATATCCCAATATAATAATAGGAATTTCCACACCAGCTTTTCTTAGTTCTACAGCTTCTGTAACAATAGCTACTGCAAATCTATTTATACCTTCATCAATCATAGACTTATATATATCTATAGCTCCATGGCCATATCCGTCAGCTTTTATTGTAGCAATTATTTCCTTCCCCTCTGAAACCCTTTTTACTTCCCTTACATTATTCCTTAAAGCATCTAAATCCACTTCTGCCCAAGAGGGTCTTATCTTTTTTCCCATATTACTCACCTTGCTCACCTTTCCAGTTGTCAAGAACTACCTCATAGTAAATACTAGATTCGCTCTTACTGTTTTGTATCATTGTTATAAATCTAACTCCACATCTTCAACCTTATCAGTCCAGTTAAAGTTTTCATAAGTATATATAATTCTTTCTCTACCTTTATTATCATAGATTATTATTTTCTTCGGTCTATTATTTTTAATATCATAAAATAAGCTACCTTGGCAAATGTTGTTATTACTTCCAGGAATCACTGTTGTTATCACAAAGCACTCACTATTATTTATTGTTTCAGTTTCAAATTCTAATTCTTCATTTGTATATATTAATCCTATATATTCACCAATAAATCCATATTTAAATACTTCATCAAACCCTTTATCTAAGGTATACTCTTTGATATTCTCCTTATCTTTAACAAGTATCTCATCGCCTTTAAAAGTAAAAGATCTCTTATCCTTTAAATCCAGTTTATATCCTATATCTTTTTTATAGGTTTGAAACCCTTCATACTTATTTGTTTCTCTGTCATTTACGACCTCTATAGTTATATCACTCTTATAGGCTTTAATCTCACTTAAGGAATCAATTACATTATACTCATCTAAAGTCCTTGTTCTTCCTTTAATGAATAAAGCCACTGCAATGGTTAGGCATATAGCTATAATAAATAGTGTATAAGTTAGTCTTTTTTTCATAAATTCCTCCAATTACTTATTACACTATATGTTTATTATAGTTTTCTACTCTCTATAACCATATTTATTTTATTATAATCCACAGTTATTTCTATGTATCAATTACTATCCAAAATTTCTTTTATTCCAAAAGGTAATTCTTCTATAATATGGGTAGCATTGACACAAAACATATTCTCTGCTAGCCTATCACCACAATATCCATGTATAAATGTAGCAATGCATGTAGCTTCTAGAGCATCATATCCCTGAGCAATAAATGAAGTTATAATTCCTGTCAAAGTATCTCCCATTCCACCTGATGCCATTGCACTATTTCCTGTAGTATTCTCAAAAACCTGTGTTCCATCAGTTATTACAGTTCTATGGTCCTTTAATAAAACTATTACATCATACTCATAAGCAAAATTCCTTGCTACTTCTACCCTATTTTCTTTTATTTCATCAACAGATAATCCAGTTAATCTTGCCATCTCTCCATAATGAGGTGTTAATATAATGCTATTATTTTTACTATGAAGCAATTCAAGTTTTCCCTGTAGTACATTGAGTCCATCCGCATCTATTACAATAGGGCATTCTGCATTTTCAATCATACTTTTCACTATATTAAAAGTTAACTTAGTATTTCCCATTCCTGGTCCAATAGCAATACAATTAGACTTAACCATAATATTACCTATTTTTTCACTTTGTTCAAAATTGATTGTCATAGCCTCATTTAACTTTATGCTCATTATTTCCTGTATTTCTTTAGGAACGCAAAGGGTCACTAATCCAGCGCCACTTCTTACTGCACTTTGAGTAGTAAGATATGCAGCACCAGAAAAACCCATAGAGCCAGCTAATATAAATGCTTGTCCATAATCTCCTTTGTAGGTATCATCATCTCTAGCTTTTAATATACTTTGTATCATTTCCTTATCCATTTGTATGGCCCTATGTTTAAATCCTATAAACCCTAATCTATTACTTTTTAATTTATCAAAAGGATTTACCATATTAAACGACCTCCAAAACAGCATAGGCAATAGCACTATCGCATCCGTGAGAAATACTCAGATGAATAGTTGTATTCCCATTCTTGTTAGCAATATTTTTTGCCTGCCCTTCTAATGTGACTGTAGGTTTACCAAGAGTAGTACTATCTACTATTATATCTCTGAAGTTGAATCCTCTAAATCCTGTTCCTAGTGCTTTTGAAACCGCTTCCTTTGCAGCAAACCTACCTGCTACATATTCCGGCCTTAAATTCCTAGTTTTCAAATATTGTATTTCTTTACTTGTAAATATTTTTTCTAAAAACTTTTCATTTCTTTCCATTACATCTTTTATACGTCTTATTTCAACTATATCTACTCCAACTCCTACTATCACCATCTCACCTCCAAACCTAAATATTTCATATACTTATAATTAAATTATAAACATATTTTTACATCTTTAATTTTAATAAATAAATAGGTTAATATCAACTATAACTTATATATATATGAAAGTATATGATGATAATATTTTCAATTATCATATTAATTAAGTTTAACTTTATAAACTACTCATATAAATAATAATAGTTATAATTAATTTGCTATTGCTTGTACAAGTTCGTCAAAATCAGCATAATATGCCTCTATATATTCTTCTATAATATCTATAAGATGTATTGGTGAGACTACATTATTTTTTAATAATCCCAGAAGTTCACTTCCCTTATATCTATTAGGAGTTATACATTCTACATGTTCTTTGTATTGCTTTACATGTTTGCCTTTATTTTTCACTTCACTTTCTATTTCTACACCATATACATCTATAACCCTTCTTTCACCATTCATATGGACCTCTAATTCTGATTGAATTAAATTATAAGTGTATTCTATAGTATTCTCTTCACATACCATGTTAGATTTCAATGTCTCAATTATCATAAAAGCACCCCCAAATAATGTAAAACCATTTATAGCAATAAAACTACAACATTTTATTGCCTAAAGAAATTGTATCACTATATAAAAAAATAATGTGTAAATTCTTGTAGGCAACAATAATATATTCCCCCTCAAAATTTACACCTTATTTCACAAAATTACTTATTCTTTACAGTTATACAAAACTATTTGTTATTGTTAATATATCAGTGGATAAAATGTTAATATTATGTGAGTTTTCTTGTCTTTTATTGTAGATTAATTTTTCTTGTCACTTTTTTATATTTTTATTGATGTTATCCACATACTTTTCCACTTTTTGTTCATAAGACTTGTTTATAATATGTGTGGAAAACTTTGCTTCATTATACATATTAGTAACTTCATCAACTTCCATACAGTTATCCACTTTTATCTTAACAATATTACCAAGTTGTCTTGGAGTCATGTATGTCTTAAAAATCTCTTTTTTATTTGCAACTTCTACAAACTCACTATACTTATATAAAACTTCTTCCCTAGGGGTACCCTTCTTTCTAAATATTTTTTTGATTTTATCTATAACTTTTTTATAACCAGGATCCTTTTGCTCAATCTCTTCAATTATTTCAGTATAACCATCATCTCTATTTAAATTAGTACCTTTTATTATTTTTCTTATGATACTAGTTACAATTAATATTAATATTATTGTAACTATAACCTTCATTATAAATATAAATGTGGGACTTGCTGTTACCATTTCTGGCGTTAATTCTTTTATATTTTGGGGATTTTTACTACCTGAATCTATTCTTCCAAATATATCTTCTAAAGCTCCTCGTCTTTCAGTAAATAGTTTTTGTAAAGCATTAAAAATCCAAGTCATTGGAATTCCAATAATTTTTACTATTACATCTATTATTAATTCAGTTATAAATTCAATTCCTCCATATAAAATTGAAACTATCTTCACAAATATATTATAAAAAAACTCCTGTGTAGTTAATAATGCCACTGAAATTAGAGATATATTTATAATTTTGTTGGCTTTTGAACTTTTTATATTATAGCAATATCCCATAGTTTCTCTCATAGTAATAACCATTAAAATGAGATATATAATTATACCTCTAAATACAATTCCTGCATAAATAGGCTTGAACATACTACAGATAATTGATGCTATAAAAATATAAGAAATTCCATTTATAAAAATATTTTTATACCTATCATAGTTTATATTTTCATTAGTTTCTCTAAGTAAAACAGCACTGATTAACGCTACAAATATTATATCTACAATGGCAATTATTATTTCTTGACTAAATACTTCAAAAATAATAATTGGGATTAAAGAAAATGCAATACAAGTCTCTGCCTTCTTACCTTTTCTTAGTAAATATTTACTAGTTAATATAGATATCATCATTAAAATGAATATTGAAAATTTCATATCCTTAGAAAATATAAGAGCTGTTACTATCATCCAAACAATAGATGTTAGCATACTGAATGTTATATCATAATAAAGCCTAACTTGTTCAGACCAACTCATTACTTCATCTCCCCCTTATATGAAATTTTATCAATCCCTTTGATATTTTTAATTCTGTTTTCTCTAGAAACATCTATAATCTTTATTTTATAACCCTTTGCCACTAGAATATTTAAAATCCTAATATCTTTTTCATTTAAATAAGTAGTAATTAATACATAGGTACAACTTTTATCAAAATAAGGCATTCTACTCTTTAAGTATTCATTAAGTTCATATTTTACAGCAAGATATATTCTAGTACAAAACTCCAATATCCTATTAAAACTTCCTACCTTCGGCTCAATCTCATTTACAGAATTTTCATTACAGTAAATCAAATGTGCATTACTCCAAATACCTGTTGGGATACTTTCTTTAGATGCTTTTGCAGCTAATGCAACTGCAATATCTATAGATGTTTCTATAATCTCTTCATCTATATAATTACAACAAGGATCTCCACATTGTGTATTAAGGATTATAACCATCTGTTGTTCTGAAGTATAATCATAGTCCTTAACCATAAGCTTATCTGCCTTTAATGAAGTTTTCCAATGAATATCCTTCATTCTATCTTCAACGTTATACTCTCTTACTCCTTTTATATACAAAGGATCCTTATGTATCCATCTCCTTACTGTATTATCTCCTAAAAAATTTGTCACATCAAATCTAAAGCTTCCTATGGATTTTACCTTAGGATAAATTAAAATTTCAATATAATCATTCTGCTCTCTACTTTTAATATTTAGTCCCAACATATCCCCTATAAAAATATTCATGCACTTTATTATGTAAGCTCCTCTTTTTTTTCCTACTAAAGTATAAGTTCTACTTTTCCTTTGAAATTTACCCATTACATACTTGCATATGTGCCAATTATCATTTCCATATTTGTAAGTAGAAACTTCGCCAACAAATCTTAATTCAACAGGTATTCTTTCTTCCACCACCAAGAATAGAACGGGCATTCTTTTATTGTTTTCTACTTTCATAGTTATTGTAAATTCTTCGCCCACAGTTACCCTATCTGGTTTTATTTCCCTATACACCTTTAAGTTTTCATACCCTTTTTCAGTAATAAAACTCATTATATTTACCAGTATAATTACAATTGCTGCAAAAACAAATATTTGAAGTATCATAATACACCTCTATTGCCTATCTATTGGAGTTTCTATAGTTGCGAGAATGTTTTGTATAACTCTTTCACTCTTCTCACTGCCACTATTTATTTCGCTTTTCAAGATAATTCTATGGCTCATTATAGGTACTGCAAGCTCTTTCACATCTTCAAGAATCACATAATCTCTTTCTCTAATAGCAGCTAATGCTTGACAACCTTTCATAAGATTTAATGTAGCTCTAGGACTACATCCCAATTCTATTTCACTGTTAGTTCTAGTAGCATTGACTAAATCTACTATGTATCTTCTTATTTCATCACTAACATGAACTTTATTATAATTCTCTTGAACATAGTTTATTTCTTCTATAGTTATAGCAGACTCTAGGGAGTCTAGTGGATCTTTTCCTATAAACCTATCCATCATTTTTATTTCTTCATCATAGCTTGGATACCCCATAGATAGTCTCATAAAAAATCTATCTAATTGAGCTTCTGGTAACGGGAATGTACCAAATTGTTCTACTGGATTTTGAGTTGCTATAACAAAGAATGGCCTCTTTAACTTTATCGTATTTCCTTCTACTGTTATCTGTCTCTCTTCCATACACTCAAGTAAAGCAGATTGTGTTCTTGGCGTAGCTCTATTTATTTCGTCAGCTAAAACAATTTGACTTAGAAGAGGTCCTTCTCTAAATTCAAACTCTTTTGATTGTTGATTATAAAAATATATTCCTGTTAAGTCCGAAGGTAATAAGTCTGGTGTAAATTGAATTCTTTTAAAGCTACAATTCATAGTTTTTGACAATGTTTTGCATAGTTTAGTCTTTCCAAGTCCTGGAACATCTTCTAATAATACATGACCAGAAGTTATAAATGATACTATTATTTTATCAATTATATGCTCTTTACCAATTATAACTTTAGATATGTTTTCCATTGCTTTCTCTCTAAATACTTTAAATTTTTCAAGCTCCATAATAAACCCCTCTACCCTTATATTTTGCTTAACTTTAATCTATATTTCATACCTAAAATTTACCATTTTAAATAAGATTAAAGTTTTGCCTTATGAATTTATTATACTCTTAATATGCCTATTATCCAAATATTTTTAATATACTAACCTGTGACTTTTTAATAAATAAATATTTTTTTACTTATTATTAATTAATTTAAAAAAGCCTACTCTATTGTGATATTACAATAGAGTAGGCTTTACTGATTAAAAATATTGTTTAGATTGTTATACACATATATGCGATTTACTAAAATAACAATTTAAGTCATGTAGATTTAACCAATTTCTTCTTTAGGTTTCTTAGTATTCATGAACTGAAATTCATCTGCTATAACTTCTGATATGTACTTTTTCTGTCCATCTTCACCTTCATAATGCCTACTTTGAAGTCTACCAGTTACACTAATAACACTTCCTTTAATTAGATATTCATTAACAATTTCGGCTTTCTTTCCTCTTAATACTACTGGAATGAAATCTACATGTTTTTCTCCCGATGCAGTTTTATAAGGTCTATCTACAGCCAAAACCAATCTAGTAAAAACCTTACTACTATCTTCAAAAACTTTAATTTCAGGGTCTCGTGTCAATCTACCAACTAAAACTATTCTATTCATCATATACCTCCAAAAAAACATATCATTTTTTGTAATTTTACCCATGAATATATTTTTTAAACATATTATTAAAAATATCTTAACCATTCTTTTAATGTATGAAAAATAAAATGCTATTGGAACAACTATTCCAATAGCATTTTAAATATTCTTATCTATATATATCTGAAAACTCAATTTTTATTCTTTCTAAATTATATTTATCAGCATGATATAGATTTGTTGAACAAAATTGATTTTTAGAAAGAATGTTTGGAAGTTCTACAATAAATTCACTTCCTCCATTAACAATACTTTTTACATATGTCTTTCCACCATGATTTTCAACTATAGATTTTACTAGGGATAATCCTATTCCACTCCCCTCGTGAGATCTGGTAAATAGATCCTCACCTTGCACAAATCTATCAAATATCTTTTCCTGAAGTTCTTCTGGAATACCAATTCCATTATCCTTCACTGAAATTTGAACCTTGTCCCCTAAATCATGAATAGATACCATAATAGTTCCGTCATCCTTAGAAAATTTAACTGCATTTGATAATAGGTTTAATATTATTCTTTCTATATTTTCTCTATCAATTCCTATAATTTTTTCTTCAACATCAGTATCGAATATTAAAGTCATACCTTTACTTTCCACATACTCTACTGCAGCCATAGTTATATCCTCTACTATAGCTACTATATCATAATTGCCAAAATTCATTTTTAAGTTACCTACATCAATTCTAGTAACATCTATTAAGTTATTTATTAGTCTTAATAGCCTATAGCTATTTACTTTCATTAAATCTAGATATCTATCCAATTGCTCATCATTTTTATCTTTATAATTGTATTGCAATACTTGTACAGTACTTAATATTATATTCAATGGTGTTTTTAGCTCATGGGACATATTAGATATAAATTCAGTTTTTAACTTATCATATTTTATAGCTTGTTCCAATTTAACTTTATTTAATTGAGCCTTTTTGCGTTCTGTAACTTCTTGAATTAAAAACACTACAGATCTTCCATAACTAAAATTTATTCCGAAACTTGCAATCTCAGCATCTATTAGTGCTCCATATTCCCTTCTAACTTTAACTTCCTTAAATTCTGTAGATTTTCCTCTAAATTGAGCATCAAAATACATTTCTTTAACTACATCTTTATATTCTTCATCTACTATATCTATATAGGATAAATTTTTTAATTCATCTATACCGTTAAGTCCTAAAATATTAACTAAAGCCTCATTACCTATTTCAAGCTTACCATCAGAATATATAACCATACCAAAGGGTAAAAGTTTAAGAAGCTCAACATAATTATCCCTATTGCTTATTACTGCTTCCTCTACTTTTATTCTTCTTGTTATATCCCTAATTAAAAATATAGAATATATATCATTATCATTCACAAAACACATGGGTGTAACTTCACAATAAACAATGCTCCCATCTTCTCTAATAAACTTTCTTTCTACTATGTTCAAACTAGAATTATATTTAGAATACTGTTTTTTCAAAAATTCATCATTATATTGTATAGAATCTAACTTAATTATTTCAAAAATACTTTTACCTAAAAAGGTATCACTTTTTGGGTCTCCAATTATATCCATAGCAACTTTATTTATATAACTAATTCTATTTTCCTTTTCTATTACAATTCCAGTGGTACTATTAGCAAAAATAGCTTTATAAAAATTTATATTTAAGTCTATTTCTTTTGTTGAGATGAAGGCTTCATCCTCGTCTTTATCTACTACAATATATTTAAATTCTTCATGCTCCTCTAATTTGCTATTGTCTTTATTGATAACTTCTGATTTAAAATGGAGATTATTACTTACTATATTTTTCAACAACATTAAGGTGCCTTCACTATTACCAACTTTTATACTTCTAAAAACTAATTCTATTTCTATTTCTTTATATATTCTTGTATCTATACTTGCACGAATTCTCTCACTTCTATCATTTTTTATAAAATCCTTTACATCAAAGACACCACTCTTCAACGTAGAGAACTTTATCATTGTGTTTATATCCAACTCTTCAATTGAATCAATACTTTGAACTCCTAAAAATTCTAACGCTCCTTCATTGCAGTATTTAATTTCATTATTACTATCTATAACTATAATAGGTTCCGAAATGTTGTTGTAAAACTCCAAATCTTCCTTATTCTTAAACTCCATTATTTATCCTCCAATTTTAACGTTACTCAATGTACCACTTAATCATTTTACACTAAAATTAATACTTTTTTTACTACATTTTTCTACTATTATTCTACATTTTTTTCTTGACAGGTTAATGAGAATAAGTCTCCGTACCTCTTCTGAGTAAAAATAATAAAATTTGATATATAAAATAAAAACTGATATATATCATTGGGATTATATACCAGTTTTTATACTTTATTATTAAATTATATATGCTTTAAATTAAATTTTTCTTCCAAAAATTTTTTAAAGTTATCTTGTAAATCTTGTCTTTTTAAAGCAAATTCCACTGTAGCTTCTAAAAATCCTAATTTATCACCTACATCGTATCTTCTACCTTCAAAAATATAAGCATGCATACTTTCCTTTTCCATTAGAGTTTTTAAACCATCAGTTAATTGTATTTCATTTCCTTTTCCTGGTTTAGTATCTTCTAGTATGTCAAATATTTCAGGAGTTATAATATATCTACCTAAAATAGCCACATTAGATGGCGCTTCTTCAACCTTTGGCTTTTCCACTAAGTCCTTAACTACATACTCTCTATCATTAATTTTATCGCCTTTTACAATTCCATATTTATTTACATTTTCTTTGGCTACTTCTTGAACTCCTAAAATTGAAGTACCATGCTTATCATAAGCATCCATTAATTGCTTTAAACAAGGAACTTCACTATCTACTATGTCATCTCCTAGCATAACTGCAAAGGGTTCGTCTCCAACAAAAGCTTTAGCACAACTTATGGCATGGCCTAACCCCTTTGGATTCTTTTGCCTAATATAATGGATATTAGCCATGTTAGTTGACTTATGGACTAACTCTAAAAGTTCCTTCTTCCCGTCTCTCTCAAGATTCATTTCTAGCTCTACAGCTCTATCAAAATGATCTTCTATAGCTTTTTTATTTCTACCTGTTATTATAAGTATTTCTTCTATACCTGAAGCCACAGCCTCTTCTACTATATACTCTATAGTAGGTCTATCTACAATTGGAATCATCTCTTTAGGCACCGCTTTTGTAGCTGGCAAGAATCTAGTTCCTAAACCTGCTGCTGGAATTATAGCCTTTCTAACCTTCATCTCATACCCTCCATTACCATTGACCTTATACAATATTCTACATCATTGTCATTCTTCTTCATTATCTTAACACAATATTACAAATAATTAAACTAAACATTCTCATAAGTGTTAATATTAAACATGAGTTTCTTATATTTTGAAGTTATTTTCTTTATCATACATTAAT
Organism: Clostridium sulfidigenes; assembly: GCF_052067195.1. Taxonomy (NCBI): domain Bacteria; kingdom Bacillati; phylum Bacillota; class Clostridia; order Eubacteriales; family Clostridiaceae; genus Clostridium; species Clostridium sulfidigenes. Next base: position 221,736 of record NZ_JBQHQR010000003.1, on the reverse strand, counting down.
AGTGCATTCAGTTCTCCCCCTAATAAAATTGTAGTAGATGTTATTTGTAACCAAACCATCAAAACAATAACCACTCCTATGCTTCCGTAAATATCAGTATATTTCCCATAGTTGTTTACATAAAATGCAAACCCCATTGATAAAATTATCCAAGCAATACTTGTGAATATAGCCCCTGGCAAGGCCTCTCTACATTTTATTCGTCTTGAAGGTATAAGCTTATATATGGCTGTAAATATAACTATCATACCTGCAAAACCAATTGGGTACCTTAAATATCGTATAAAATAAAATAACTTAATATCAAGGTCTAACCATTGAACTAATTCTAAACTTATCATCTCTCCAAAGACTAAAAAACCTAGTACAAATATTATCATAAAAGATATCACTATCATAAATAAAACGGAGAGTATTATTAACTTTATCTTATTTTTATCTTCCTCTTCATTATATGCTCTGTTTAACCCGTATCTTATGGCTCTAAAAGCTCTAGATGCTGTATAAAGGGAGAACATTAATGAAAAAGATAATAAATTTCCATTTCTGGTTTGTAACAATTGAAGGGCTAAAGTAGATACTAAATTATATAATTCCTCGGGCATTATATTTTGTAAACTTCCAATCACTTCTATGGGATCTACGTTTATAAATCCAACTAGAGTTAGTAATAAAATCAAAAATGGGAAAAATGAAAACAGCATATCAAAAGCTAACTGTGAAGCTAATGAAGATATATGATGGTTCTTATATCTCAATGCCATTTTCACTGTGTTTTCAGTTATTTTCATAGGCAATACCCCTACCTTTTACATTATTCTATTGTCTATATATTATAATATTGACCTCTTATCCAGGCAGTATATAGACAGTATGAAGAATTTATAAACTCAATTAAAAATTGACCTATTATTGGAGCTAAGTTTCCCTTAATTATACCACTTTCTTTAACATAATTAAACAAATCACCCTTCATATAAATTAGTATTAACTTTCTTATAAAATAATAAATTTCTTAGGATTATTATGAATAATAACTTTAAAATATATTATAATTAGTAATATAAGGGGTGATATTGTGAAAATTGGACTGGTACAGAATAATATTTTATGGGAAAATAAGCAATTTAACTTATCAGCAAGCAAAGAATTTTTTAAAAAAGCTAAAGAGCTAAAAATAGACTTACTTTTATTTCCTGAACTATCTTTTACTGGCTTTACAATGAACATAGAAAAATTAAAAGAATTTGATTTTTCTACGGTTTCCTACATTTCTAGTTTATGCAAAAGTTATTGCATTAATGCAGGAATTGGTTATATTCAGGGTATTACTAATGATATAAAAGGAAAAAATAATTATACAATAATATCTTCTAATGGAAACATTCTATGTAACTACTCTAAAATACATCCTTTCTCCTATGGTGAAGAAAGTAAATACTACATTGGTGGCGAGGAAATATGCTTTGCACAAATTGATGAAATAACCCTTTCACCTTTTATATGCTATGACTTAAGATTCCCTGAAATCTTTCAAATAGCTTCAAAAAAATGTGACTTAATTACTGTAGCTGCTAATTGGCCTGAAAGTAGAAAAGAACACTGGATAACCTTACTTAGAAGTAGAGCTATGGAAAATCAATGCTATATTGCCGGAGTTAATAGAATTGGTATTGGTAATAATATAAACTATAGTGGAAATTCTTTAATTATAGACCCTTTAGGTAAAATTATAGGTAGCACAGAGGAAGGTGTGGAGGATATTCTCATAGCAGACATAGATAGATCTTTAGTCAGCAGGGTTAGAAATTCCTTTAAAGTAAAAGATGATAGACGAGAATCCCTTTATCATAAATTACAAACAATAAATAAAATATAATATTGTTGATATATTTATTAAAATACTATATAATAAATATTATTAAATAACTATAATTATTAAAAGAGGTGTTAACATGGTAGATAAAGTTTTAGAAGTACTGAAAAATTCATCTGAGCCATTAAAAGCTGGAGAAATTGCTGAAAAGGCTGGTATTGACAAAAAAGAGGTAGATAAAGCTATAAAATCACTTAAAGCAGAGGATAAAATAGAATCTCCGAAAAGATGCTATTACGCTGCAAAATAGTTACTAACTTATAATTTAAAGCAAATTAATCCTAAACTAAATTGAGCCTTCACTCATATTCTTAAAGTGAAGGCTCTAATATTTATTATTTTTTTGTATATTCTCTAAAAGCTATGTCTATAGAACTATTTAAATAACCTTATATTATAATGTAATATAATTATAAATAACTTCTATTCCTTCTTCTATATCTTTATAATTAACCATTTCCATATTTGTATCCTTATATCTTACAGGATAAATCAAAGTTCCAGTCTTAACTCCTACTCCCTCTTTATGGATTGTTTTACCATCCCCTTGAGTTTCACCAAAGATATAATGTGGCTTTTTATCCATTTTCTCATAAACTTTTTCCAATTGTTCTTTCACTTCATGATGCATTAACAAAGTTCTATCCATGAACTTTATTCCTGTACCCTTTCCTAAAGAAAACTTTCCACTTCCCCCTAATGTATCTCCAGCATTTTCTCCATCTACAACTAAAGCATACATAGGATTTATTTCATAAGCAGCTGCTCTTGCTCCTCTTCCTCCTAAAGTGTTTTGAGTCGAAAATACAAAATATATTTCCTTATCTAACTTCTCTAATGATTCTTTATTCTCTATAAGTTTCTCTATAGATTTTAGTGACATATAACAGCCTACTCTATTATCTAAAGCTGGTGCAATTATATTCTTTTCTTCCTCTATAACATTAGATGTAATAATACATACATCTCCTTCTCTTACTAGTTCTAAAGCCTCTTCTCTACTTTCTACTCCTAAATCTATATACATGTCATCTATTTTAGGACTATCTTTAGTTCCGCAAATTCTTCCTGAATTTCCGTTTTCAAATTCTACCATATTATTCACAAAGGCAGCTTCATCAAATTCTCCTACTTTTCCAATTCTCAAGAAACCATTATCTTCAATATACATAACTATAAATCCCATGGTATCCATATGAGAAGAAATCATAATTCTCTTTTCTTCCTCTCCATTACTTCTACCTATTTTAGCTATAACATTTCCCATGTTATCTACCTTATTTTCAACTTCTAGTGAATTTAATTGCTCAACAATTACACTTCTAACTTCTTCCTCATGTCCACTAACTCCAAATGCTCCTACTAAATCTTCAAATAATTTATTCATCACAAATACCTCCAAAATCTATAGTGTTTTTAAGTATTCTACTAATAATTTAACTGTGTTCTTTATGTCTTCCTTTGATGCTACTGAAACTGAAGAATGGATATATCTACATGGAACTGAAATAGTAGCAATCTTTGCCCCAGATCCTGTGCCATGGAAAGTAGCTGCATCATTTCCTCCAGCTATAGCTTTTCTTCTTTGATATGGAATATTTAAATTATTCCCTACTTCCATAATGTCATCAGCCACATCAACATCGAATATACTAGTTAAATCCATTATTGATATAGCTGGTCCTCTTCCAACTTCAGTAGCTCTTAAGTGCTTAGGAACACTTGGCATATCTGCACATATTGTACCCTCTAAAGCAATTCCTAAATCTCCCTTTAAATTTAAAGACGAAATGAAAGCACCTCTTTCTCCAACTTCTTCTTGAACTGCAAACACTCCATATAGGTCTACATCATAATTTTCCTTTAATGCCTCCATAAGTACAAAGCATCCTACTCTATCATCAAAGGCCTTTCCCTTTACAAGCCCTTCTCCAAATTCATCATACTCTGTATCAAAAACTACATACTCCCCTAGATCTATAAGCTCCTCACTTTGTTTTCTAGACCTAGCTCCTATATCAATACAGCAATCACTATAATTTAGACCCTTTTCTCTCTCCTCTGCTCCTTGAAGGTGAATTGGTTTTGCTCCAATAACTCCTGGTATTTTATTAGGCCCTATAAGTACAGTCTTAGAAGGTATTATCTTAGCATTTATCCCTCCTAAAGCACTAAATCTTAAGCTTCCATCCTCATTGTAGCCAGTTATTATAAAACCTACCTCATCCATATGAGCATCAACTATTACTTTTTTTCCTTTACCCTTTTTATGAACAATAATATTTCCCATTCTATCTATAAAAATCTCATCTACATAAGGGGTAACCTGTTCTTTAATAAAGCCCCTTACTTCTCCCTCAAATCCTGAAGGACCACTTAAAGAAGTCAATTTATCTAAAATACCGTTCTTTTGAAGAATCTCATCTAAAAACATACTAATTCCTCCAATTCTTCACCCTTTATACTTTCTATTAGCTTTGCCATCATATATCCTGTGTTTTTTATATCATCCATATTTACAGTTTCCACTGAAGTATGCATGTATTTTATAGGAATTGATATAAGAAGTGTAGCAACCCCTTCACCAGCTACTTGAATATCCCAAGCATCTGTTCCTGTATTTCCGGCTTCCACTTCTAATTGAAATGGAATATTATATTCTTTACAAACCTTCATAAGATGCTTTCTAACCTTAGGATGAATATTAGGACCTATACAGATTACTCCACCCTTACCTAGTTCAGTATCACCATGTTCAAGACCATACATTCCACAATCGAAGGTAACATCTACAGCAATACCTATATCTGGATTAATTCTATTAGTAGCAGTTTTAGCACCTCTATGACCGACTTCCTCTTGAGCAGAGCATACAAAATAAACATCCATATCATGTTCTATATTTTTAAGTTCCTTAGCACATCTATATAAAGCTACAACTCCACCTCTATCGTCAACAGTTTTAACACTTACATTATTATTTAAAAGTTCTTTATAGTTTCCCTTAACAGTAACATAATCTCCTGGTTTAACTATGTTCTCTAAAGACTCCTTAGAATATCCTGTATCAATCAATAAAGAATCTATAGTTACTGCTTTTTTACGATCTTCATCCTTCATTAAGTGAGGTGGCTTAATTCCTATAATACCGTGAATAGCTTCTTTTCCATGGATTATAACCTCTTTAGAAACTAAAGTCTTAGGATCAATACCATTACCTTTAAATGCTAAAAATCCATTTTCTTTTACCTCTGTTATAATCATAAATACTTCATCCAGGTGAGCCATAAGCATGATTTTACCTTTGCCCTTACCCTTCTTATGAATAATTATATTATTTAAATTATCCCTAGTAACTTGTCCAAATTCTGAAAATACCTCTGTCACATAATCTCCAAGCCAGTGTTCTCTTCCACTAGGGCCATGAGACATACAAAGTGTTTTTAGTAACTCTTTATCCTCCATCATCATAAGACTCCCCTTCTAATCACAAAATACATTTAATGATAATAAAAGTATACCTTAGCTGTTAAGTATTTACAACAATACTACTCAACTTATATTTATAGTAAATCTTGAACCTAATAATATACTTTGCTATTCTATTATTAAATCATATTACAATTATTATAGGGATTATATTTTATAAAAGGAGAATATATTTATGACTAATTATACTAAAGATATTACTAAGGCCTTTGATGAAAAATTAGATGAAACTTCAATAGAATTAAGAAGAAAGGTTCAAGGCTTCTTATATGATAACTGTGAGTCTATTTTTAAGAGAAGCACACTACCTACACCGGCAGAAAATTATAATGAAAGTGATTTAACTAAACTAGTAGATATAGTAGACAAGTATAGTGAAATATATAAAGATTCAATAGGAATAATTAATGGTACAAAAGTAGATTTAAATCAACGTGAATGTATAGCATGTACAAGATGTACTAAATATTGTCCTAGTGGCGCCCTTGAAAAAATTAACAAAGAATTAGTACTACATGAGGACAAGTGTTTAAGATGTGGAAATTGTATTGGTAACTGTTCATTCTTAGCCCTATCTTCAGCAGGAACAGGATTAACTATTTATATTAATAGTACAGAATTAGCCTGTCCTCCACACATATTACCTAAATTTTATGGCATAGAGGAAATTCCTAAGGTAATGGATAAACTTTTATCCTTCTATAATGCTCATAAAATCCAAGGGGAGACCTTTGCAACTACTGTTTATAGAATAGGTTTTAATAACCTTTTAAATTATATTGAAGACTAAAAAGAAAGCCTAGAAAGGAACTACCCTTTCTAGGCTTTTTGTATTATTATCAAATAAGTAAGTAAATAAACCCTAAAATTACAGCAACAATAATTCCAGTAGCTATCATATTTGCTTTAAAAGAGTGATTATAATAATATTTTTCTGTATCAGCGCTTCTTCCCTTAAACTCTGAATCCTTAGCATTAGCTTTTTTAAACAAATCCACTGACATAATACCAACTCCATTCAATTTAAAATATTACTTATATTCTGTTAATTGTACCACTTGGTTCAATGAAAAAAACTGTTAGTACCTAAAAGTATATAAAGCAAACTTATAAGTTATATAATATTACATAATATATTATATAGTATTCTATTTATTCTACACTTCTAATGGAATCTACTATGCTTGATTTAAATAGTTGCCTACTAGAAATTACAGATGATAAGGTTGTAATGGTAATTGTTGCTACACAAATAACTATTATAGTTATAGCTGGAAATTTCCATACTACATTATTCACTACTTTATTATGAATAATGTAAGTTAATAAACTCCCTAAAGTAGACCCAACAACACTTGCTGTAATTCCATATAAAAACCCTTCAGTTCTTATCATACTTTTTACTTCATCTTCTCCAAGTCCTATAGCTCTCATCATTCCAATTTCTTTGTTCCTTGTAATTACATTCATCTTCATAATATTTATTAAATTAATTACACTAACTACTCCTACAATAAATACAAAATTATAAAGAATAAAAATTAACTGTATGTTATTTTTCTTTACCTCTTCTAGTTTTTCTTTAAATGATTCCATAGTTGCATCAGCTATACTATTTATTACACCCCTTAGCTGTGATTCACTTTTATCATAATTAGCATTTTTATCAAGCCCTACATCAATCTTTTGATATCCTTTCATGTGCAAATTCTCTACTGCTACATCATTACTAACTATAACAACATTTTTAGCCATACCATCCCCTATTGTTATTCCTTCTTCAGTAACAATGGCACCTACTTCAAACTCTTCACTTGAATAGCCTGAAGAATTGCCTTCTTGATCATATAAGGTAACTCCAATTTTTATTTTATCCCCTGATTTAATTTCAGTATAATTATAAGAACTTAAGTTTTGTATAAGAATTACAATAGGTCGTTTATTCATCTCCTTAATATCAATATCTCCATCTATTACCCACTTTTTTAATTCTTCCAAATTCTCATTACTATATCCGTAAACCTTGGGATTAAATCTATATACACCTTCTTGAATTTGTTTTGCTTTAAATTTATCCTTTTTGCTTTCCGATTTAAAGTAAGAATAACCTTCTGTTGTTAACATTTCTTTAGAAATATCCATATCCACATTTAACTCTTTGACCTTGGAAATAATATTTAATCCTTCTACATTAGAAATTTTCTCTAATTCTTTATCTGTTATTCCTGTATTGGAATAAGATGAAATTTTAAACTTTGAATCTCCATAACTATTCTTTAGTTTATTTACAGGATCTGATTCACCTATCAAATAAAATACTGACATAATCATTATAATAGTTATACTTAATGAAGTTACTGATGTTATAAACTTTTTCTTATTTCGCCTGATATTTGTTATTGCAATTTTAGTATGAAATTTTATTTCTTTACCACCAAAAAACATAGTTTGAAAACTCATTCTTTTCTTGGTAATATTTATTTCTTTATTCCCTTGTATTGCTTCCATAGGTGATACCTTTGATGCATTTCTAGCTGGTAAATATGAACCTAATATAATTGAAAACAATCCTACAATTACAGAAACTACAATACCACTTACTGGTATTGTAAATAAACTACTGATTCTCTCATATCCTAAAATAATCATTATTCCTTTTGTAATTGTATTTCCAATAATTAATCCTATAGGAATAAAAATAACTCCTAAAATTAATCCTTCTGCAAGAACCATTAATTTTATTCTCCCCGAGGATGCCCCAATAGCTCTTATCATCCCAAATTCTTTTTTCCTTTCAGCTACGGAAACCATAAATATATTATAGATATTTATACTAACTACAATCCCCACAATAATAAATAAAATATTGCATATTAAATTTATAATTTTTATTGCCTGTAGGAAAAATTCCTTACCAGAATTATCAACGAATAAAACATTATGATATTCATTAGAACTATCTAATAAAAGTTTTCCATCCGCAATATTATGTTTAGGATTTAAGTATATATAACCTTCATAAACAATCCCTTTTTCTTTAAGTTTATTTTCTTTAATTTTTTTATCTGCAAACTCTCTAGTTACCCAAGCCTTTCCTACTTCAGAATTTAATGCAGAAGTATATTTAAAAACTCCAACTAAAGTAAATTCATTACTTCCGTTTAAACTTTTAAAGCCATTACTAGTTTCATAGTTTAAATCATAATCTAATTTTATTTTATCTCCTACTTTATATTTTTTAGGAAGATAGTCTAAAATCCATTGTTCTAATGCTATTTCATTGTCTGAGCTTGGACTACGTCCTTCCACTATATCAATATTTATAAATTCAGCTATATTTTCTTCATATCCTCTAATATCAATAGAATACTTTGAATGCTCAATTTTAGATATTCCTAAAGGTGTAACTAGAGATACCTTGTCTACAATACTTTCTTTATTAAGATTATCTAAATTTCCATATCCTTTTCCTTGAATTCTAATATCATAGTTTCCTCCATTAATCTCTATGTCTTCTTTAATTTTATAATCTAAATATGACTCTTTCATTATTGACAAAGATGCAATCAGCATTACTGATAATACTATTCCTGTTGCCATAAAGAAAACTCTAGAGCCACTTTTTTTAATATATCTTGGTACTATTCCCCAAAAGCTCTTCATTAAGACACCTTCTTATCATCTACATTATAAACATTTTTGCAAAAATACCTCATAATTATTTTTTAAAATTATGAGGCTTATTTTTATTTTTCCTTATTTATTATGTAATTCACTTAAGTCTAAAATTAAATTTATTCTCTATTCTACACTTCTAATGGAATCTACTATGCTTGATTTAAATAGTTGCCTACTAGAAATTACAGATGATAGCGTTGTTACAGTTATTGTGGCTAAAGATATAATTAATATTACTGCAAATGGGAAATCCCAAGTTGTATTTCTACCTATCACGTGCATGAAATACGTAAATAACGTTCCTAATGTACATCCACATATACTTGATACAGCACCATATAGTACTCCTTCAACCATAATCATTTGCTTTACTTCATCAATCCCAAAGCCTATGGACCTCAGCATTCCAATTTCTTTGCTTCTCATTAACACATTCATCTTCATAATGTTTATTAAGTTAATCATACTTATAGTGGCAACTATAAGTATAAAACTATATAATACAAAACTTATTTGAACATTTTGCTTTTTTATTTCTTCGTACTTTTCCTTATAAGATTCTAGATTTACTTCTCTCATTTTCTTTACAGTACTTTCTAAGTTGATTTGAGCTTCTTCATATTTTATACCCTCATCAACTTCCATATCAATTATATTATATCCATTCATATCTAAGTATTTTGTTGCATCCCCATCACTAAGAATAGCTGCAACACTAATGCGCCCATCGGAAACTCTAAATTTTTCACTATCCACTATAGCACTAACCTTAAATATTTCAGTAGAAGCCCCTATTTTTTCACCTTTATCATTGAACTTCTCCAAAAGTAATTCTACTTCATCACCTACTTTGATGTTTGTGTAATTATATTCATTTAAATCTTGAACAATAATTACTATAGGTTCACTATTTGAATTATCTATGCTTCCTTCTATTATGTTGTCCTTAATACCTTCTAAATTCAAATCATCATATCCATAGACAATTGCAGGAAAATTATAATTGCTATTTTCTGTTTCATTACCTTTATTTCTTCTCTCTAAATAGCTTAATCCATCCTCTGTTATCATCTCTTTATCAATATATAATTGAGGATATCCAATTTTAATCTTTGAAAGAATGCTTACTCCATATATATTACTTATTTTATTTATAGAATCTTTATTTAACCCTGCATTATTGGTTGTAATTTTAAAATCTGCACCTCCATAACTATTCTTAAAACTTTCAATTGGATCTGCTTGCTTTATTAAATAATATGAAGATAATAGTAATACAATGGTCACACTTAAAGATATTATGGAAGTTATAAACTTTTTTTTATTCCTTTTAATATTCATAATTGCCATGGTACTTGAAAATCTAACTTCTTTACCATGAAATTTAATATTATCAACTGAAAGTGAATTCTTTTTAAAATTAATACTTTCACTTTCACTTATAGCTTCCATTGGAGATATCTTCGATGCTTTCTTTGATGGGAAATAGGTACCTATAATAAGAGAAATTAACCCAATAACAACGGAAGATACCACTCCTATTTTAGGCATTACTAATAAACTAAAAAGCTCTTCATATTCTAAAGATATCATCAATAATTTTGTAATGGTGTTTCCAATAATTATTCCTATAGGTATGGAAATTATACCTATAACTACTCCCTCTATTATTACTAAAGCTTTTATTCTATTTTGTGATAACCCCATAGCTCTTAAAATTCCAAATTGCTTTTTCCTCTCCATTACAGATACTGCAAATATATTATAAATAATTATGCTTACTACTATTCCAAAAATAACAAATAAAATATAACTCATAGTATGTAAAATTTTTATTTGTCTTAATAAGTTTATCTTTTCGTAATTAGCTTGGAAATGTATATTGGAATACTCGCCTTGGTTACTTAGTTCAATATTTCCTTTATTTATAGAATACTCCGGATTTAAATTTATAAATCCGTTATATTGTATTTTTTCATTTTCTAGTTGTTTATCAGCAAAATTTCTAGTTACCCATCCAATAGCCTCTGAACTATTGTCTGTCATACTACATTTATAATCAAATATACCTACTAATGTAAATTCACTTTCTATTTCTTCATTGGAACCATAACCCAATTCATATTTTAACTTGATTTTATCTCCTATCTTGTACTCTTTAGGAAAATAATCCAGTATCCATTGTTCTAAAGCAATTTCATTGTCATAATTTGGTTTATGACCTTCTATAAATTTTATATTCATAAAACTATCAATATTTTCATCATATCCACTAATGGCAATAGAATATTTTGTGTTTTCTACTTTTAAACTTCCAAGTGGAAGAATAACTGCTAAATCATTTACTACGTCATCTACCTTTAGTTTATCCAATGTCTTACCATCTGACGTACCTATATTTATATCGTAATATGCGCCAAGCCAGTCCTTTTGTGCCTGAATCAACGCTTTAGTCCACGCTTCTTGAATTATAGATAATGACATAATTAAGGTAATGCCAAGAACTATCCCTACAGCTATAGATGATACCCTTTTTTTATTTTTTATAATATATCTTGGTACTATTCCCCAAAAGCTCTTCATTAAGACACCTTCTTATCATCTATTATCATTCCATCAGAAATTGTTATGATTCTATCTGCCATTTTAGCAATATCACTGTCATGAGTTATCATTACTAGGGTTTGGTTATACTTTTTTATAGTTCCCTTTAAAAGTTCTAATACTTCCTTACTGTTTTTACTATCTAGATTACCAGTAGGCTCGTCTGCAAGTATTATTGATGGTTTATTAGCTAGTGCTCTAGCTATAGATACTCTTTGCTGCTGACCTCCTGATAATTCTCCTGGTAAATGATTCTTTCTCTCTTTAATATCAAGGATTTCCATAAGTTCACTAATATAGGCTTCATCTACTTTTTTATTATCCATAAGTACAGGTAACTTTATATTTTCTTCTGCTGAAAGAATTGGAATAAGGTTAAAAGCTTGAAAGATAAAACCTATATTTCTCCTTCTATACCTAGAAATCTCTTTCTCACTCATGGAATAAATATCTTTATCATTTATAAACACTTGTCCAGCTGATGGTTTATCAAGGCCAGCTAAAAGATGAAGCAAAGTACTTTTCCCTGAACCACTTGGTCCTACAATGACAACAAATTCTCCCTTTTCCACTTCAATACTGGTAGGCTTTAATGCTCTAACCAAAGTTTCTTTTATCCCATAATTCTTTGTTAGATTATTAGTTTTTAATAAAGACATATCAATTCCCCCTTGATTAGTTTTACACTATAACAATTCTACTAATTATAAATATAAAAATTCTAACTTTACTCTATTATATAAAAACAATGTTAATACTAAAAACCTTATATACACCTGTATTTTCCTTATTCTATAAATTAGAAGAACTTACATCAGTAACCTTTTTATAATTCATAATTTTCCTATCCAACTCTTTCCTTTTTCTATTTTTGTGAAAATAGCTCACATATCGAATTTTTATGCATTACTTTCTAATCTTTTATTTAATAATATATGAAATTTACTTAATAATACACATCCTTTTGTTACAATTTGTAGTACATTTTACTAATTTAAGTTATAATAATATTATTAACATTGAGTTTCAGCTAGAGTAAAACTTTAAAGGGGTGATTTTTTGAAAAATAGTATTGGACTTAAAATTAAAACTTCTCGTAAAGGGGCTAGGCTTACTCAAAACGATTTAAGTTGTGACATTCTTGATAGAACCACTTTAAGCAAAATTGAAAATGGTTACATTTATCCTTCAATTCCTCAATTAATGCATATATCAAAGGTTTTAAATCTATCAATAAGTGATTTATTTTGTGAGAATACTACTCCATTTAATGCATCTATTTCATCCATAAGCAAAAATCTAAAAGAATTATATGTAAATAAAGAATATAATAAAATCATAGATACAATTACGCCCTATGACTTTATCACTACCTATTATCTAGGATTAAGCTATTATAAACTTAGCTGTAAAGAAGAAAGTAAAGCCCTTTTAGAAAAGTGTGAAGGTCTTTTTTGTCTTTTACATGATGATTTAAAGCCCTTATATGCTGAAAACTTAGCTATTGCTATAACTACTCTAGGACGACTAGTTATAAATTCATTTTCTGATGTAGAAAACTATAATTATCTCATTAAGGGATTAAATTATCTAGAGGCCTATAATTTAAAAAATGTAAAAACTTATTTTATTATTATCAATAATATTGGTGCTTATTATCTTTATACATACAAATATGAAGAAGCTATTAGTTTCTATGGAGAGTTTTTAAAAAATAATCTTGATACCTTATCTACATCAGTTCTTGCTCTTATACATTCAAATCTGAATATTGCTTACTTTTCTATTAAAAACTATGAAAAAGCAATTGAACATATAAAAAAAGCCATATTCTTTTTTTATTATATAGATAATCTCTTTGAATCTGGCAAATGCTATATCAATCTTTTTAATGCCTATCTATATAAAAATGAAATAGATAAAGCCTATGATACCATTAATGAAGTTTTCGATAAATTTGAAGACCCTAATATTACAAATATATTTAAAATTTGTGAACTTGTACTACTTTATAACACAAATAAAATAAGTGATATTATAACTAAGAAAAAATCTATTAATTATGGAATCTTAAGAGAATCTAGTAGGATTGATTATGATTTCATAATGGGATATGTGTATTTTAAGCAAAACAAATATAAAGTATCTATAAACCATCTCAATAAATGTATTACTTCTCTTATTGAAAGGAAAAGATATCTGGATGCATCTATAGTCTATGATGCCCTATACTCCATGGATGGAAATAAAGATTTTAAAGAAAAATCCCTTGAATATAAAAAGCTACATGAAGATGATAAATATAATCACATTTCTACTAACATAACTACCTCTAGCTATTTCTTGTATAATAAAGGAGAGTAGATAAACTGCATACAAGCCAGCTTATCTACTCTTTTTACATATCACTTGGTTTAATTTTAAAATTATAATATCTTTCTTCTGATTTTGCATATTCTAAATTTTTTCCTATACTTTGAAATAAATGATCAAAATAAGTTGTAAAATCTCCTTGAAGAGTCTTTAATAGTTTTTCTTTTATAAAAACTATATTATTATAAAGTTCTTCCTTTTTTCTTTCCAATGCCTTAAAGTCACAGTAATATTCACCTTTGAATATACTATCTTCTTTAAAATCCAACTGAAAATACTCCTTTAAAATATCTTTTTCATCTAAAATTAGTATATTAGATATATCTATACAGTACTTCTTTAGCTCATTATAATTACCATACATCTTATTCCATTTATTATATAAATCCATAATTAAGCCTTGATTATATATTTTTATATTTCCTCTATAGCTATCTATAGATTTAAAAACATTAATACCACTGATAGATTTCATATTATCCATGAGTATATCTATAATAGAGTTATAATAATTATCCTTTATGGACTTTAATGAAGATTTAATAATTTCACAAGTTATATAATTAAACTTATCTTGAAAACTTCTACACATGGCATAAAACTCTTCTTCACTATTTATATAATAAATTAGTCTAGTAAATTCATTATAAAATATACTGTTTATACTGAGTTCTATTTCATCTGTTATTTCATCAAAGCTAAATTTACTTATATTCATCATCATATTTAAAAAGTCATGCTCTAAGGAAAACACCTTATATCCTATGGTATATTCTCTATTTTTCATAGAATTATCATAAGTAGTTGCATATCCTAATGATTCTATTTTAGTTAAATTTGATTCACAAATTTCTTTGGCTAAATATTTATTTAATTCTTTTTTATAAGCTTTTATTCTTTTAGTAAATTCATCTCCAAAGGCTTCATTAATTAAGTTAAGTAGTACTTCTATAAATTCTTTCCTTACTACTTCTGATATCTTTTCTTTTAAAATATCTAAGGAATTTAAAATCTCATCTTCTTTAATAATTATTTTTTCTGAAATATCACCCTTATTTAAGGTACCTATTCCCCTTAAATCAACCATTAATTCTTTGAATGTATTCCAAATAAACCTATGATAAGATTTTATTTCTTCATCTAAAACACCCATTACAATGTTTTTAAGCTGAACAACTCCTATTTCTATGTATGATAATGTGCCTTCCATATCCTCATAAACATATCTATTTAGTTCATTATATATTTCTTTCTCACCATGTTTCATCTGAAATGTATACACCTCTAGCTCACATTTCTTTTTAAATAGATTTAACCTAGAATTTATATTTTTTTCTATACTATCTAAAATATCATGGATGAATTTCTTATCTATTTTTACTTCCTTACTTAAAACATTGCAGCTTACCTTATGATCTTCACTAGTATGTACTTTATGAAAAACTTTTTCAATTCTTTCCTTTTCTTCTACTATAACAAAGGTATTAAAATCTCCACTGAATTCCTTTGTCAAAGACTCTGTAATAGAGCTATCATATTTAAAATAGCTTGAAAATTCTTTCTGTAAATATTCAAATATCTCTACAATATCTAGATACAAGTTTATTTTATTATACAATGAAGTTACTAGTGTTTTATTTACCTCTTCCATAAGTACTCAACTCCAATACTTTAATTGAATAACTTATTCTACAAGATACATAAAATTCCTTTTTAAAAGGTTAATTTACTACAAAAAAATTAGTGAGGTTCTTACCTCACTAAATTTTTTGTTATCTTTCCATCCTTAGTTACAATATATTCTGGGGGATATTCCTCTACTGGAAAAGGTATTGGAGTTTCTTTTATTCTTCCATGCTCAGATAAATATCTTATATGAACTTCTTCAAATTTCTCACCCTTACTAAGCCAAAAGTAATCTTCCATACACATGGCTCTTGTTCTTCTACATAACTCCCACATATCATAATCTATTAATCCCATAACTCTAAGTATTTCATCTATATTTTGTCTTTCCTTTGGAACCACTCTATCTGATAGCCAAAATACTATATCATCATGGGTAGGTTTGTAATTATGATTCCAATTTATATAGCTGTACATTCCCAAGGGAAGATGAGTTCTATTTGTTACATTTTCATACCTATTAAAACTAAACTTTTTATCAGCCACATTATAGGTTAATTCACCCACTTCAAGGTCTTTATCCATTAAGATATATCTATCAATCATAGTATCCCTCTTTCAATCAAATAATTATATCTAGTATTAAAAACTATCTTACTTTATTCTACTTCAACTTCTTTATCTAGTGAAAATAAGTATAAGTATTTCCTTACTTTTTCTTTCTTAAAGGCATCTTTTATAGCTTTACTATAATAATCTAATTGCACTTTATATCTTTCTTTAATTTCTTCTATATTATCTGGTTTTACATAATCAGTTTTATAGTCTAAAATAATCCCTTCTTCTCCCTCTTCAAAGTAACAATCTATAACTCCTCTTAAAAGCATCTTTTCTTCTAAGTAAGTTTCTTTACTAACATTAGGATAAATAGTAGAAGCATTGATTTCCACTCTAAAAGGCAGCTCTCTTTTTAAAGAGTTTTCTTTAAAAGCTTCTATTACTTTTTTTCCTATGTTACTCTGTAAAAACTTAAGAATTTTATCTACCTTAACTGATTTTGCTGCTTCAAAGGTTATTAGCTCCTTCTCTACCATGGTATTAATTTGCCTTGTAATGTCATCTTTAGCAAGGTCACCACTTAGGTCTAATCTTTGCATTATATTGTGATAAGCAGTTCCCACCTCTGATGGAGTTAATCCTTTTTTTTCTTGAAGAAATAGTGGTGTTTGCATTAGAGGCCTAAACTTTCTCGGTCCTTCTACTTCATCTCCATAGGTTATAGTTTTATAATTATCTTCATCTAAACCATCACCTTCTATATATAGATTATTTTCTCTATTGGCTTCTGGTAGATTATTGTGAAGCTCTTTTAACTCTGTAACAGTTATTACCGTAGGCAGCTTTGTTGCTTCCTCATATTTATAAGTAAATTCTAATCTTTCTTTAATTACTTTATAATAATCTTTACTTATATTTTCATCAGCATTATCTAAAAGTTTATTTATTTTTTCCTTTACCGGCACTTCTTCTAAGGCTGCATCCTCTATTTCTTCAAAAATTTCTCTAGGATATATAGCTACCTTAAACCTACTATGATCTTCTTTGAAATCTTCATTTATAATATTTTCATTATAATGCCTTAGGGGTTCTCCAGCTTTATGATTTATAAGAGAAGCTCCTATCCAATCCAGGTAATTTTTTTGATTTTTTACATAGGTTGATTTTATACTTCCATTTTCATCTATACCTGTCCCAGACCATTTTTCAATTTTCTTATCTAGAGCCTTACCACTTCCAACTAAGATTAATTTTTCCTTTGCTCTAGTTAGGGCAACATATAAAAGTCTCATCTCTTCTGACTTGTTTTCCCCTTGAATTTTTTTGCTTATAAACTCCCTTTGAGATGTGTTATAACTAACTCTATTATCTAAATCAATATAAGTAGGTCCAAAACCTAATTCATGGTGGAATAGTATCTTGCCTTTTAAATCACCTTCATTAAATCTCTTTCCAAGACCGCAAAGAAATACTATAGGAAACTCTAAGCCCTTACTTTTATGAATACTCATGATTCTTACTACATCTTCATTTTCTCCTATGATTTTAGCACTTCCCATATCTTCACTACTAGTTTTTATATTACTTATAAAGTTTATAAAGTTATATAATCCTCTATAGCTAGTTCTTTCAAAATCCTTAGCTCTCTTAAACAAAATTTTTAAGTTAGCCTGTCTTTGCTCTCCTCCAGGCAATGCTCCCACATAACCGTAGTAGCCTGTATCCGTTATAATTTCCCATATGAGCTGATTTATAGGGGTATATTTACTTTCTAATCTCCAGTTATTTATTTTATCTAGGAAAGTTTTTATTTTTATTTTTAGAGCAGTATTATTATAGATTTCTTCCCAAGTATCACTAAGGTTTTCATCTTCATAATCCTTTTTCTCATAATCTAAAAGGCCTACCATGGCATGATAAAAACTCACATTTTTATTAGAAATTCTTATATCTGCTAACTCTTCTGTAGTGAATCCACCAATAGGTGACCTTAATACAGCAATTAGAGGAATATCTTGTATTGGATTATCTATAATTTCTAAAGCACTTATAACTGTCTTTACTTCAAGAGTATCAAAATATCCCCCTCCCCCTTCTGAGAAAAGAGGAATTCCTACTCTTTTGAATTCTTCTATAAATATAGGAGAAAGCTTATTACTTGACCTTAAAAGAATAACCATATCCTTATAGGTAGCTCTTCTATAATCATCTAAGTTCTTATCATATACCTTTAACGAATTTCCCCCATGATGCTCCATTAACTCTCTTATTCGTTTTGCCACGAATCTAGCCTCTAGCTGCATGGAATCTAGTTCTTCTTTATCCAGTTCTTCCTCACTATTTGTGATATCACTTTGTTCTTGAAGCTCTTCTTCTATTTCATTATTTTCATTAGCTTCAACATCTTCATAATCAAGGTTTATAAGGTTAAATTCCACCTCTCCACCAATATTACCTTCACCTGAAAACTCTTTATAACTGGCTCCAACCTTTAGCTCTTCACTTTCATCATAGGCTAGTTCCCCTACATCCTCACTCATAACAGCATTAAAGATATAGTTTATCCCGTCTATAACCTCTCTTCTACTTCTAAAATTTTTATGGAGAGTAATAAGAGCATTATAATCATCTCCATTTTTAGTGTAGGTTTCCTTCTTATTTTTAAATAGCTCGGGCTTTGCCATTCTAAACCTATATATACTTTGCTTTAAGTCTCCAACCATGAATACGTTTCTTGTATCCTTTTCTGTTCTACAAATAAGATTGATTATTTCTTCCTGAACACTATTTGAATCTTGATATTCATCTACTAGTATTTCTTCAAATTTATCTTTAAGCTCCAAAGCAATGCTTGATGGTTTATTTTTATCTTCCTTATCTCTTAAAATTTCAAGGGCAAAATGTTCCTGGTCATTGAAATCTATGATACCTCTTTCTCTCTTTTTCTTATCAAAGATATCTTTAAATTCTATTACTAGGTTTGTTAGTTCCTTCATTAATGGATAAAGTTTTTTAGTAATTTTAATATTTTCCTCAGAAGTAGCATTTAATATCTTACTCTTTACCTCCACATATATTTCCTTAGCAGCATCTCTTAAATCCTTGGCTTTTTTTTGTATTACTTTCTCTTCCTCTGTTAACTTTGTTAAAGTTGGAATTCTTCCAAAACCAGTTTCTTCAATGTATTGTCTATCTTCCTTTAGTTCACCTTCAATTATTGTTAAAGTTCTCTCTAATATTTCTCCATCATTTTCAAACGTATCCTTATATTTATAAGTAATAGGATTATTTAGTACAAAATCTAACCCTTCATTATTTATCTCTAAAGCATTTATTATATCTTCTCTTAATTCCTTTAGTAAGGCATCCTTAAAAGGTAATTTTTCAAAGGAAAAATCTTCACCCACATTGAAAATTTCAGCTTTGGCTTTTAACCAAGCGACAGGAGCACCCATACTCATAGAAAAGTTATATAATCTTAGCACCATTTCTGCCAAAGCTCTATCACTTTTATTATCACAATAACTCTCTACTAGCTCTATAAATTCCTCTTTTCCTTCAATATATTTCCCTTCCATAAGTTCTTCTAGGGCTTCTACCTTTAAAAGATTTATCTCCGTAGTATCCCCAACTCTAAAGTTTGGTTCTATATCTAGTTGATGAAAGTTATTTTTAATTAGGTTTAAACAAAAGGAGTGAAGAGTTGATATACTCGCCTTATTAAGAAGTATTAATTGAGTTTGGAGGTTTCTATTATTAGGCTCCTCTTTAATTCTTTTATTAATAGCTTCTCCTATACGTTCTCTCATCTCTGCCGCTGCTGCATTAGTAAAGGTTACTATAAGTAATTTATCAATATCCACAGGATTATCTCTATCTGTGATAATTTTTATAATTCTTTCAACTAAAACTGCAGTTTTTCCAGAACCTGCTGCTGCAGATACTAATGTGTTTCTATATCTAATATCAATGGCCTTTTGTTGATCCTCTGTCCATTTAACACTACTCATTACCTTCACCACCTTTTCCTTCTATTTCAAGCTGCTGAAGAAGTTCTTTTTTATTTCTTCTAGGCATTACTTTAAAATTATTAATTCCCATGGTTTCATCAAACTGACATATAGAAGAAAACTCACAAAATTCACAGTAATAGCTTTTTCCGTTTTTACATGGAGTTACTTCTATAATTCCCTCTAACATATCTTCACAGATTTCTCTAACCTTTTCCTTCATGTGACTTCTTAGCACATTAAAACCTTCATAGGTTATCACTGAGCTATTATTCTTTGAAAATTCGGCTTCATCACTACCCTTTTTGGGTTTATTTAAAGCTACAGGAATTATGGAAGAGGTTCCTCCTTTTTCTATGGTTTTATCCATTTCCTTAATCACCTTTAAATCTCTTATGACGATTCCCTTCATTTTTAACGCCTTTAATACTTCCTCTTCTAAATTCTCCATGGTAAGTTTTTTAGACCCATCCATTATTGGATCATCCACAGAAAGATATACCATAGCTCCTGGCATTGTTCTTCCTTTTCCTTCTGATACCACTGGTTTTTTAGACATTTTTTCTTGTTCAAGGGTTAAAATTGCATCTAAATAAGTTAGTAATTGAATTTTTAATCCATTATATACATCATTTATATCTAAGTCTATTTTTCCTGTTTTATAATCCACAACTCTATAATAATTAACCCCATCTATTGAGGTTTTATCCACTCTATCAATCTTTCCTTGTAACTTTACTACTTCTCCTGTGGATAAAGTTATTGGTATTGGTGGATAATAATCATCTTTTTCAAAGCCAAAGGAAATTTCATAGCCCATAGGCTGAAAAGTTCCCCTTTCCATCTGCTCATTAATGATTAACACCATTCTATATAAAATTCTTTTTACCCTTGTAGCTATATATTCATATCTCTTAGAACTTTTTAATATTCTATGTTCCTCAGAATTTATAAGCTCTGATATAACATCACTTATAACTCTTTCACAAAATTCTTTATCTAAAGTTCCCCACACCGCTTTTTCTTTCTCTACTCTTTTAGAAAACTTTTCAAGGCCTTCATGAATTAGATTTCCAAAATCCAGGGGTGCAAAGGTATAAATCTTTCTTTCCTTAGCTTTAAGACCATACTTTACAAAATAGCCAAAGGAGCAATTTGCATAGGCTTCTATTTTAGATACACTGAGACTTTTCCCATATAATTGCCTTATTTTATCTTTACTTATGGCTTCTATATGATTTTTATAGGTAAAGCCACTTATTACCTTGAGAAGTTTTTCTCTATATTCTGGCTCCTGATAATAATATCTATATATCTCCTTCCAAAGGTCTGTTATCTCATCTTTCTCTATATATTCATGGAGCTTTTTTATTAAATTATTAAAGGTAGGAGTCTTTCCTACTATGCCTTTTTCATCTTCTCCAACTTCATCCTTTAATATATCTGTATTCTCCAAAACATTAGGAAATAGGGCTTTTAGCCTTGGAATCACCATGGAATATCTCTTAGTCTTTCCTTCTAAATCAGCAATTGGATAAGTAATATATAATAGATTACTTGCAATACTTAGCAAATTGTATATTAAATATTGTTCTCCAAAGGCTAGTTCAAAACTATTATCTGCCACACTTATATTATTATTTTTAAACACTATTCTATCATTATCATTAAATAGACCTTCATCACCTGTAATCCTTGGAAGTACCCCATCATTTACACCAACAACTATAGCTACCTTTACCTCTTGAGCCTTTATTCTCTCAGCACTTCCTACTACTACTTGATCCATAGATGTTGGAATTAACCCCATTTTATTATGGGATATGCCCATAGATAGGATATTATTAAACTCTTCAATGGTCACCACTTCTTCTCCAAGAATATCTACAAACTGATCTAAAAGCTCAATAAGCATATTCCAGATACTACTATACTCATCCACTAATAAAAGATTATTATCTCTCTTAAATTTCTCTATATATTCATTGACATTTTCATAAACTCTATTATCAACTAAGAATTTATAAATACTTGAGCAAATATCTTTAACCTTATGTTTACCCTTTAATTTCTCCTCTAATTTAATGAGAGGTTCTATTCCTTTATTTTTTATTTCTATTATATTCTCATACTTAGAACTCTCTCTCCAATACTCCTCATTACCATCTATCCACTTTTTCCTAGTTTTAATGCCATACTCTAAAACATAATTCTCTAGTAAATCTACTTCTGATGGTGATAAATTTGCAAAACCACTTTTAAAATAATTAACTATGGAATTATCTCTAAATCCTTTAGAAAATATGTTTAAAAGTGAAGTTATATATACAACCAATGGATTTGAAGCTATATCTTCCTTATCATCAATAAAAAATGGAATCTCATATTCTTCAAATATTACCCTAACTATATCCTTATAATTTTCCAAATCTCTACTTATAACTATAATGTCCTTATATCTAAAGTCCTTCTCTCTAACTAATTTCAAGATTTCCTTGGCTACATACTCTACTTCTCCATAGGGATTCTGAGCTTTAAATATACTTATATTTTTTGTAGGAACTTTTAATGCTTTCCCCATATTATTAAAGTAGTTTTCCTCTAAGAAGGACAATTCCTCACTTTCTTTAAATCTATGTCCAATGTGTAAATGAAGATTATTTTTAGGATAGTATCCATAATCTTGTGCAAGTTTTGTAAGCTTTTCTTCTGTAGTATAAATTGGATAAAAAGGATTAGTATCCTCATTTTTATCTTTGACCTCATCCCCACCATAGGGTATTGTTATATTGACATTGGCACAAGCTCTTAAAAGTTTTCCTATGATGTCATATTGCTGAGGAGTGAAGCCACTAAATTCATCTATCCACACTTCTGCTCCCTTTAAAAACCTACTTTCTTCAATCTTTTCTTTTAAAATAGTTAAATTATCTTCAGGATCAAAATATCCTTCACTAAGTTTATCTTGAAACTTTGAATAAATTGCTTCAATATCACTTAACTTATCCACTAGTAGTGAACTTTCATCCACATTTTCCTTTAAATCTTTAAGAGTCTGTGGAGTAATTTTATGTCTTTTAAATTCGGTAAGTACTCCTATGATTTTATCTATAAAACCCTTTTGTTTTGTAGCTTGTTTAAATATGCTAAGTTTATCTTTTGCCTCATCTATAGCTCTTCCTACAATTATTGCTTTTCCTGTATCATTCATGTACTTATGAGTTACTCCACCAACTTCATTAAAAATAGTAAAAGCTAATCTTTTAAAACTTAAAAGATGTACATTATTTATTCCAGTGGCACCAATCCTCTCAATGAGAGCCTTCTCTGCTCTAAAGGATAACTGCTCTGGAACTATTAATATTAATGGAGTTTTATTATCAAAGGATTTTTCATAGATTTCTTCAATACAGGTATAACTCTTACCTGTGCCTGCTCTACCGTAAATAAATCTAATTCCCAAAATCTCACTTCCTAACTTTTAAATTTATTTATATTTTTCACAATTTCTTATAGTGTCTTTCTTCCTTTATTATTACCTAATTATAACATAAGCCAATAATTATTATTTAATATCATTAGCTTATTTATAAGTATCTAAACATCTCTATACTTACCCATTACTCTAACTAAATCAAAAAATAAATCCATTAATTCTTTCTATTTTAATACAGCCTTTCCCCCACTTTTAAAATATCAAAATCCCTGAAACCCTTGTGGCGAGAACAACTAGTTAACTATTTATATATTTATATAGTTTCCTAGGTAACTAGTTTTATATTTATCTATATAAATATTTCCATATATACCTATTTATATCGATAAATATATTAAATGAAGAAAATATAGTTTTAAGTATTTCGTGTAATATTTAACAAAATTAGACCTTAATAATTTAAAATAAATAATTTCATTAGTTTTTTAATTAAAAATTTAATCAGCCTTTATACATTGCAAAATATTTAAATTAGGGGTAAACTAGTATGGAAGAAAATTTTTTATTTATGGAGGGTTAAACATATGAATAAACTTATTTCAATTGATGAAGCAGTTGCTAAAATTCAAGATGGAATGACTGTTATGATAGGTGGATTTTTAGCTGTAGGTACTCCAGAAGCTATTATAGATGCTTTAGTTAAAAAAGGCGTTAAAGATTTAACTATCATAGCAAACGATACTGGATTTCCAGATAGAGGTATTGGTAAGTTAATAGTTAACAAACAAGTTAAGAAAACTATTGCATCACATATTGGTACAAACAAAGAAACTGGAAACCAAATGAATTCTGGAGAAATGGAAGTAGAATTATCACCTCAAGGAACACTTGCTGAAAGAATCAGATGTGGCGGAGCTGGTCTTGGTGGATTCTTAACTCCAACTGGCCTTGGAACAATTGTACAAGACGGTAAAGAAGTTATTACTGTTGATGGACAAGAATACATTCTTGAAAAACCTCTTAAAGCAGATGTTGCTCTTTTATTCGGTTCAAAGGTTGATAAAAAAGGAAACGTATACTACAATCAAGCAACAAGAAACTTCAATCCTTTAATAGCTACTGCTGCAGATACTGTAATCGTTCAAGCTGAAGAGCTTGTAGAAGTTGGAGATATAGATCCAAACGTAGTTATGACACCATATATCTTTGTTGATTATATAGTAAAGGGGGAGAACTAACATGGATAAGAACATGATAAGAGAAGTCATTGCTAAAAGAGTTGCAAAAGAACTTAACGATGGAGACGTAGTTAATCTAGGTATAGGTCTTCCAACAATGGTAGCTAACTATATACCAGAAGGCATAGATGTAACATTACAATCTGAAAATGGATTCATAGGAATTGGTGCTGCTCCTGCTCCTGGAGAAGAGCAAAAAGACCTAGTAAATGCTGGCGGACAACATGTTACTGTTATCCCTGGAGCTGCATTCTTTGATTCTTCTGTATCTTTCGGAATAATCAGAGGCGGTCATGTTGCTGCTACTGTACTTGGAGCTTTAGAAGTTGACCAAGAAGGAAACCTTGCAAACTGGATGATTCCTGGTAAAATGGTTCCTGGAATGGGCGGAGCTATGGACCTAGTTGTTGGAGCTAAAAAAGTTATAGTAGCTATGGAACATACAGCTAAAGGTAATCCAAAAATATTAAAGAAATGTACACTTCCTTTAACTGCTGCTCATCAAGTAAACTTAATTATTACTGAAATGGCAGTTCTTGAAGTAACTTCAGAAGGTCTTGTTCTTAAGGAACTTGGACCAGAAGCTACTATTGAAGATGTAAAAAATGCAACACTTGCAGATCTTATAATCCCAGAAAACGTTAAGAAAATGGAATTATAATTTTATTTAAAATAATTAATTAAAGTCTATTGGTAATTAAAAATAATTACCAATAGACTTATGTTAGAAAGGAATTTTTTTATGCCACCTTACAAAAATTATGCAGAAGATCAAGTTGAACATGTTTTAAAAAGTGTGCTTAAAGATTATCCTAATATTTGTACTTGTCAAAAGTGCCTTGATGATATGTCTGCTCTTGCCCTAAATTCTATAAAACCCAAGTATGTGGTTAGTGAAGAAGGTAAAATTTATACTACTGCTTTAAATGAAATTGACAAGCAAGAAGAAATTTCTATAACTGCTCAAGTTATTAGAGCTGTAGAAAAAGTTTCAGCAAATCCTAAACACCATGAATATAGATAAGGTAAGAGACCCTATGATTAACTAATTGATTAAATCATAGCGGTCTTATTTTTTTATTTATTTTCATTGCTTTTATACTTTTCATATATTTCTTTTACATATATAGTTAGCTTTTCTTTATTATTATATTTAGGATCTTTAATAACCATTTCTAATAATTCATCTAATATTTTTCCTATTACTATGCCTTCTTTTACCCCTAAATTTATTAAATCTTTTCCTGTAATTTTCAAGTCAGTCTTCCTATAGACTTCTTCATTTTTCATAATTTCATCTACAATTAATTCTATTCTCGTCTTATTTAAATTGAATTGAGTTATCATTTCTAAGTTTTCTTCTTTTAAAAATGTTTTCGTTATATCTTTTACAATTATTAATTCTCCTAATACATCTAATCCTGTTCCTTGTAATAGCCTTTTAAGATATGCTTTATCTTCATAAATTGGAGTATCATAATATGCTATAAGTGTACTTACATTCTTTATTGTCCTATTATCATAATGAAGTTCTTTAAGAATTTCTTTACATTTAATGCTTATCTTTATGTCTTGTTTAGGTATTAACTTAGATGTATTCTCTTTATAATCAATTCTTATACTATTTTCATCTTTATTACTTTTTAATATATAGTACAAAAATACAGTTAATCTCACATAAAGTTTTTTAGGACATCCCTCTATAACCTTAATACATTCTTTTACCTTAAAGAAATCATAAATATATTTTTCTTTATCTTTATATAGATAAGGTACTAATATAGGCATAATTCCCATACTAAGCATATATTTAATTCCATCACCAGGGTAATCAGATAGTATTAGCTTATTTAACTCTACAATTATTCTCTCCCTAGAAATTTTCTTAAGAAGCTCCTTGTTATTCTCTATGGCAATTAGAGTTTCTTTTTCTATTTTGTAGTTTAACTGTGCCATAAATCTTAATCCTCGCATTGTCCTTAATGAGTCTTCTTTAAATCTTTTATTTGGTTCTCCTACACACCTTATAACCTTATTTTCTATATCCTTAATTCCATTAAAATAATCTATTATTCCTATTTTATGATTATAAGCTATAGCATTTATAGTAAAATCTCTTCTTCCTAAATCATCTATAAGTTTTGAAGTAAATTCTACTCTATCTGGTCTTCTCCCATCGGAATAATTCCCATCTACTCTAAATGTAGTTATTTCTACTGCTTCATTTTCCATTAATACTACCACTGTTCCATGTTCAATTCCTACATCTATAGTTTTTTTATCTATAAATATTTCCTTTATTTCCTTTGGAGTTGCTGAGGTACATATGTCCCAGTCATTAGGCTTTTTACCTATAATACTATCTCTTACACACCCACCTACTATGTAAGCTTCAAAGCCATTTCTTTCTATGTCATTAATACAATTCTCTATATACCTTGGCATGTTAATATACATACTTATACCTTCTCCTTAAATACACCTATTTAATTTTACAATGTAATTTCTACCACAAAACTGTTTACAATTAAATTTAAAATATAAAAAACAACAAAAAAATTTTCAAATTGTTACTATTTCGTAATGATTATACATAATATATCCTTTATAATTATTAGTATAAAACATAATAACTAATTAAAGGAGATTCTTATGAAAAATACTTTATTTCATTCTAAAAAAAATAATAACTCACATGGTAAACTCTGTGTAATGGCTTCTATATTTTGCTTCATATTTATAGGAATTTCAGTCTTTGCTAATTCAAAGGAGAAAGAATACCAGTTTAAAAATAATGAATTATCTACTGAAATAGAATCCCTTAAAGCTACAAAGGCTAATTTACATAAAGTAAATAAGAACTTGCTAGAGTCAAGTTCAGATTTAGATGCCTTACTTGACGAACTTGCTGAATTTAATAATTAACATAAGGAGCTAAAATCATGAATTACAATATTAATCTTGAATCATCAAAAGGGAATATTAGAAAAAGAAGAAAGAAACCCTCTATATTAAGTATTATATCCTTATCAGCTTTATGTTTATGTTTTTTTATATCAATATTAGCAACAACAAAAATGTTTGTAGCTTCTAGTAAGCAAAGTAATCTATTAAAAGAAATCGATTCTTTATCATCGTCTAACAACTCTATACTTGCAGAAAATGTTAAGTTAGAAAAAGAACTAAGTGAAAAACAATCCACATATGATAAGGCAATGTCACAAAAAAAGATTGCTCATTTAACCTTTGACGATGGTCCTTCATCTAATACCTTGGAACTGTTAGATGTACTTGACAAATACAATGCTAAAGCGACTTTTTTTGTAATATACAAAGAAGGCTTTGATGATATTTATAGAGAAATCGTTAATCGTGGACATGTTCTTGCTAACCATACATATAGTCATAATTATCAAAAGATTTATTCATCTACTAAGGCCTTTATTAGTGATGTGGAAGCTCTTGATAATAAGCTAAAAGAAATAACCGGTAAAGAACCCTCTAAAATTTTACGATTCCCAGGTGGTTCAAATACAGGATATATGAGTGAACATAAAAATATGCCTAATTGTATTTTTAAAGCCCTAAAAGACCGTGGGTACACCTATTTTGACTGGAATGTTGATTCTTCAGATGCTACTAAGGTAACATTGGATGAAAAAAGTATAATAAAAAGTGTTCTTGATGGTAGCTCTAACGTTAATACAGCTAATATATTAATGCATGATACAAACTTCAAATATACCACATTAGATGCAATGCCAAAAATTCTTGAAGGTTTAAAAGCTCAAGGATATGTATTTAGACCTTTAAATCACAATTCAGCTGATATTCGTTTTATAAATTAACAATTGAATTTTATAACTTTACCCAATTACAAAGTCTGTTTATAAGGGTTGTTTCAAAATAATTCACTAAATCTTACTAAGTATTGAGCTTGTACTTTAATAAAATTTAGCTTATTTTGAGACACCCCTTTAGTTATTTTATATGCTAATATTCCAATTTTTTTCTTTTCGCTTATTAATTTTCCCCATTATATACACAGCTAGAATTCCACTTACAAGTCCAACTACTGCTCCACCTAATACATCAGAAAAATAATGAACATACAAATATATTCTAGAAAAACCTATTAAGATTGCCAAAGATATGAAATAAAACTTATATCTCTTAATATATGTGGAAAGTACATATGCTACAGCTATAGAAGATGCAGTATGCCCTGATGGAAAAGAAAAACTAATAGGCAGTTTTATTAGAGGATTATCTATAGGATATGCAATAATTGGTCTTACTCTCTCCACTAAATGCTTTATTACTCCCTCTGTTAAAATTGTACCTATAGATATTGCTAGTAAACTTGTTATTCCTACTTTTCTATATTTTTTAGTGCATATAAGAATAATGCTAATTGCTATCCATATAAACCCTGCATCTCCCAGCCTTGTTATGAATGGCATTATAGTATCAAAAATTTTATTCTGTAACCCAAAATGTATAGCATCAGTTATTCCCTTATCTATTCCGTATAGCCATTGATTCATTAGTTTATCCCTTTCTTAAATAATCTTTTCTATATTTTGTTTTTTATTACTATTACTTGCTTCTAACTTTAATTGAATATGTCCTTAATTCCAATAATCTCTTCAATATATGGTTTTCCACTAGAGGTGTATATCTCTTTTAATTCAGATACTGTTACACCCTTTATTCCTAAGTATATCTTTTCTTCATTAACCTGTTCCTTCTGCCCTTTATTTTTCTTTTCATAATCCTTTTTATTTACAAATACTCCTATTACATCGTGAATTATATAATGACTATTTTTATAATTCCCTATGAACATAGCTACATGCCCATTTAAAAATATAAGGGTTCCAGGTTTCAAGCTATCTAACATTTTCAATCTTTCATGATAAGTCATTTCTTTATGAACAAGCAATGTTTTCCCAACTGATTTTTTTAATTGATCACCACTATTTCTTGGAAATTGTATTCCAAAACTTCTAAAGGTATCTATGATAAGGGAAGAACAATCTCTTCCATTGAATTCTCCACCCCACCCATACCTTTCTCCTTGGAATTTAAATATTTGTTTTAATATATTACTTCTGTTACATTTTAAATATCCTCTATGAACATCTTCATTGTATGGAATTAAAATATTAGTAAACTTTAATTCACCATTACTTTCTCTTAGTGGATACTTAACTACATAATTACCTTCACTATACATATCATAAATTAATTCTTCCTTGCTCAAATTAGTTTCTATAGGTAGTTTTACTCCCATATCAATATCTAAATTTCTTAATGCCTTTATAAAAGGATTATAACCGAGATTTATCTTTTTACCTGTAACTACAATGAAATCTTTGCATTTACAATATTCTTCTATTTCTTTTTTACTTCCAAAAGCTATATTCTCTTTTTTAATCCATCCTAAATAATTATAAGTTTTGCAAAAACACCATTTTCCATCTTTACTAAAAGCATATATAATACAAGGTTCCGCTGCATATATAGCACTTTCCATAAATCTGTCTAAATCATATTCTTTATCCCCCTTAAATACTCTATCACTAGTAGGAAATGTTCTTATACTTCCCCTCTTTACCACCAATCCATATTCTATAGAAATCTTGTCCTTTATTTCTTTTAAATTCATATCATCAATAAGTTTATCATAATATTCCTTGTTTACTTTACTACCATTCTTGTATCTATCACCTTCCGGAATCTTACTTACACAATTTATCATAGTAACTACATATTCTTTAGCTACTTCATTGGGTTCATTAAATATATCATAAATATATCCCTTTTTAATTCCTTCAGCATTGTACTTTTTTATTTCATCCTTAGTGAGAATAATATCTTTACTTCTCTTGCATAATTTTATCCATAAATCACTATAGTACATTTCATCCATAACATTTAGATTAGTATTACGATTCATAGTATATCCTCACCTCTAATTATATATTTCCACTTAAATATTTCTTAATTTCAAGCAATCCTTAATATAATTATACTATTTATTTCGCTAACATATTATAAATTTACATAAATATAAATTAAATGTAATCCTTTCTTATTATTCTTTATTTACTTAACAATTTATGTTGACATTAAACATATATATGCTAAAATAAAGTTAATAATTTCTGCATCATAACCTAAGATTTATGATATAATAGAATAATAACTAATAATATTATCGCAATGAAGAGGACAGTAGATATGTCACTTTATTTACAGAGAGAAAGCACAGTAGCTGAAATTGCTTTTAAATAAATCATGTTGAAGACCACCTCTGAGTGACTCTAATAAAGTCCGTTAACTACGTTATAGTTTTTAAAGTGGTCCTTTATATCAATTTGTTAAATTAGTTATCTTTATAATCTAATTTTAATAAGTTTAAGGACAATTTGGGTGGAACCACGGGTATACCTCGTCCCTTTTCTTTATGAAAAGTGACGAGTTTTTTTATTTTATATAAGATGAAACTCCACCTCACATAGGTTGGATGAAGTAAATTCGAGGACCAAATCAAAGATTTACTTTTCTCGCTTTGCTCGATATGAAACTCCATCTCACATACATTCGGTGGAGTAAGTTCGAGGAACCAAATCAAAGATTTGGACTCTCACTTAAAGTTTTTGGCTAGAATATTAGATATAGAAGGGAGATTTTTAAATGATTAAAATTACTTTAAAAGATGGATCAGTTAAAGAATTAGAAAATGAAATGAGTATTATTGAAATTGCAAAAAGTATTTCTGAAGGACTCGCTAGAGTCGCTACAGCTGGAACAGTAAATGGAAAAACTGCAGACCTTCGTTATATAGTTAAAGAGGATTGTGAATTGAATATTTTAACTTTTAATGAGGATGAAGGTAGAAGAGCTTTTAGACATACAGCTGCTCACATATTATCACAAGCTGTTAAAAGACTATTTCCTGAAGCAAAACTTGCTATAGGACCCGCTATAGATAATGGCTTCTACTATGACTTCGACCTTGAAGGTGGATTTTCTAACGAAGATTTAGATAAAATAGAAGCTGAAATGAAAAAAATAGTTAAGGAAGATTTATCAATTGAATGTTTTCAACTTCCAAGAGAAGAAGCGATTAAACTTATGAAGGAACAAGATGAACCTTATAAGATAGAACTTATAGAAGATCTACCAGAAGGTGAAATCATAACTTTCTATAAACAAGGTGAGTTTACTGACCTTTGTGCTGGTCCTCACTTAATGACTACAAAACCAGTGAAAGCTTTCAAGTTAACTAAACTTGCAGGAGCTTATTGGAGAGGAAACGAAAAAAATAAAATGCTTGCTCGTATTTATGGAACTGCCTTTACAAAGAAAGCAGAACTAGATGAATACCTAGAAGCTGTAGAAGAAGCTAAAAAACGTGACCACAATAAGCTTGGAAGAGAACTAAAGTTATTTACTACCTCTGAACCAATAGGTCAAGGTCTACCTCTTCTAATGCCTAAGGGTGCTAGAATTGTTCAACTTCTTCAAAGATGGGTTGAAGATGAAGAGCAAAAAAGAGGCTACCTTTTAACTAAAACACCATTAATGGCTAAAAGTGATTTATATAAAATATCTGGACACTGGGACCATTATAAAGAAGGAATGTTTGTACTAGGTAATGAAGAAAAGGATAATGAAGTATTTGCATTAAGACCTATGACTTGTCCATTCCAATTCACAGTTTATAAAGCTGAATCTAAAAGTTATAGAGACTTACCTCTAAGATATGCTGAAACTTCTACATTATTTAGAAATGAATCTTCTGGAGAAATGCATGGATTAATTCGTGTAAGACAATTTACAATTTCTGAAGGTCACCTTGCATGTAGACCAGATCAACTTGAAGATGAGTTTAAAGGGGTAGTTGACTTGATTAACTATATGCTTGATACTCTAGGTCTTAGAGAAGATATTAGCTATAGATTATCTCTATGGGATGAAAATAATAAAGAAAAATATATTGGAGAACCTGAAGCTTGGAATGCGGTTCAAAATAAGATGAGAGAAATCTTAAATCATCTTGGAATTGAATATACTGAAGCTGTTGGTGAAGCTGCCTTCTATGGTCCTAAACTTGATCTTCAGATTAAAAATGTTCATGGTAAAGAGGACACTATAATTACAGCTCAAATAGACTTCTCTCTTGCTGAAAGATTTGGAATGACTTATGTAGATAAGGATGGTCAAGAAAAATATCCATATGTTATTCATAGAACTTCTATTGGTTGCTATGAAAGAACTCTTGCCCTTCTTATTGAAAAGTATGCAGGAGCATTCCCAGTATGGCTTGCACCAGTTCAAGTTAAACTACTTCCAATCTCTGAGAAGTATCATGACTATGCTGATGAAGTTTATGCTGAACTTAAGAAAAATAATATTAGGGTTGAAGTTGACTACAGAGCAGAAAAAATTGGTTATAAGATTAGAGAAGCACGTAATGAAAGAGCTCCTTATATCTTAGTTGTAGGAGAAAAAGAAGCTGAAAATAAAGAAGTTGCAGTAAGAAGCCGTAAAAACGGAGATGAGGGTTCAATTTCTATAGATAAATTCATTGAAAGAATTGTCAAAGAAATTGAGAGTAAAGAAAGATAATAGAGTAAACAGACTTTAATGTAACTAAGGACTGAGAAATTCTCAGTCCTTTTATTATACTAATTTTTAATTCTATATGTAAAAAGAGCTATTTTAAAATAGATAGCTCCATATTAAAATAGCCACTTTCATTAACTATAAACTATAGTAATTCACTTGAGCTAATACTTCCTAAGAATGGTGGATGTTCTCCATTTTTAGGAATACCAATAACTGTTGCACATAGTAAAACAAAAACTCCTAATACACACATCTTTTTACAAAACTTACTCATTTATCAAAGCACCTCCTTTATACATATTTTATCATTGAAAGAAACAGATTGCAATAAACTTTGTATCATATATAAGCACCTTTCTGCCTTTTCATATTCTTTATTTTTAAAATAAAGTTCTTGAAGTTTAGTATAATATTTTATCTTCAAATCTGAATTATTAGTATTTTTCAAAACCCCAATAGCAGCTTCTATAACCTTTTCTAATTCTTCTTTCATATTTAATTCACAGTAAATTTGCTCAAGAAGTTCATAACCCTTAAATATATACTCATAATCATTATATTCGTTAGCTTTTTCAATACCAAGTTCTATTATCATTATAGCCTCGTCATAAAGCTTTTTACTAACATAAATATTAGCTTTTTCAATTAAGGTGTGAGATACATTTTTATTATCAACCTTATTTCTAATTTGTTGAGATTTATTATAGTAATCCAAGGCCTTAGATAATTTTTCTTCTCGTCTATATAAGGAACCTAGATTGTTATATATGAGTCCTAATAATCTAGTACTTTCCTTATCATTTCTTTTCTTTACTATTTCAATTAATTCCTGAAGTATTGTTATAGCATTATCTATTTCATTTAATCCTTCATAACAGTTAGCCTTTAATATATTCACATAAACATAATTTAAAAATTCTTTTTCAAACTCAATCCTATTGATAAATTTATTTATAATATCTATAGCTTCATGAAATTTATTTATACAGCTATATGCTACTGACAAATTATATGTAGCATACCTTAAAACCTTTTCATCTTTAAACATCTCTGCATTATAAATAGCTTTATTAAAATATACAATAGCCTCTTCATAATCAAGAAGTAGTGATTTAGAGTACCCTAATCTATTATAAACATAACATATTTCACTATTTAGCTCTTCGCCTCTTAAAATATCCATAGAATAAAAATAATTTTTATAGGCTTCTAGATATTGATTTTCTCCAAAATAAAGGTCTCCCTTTCTTCTGTATACCTTGGCTTTAATTGAATTCAAGTTATACTCTTCTCCAATATTCATAATTTCGTTTAACTCATCTATGGATAAATCATTTTTAAGGATTTTTTCACAATATAAGTTGGCATCCTCTTCCACACTTCTTGAAAAATAATCTTCTTCTAGCTCTAATTCAATATTCAATTCTTTTGCTTTTTTCATAAACTTTTCGGTAATAATCTTTGATGCCTGTAATGTAATATTCCTTCTTCCATTTTCCAATAAACCTAAATATCCTCTGGTAAAATGAGAATCTTGAAATTCTTGCTGAGTCATTCTTAGTTGTTTTCTTAATAACTTTATTTTTTTATTTCCACTTATAAACTCCACACTTCTATCCATAGCCTTCTTATTAAACCCCTTCTATACCTAAGTTTTGATTTATTATTTTCTACTTCATCTTAAATCATATCATTTTTAAATTAATACTACAATAAATTGGATACTACATTTATATATAATATGCATCTCAAATACATATTATTCCATAAAAATATATTCTTTTTTTATATATTCATAGAATTTTAAGATGAAAATAAAAATTTATTTACAAGATACTACATTTTTCGTGATACAATATGTAATATCCATTGTTTCACTGTAAACTGTTAAAGTAATTTGACTTAAACTTTTTATAGCATTTTTGATACAAAAATATATAATAAAAGTATAATATTAATAAGGGGATGATCTTATGAACAAAAAACTAATTTCAATTCTTGCAACTGTAGCTTTAGCTGCAACCTTCACTTTTCAACCTGTAAGTGCACAAGGCTTAGAAAAACCTACAAAAAATAAAGCAGATATCTTAAAGGAATTCAAAAATTTAAACAAAGGTAAGGAGAAAGTTCACATTGACAACAAAGATGGAATGAAACTATTTATAAGTGGTGTTCTATCGGAAACTGTTAATCCATCTTCTAGTAGTGTTATTGATTTCTTAAATGAAAACATGTCACTATTCAATATGAAAAATATTAAAAATAACTTTTCTCTTATCACTGCTGAACAAGATGATTTAGGATTTACCCATATAAAACTTCAGCAAACCTTTGACGGAAAAAAAGTTTATGGGAAAACTATAACTGCACACTTTGATAAAAATGGTGTTATTACTGGGCTAACAGGAACTTTAGAAAATAGAATATCCTCAGTAACTAAAAAGAATAATAAACCTCTTACTGCAGATAAAGCTATAGAAATAGCTAAAGCTTCTAAGACATTTACTGAATTAACAGAAGAAGTCAGAGCTGAAAATTATATATACTTCGACGATAAAAATGCTTATGAAGTTTATAAAATAAATCTTGCTTATGATCTTCCTGAAATGGAAAGCTGGGAAATCTTTGTAGATGTTTATAGTGGTGATATTATAAAAACAGAAAGTTTAATAAGAGAAGCTGGTCCAGTTACTGGTACAGGCATTGCTGTAAATGGTACTACTAGAGAATTAAATTTATACCAAAATAAAACTAACTCATATCAATTAAAAGATACCACCAAACCTATGACTGGAACTATAAACACTTATACAGCTAACTATAGAACTACAACAACAGGTACTTTAATGACAAGTTCTAGTACTACAGTTTCTGATAAAGCTGCAGTAAGCGCCCATAGCTATGCAGAAGTTGTATATGATTTTTATAAAGATTTATTTAATAGAAATAGTTTAGATAATAGAGGTATGTCCTTAACTTCTGTTGTACACTATGGCTCCCGTTATAATAATGCCTTTTGGAATGGATATAAAATGGTTTATGGCGATGGCGATGGATCCTATTTTGCACCATTATCAGGAGATCTTGATGTAGTTGCTCACGAAATGACTCATGGAGTAACTTCAAATTCTGCAGACCTTGCTTATGAAAACCAATCTGGAGCATTAAACGAATCTATGTCAGACGTTCTAGGTGTTTTAGTACAAACCTATGACAAGTACAATGTTGCAAATGGCGGTCAATGGACATTCAATTCTTCTGATTGGGTAGTTGGAGATGAAATTTATACTCCAAAAGTATCAGGAGATGCGTTAAGAAGCTTAGCAAATCCAACACTATATGATCAACCTGCTCACATGAATAATTATCAGAATCTACCAAACACACAATCTGGAGACTGGGGTGGAGTTCACATCAACTCTGGGATTCCGAATAAAGCCGCTTATTTAGTTGCTCAAAATATAGGCTGTGAAAAAACTGCTGATATATATTATAGAGCATTAACTGTTTATTTTAACTCCACTACAAACTTCTCTCAAGCAAGACTTGGTTTAATACAAGCTGCAACAGACTTATATGGAGCAAATTCGACTGAAGTACAAGCAGTATCTAATGCTTTAACATCAGTTGGAATTCTAGGTAACTAGCAGTACTCCTATTTATAAAAATTTAAACTCTATATCTAGTATTATGATTAGATATAGAGTTTTTTATTTTACTTATTATAAGATAAAGCTTTTCTTCCCATCTTAGTCCAAACAGATTGGAAAACTGTCTTATCTATTTTTGAATTTTTTGCTCCTGATAATGGATCATTATAATATAATGATTTTTCATCCATACCTGTAAGTAATACTGAATGCTGTGAAAAATCTGCTTTTACAACTTTTCCATTGCTCGTCCAATTATGTGGAAAAGTTGGATTATTAAAATATACAGTTATCCAAACAACTACCGGTCTTCCACTTAACATTGTATTCTCCAAAGTCTCATAGCTACATCCAGTTAAATCTAAAGTCTTTCCTGGCAAATAATAATCAATTATTGGTGCTAATGCAACTGGATCAATAGAATACCCTGGACTTTTCCCTGTAATATCTCCTACAAAACCAATCTGTGGATTTCCCCATTCTACTATTTTCCCTGTTGAATCACGCTTTATTGGAGTAGTATCTTTTTTCATTTTTGAAATTACTGTTGCTTTATCCACCTTTATTCCTGCATAATTTAACATCATGGTTAAAGATGTAGCTTCACAACCATTATGGTATTCTGGCAACTGCTTAATCATAGGTATATCTAAAAGTATGTTTTTTGATACAGTAATAGCACTAGCTGTATTATTTTTATATATATTTTTCGCCAGCATTAATACAAATAAAAAAAGCATCATCATAAGTAGTTTTAAAAATTTTTTCATGGTTTTTCCTCCTTGTATTTGTTTACTATATATAATTCTAAAAACTACTTTCTACTTTTTACTGTCTTTATATTATTTTTAGTCATATAACTCTTGTCCACTTATATTTTGCCCTTTATAAATTAATTCATCCACTTAATTATATGATTATATTCCATAAATTTCTTAATGAAAAAATGGTTTTAATTTAAATACATATTAAATCAAAACCACTTTTATCTTATTTTTATTTTTTTATTTATAATAGGATAATGCCTTTTTACCCATCTTTGTCCATACTGACTTAAATGTGCTTTTATCAACCTTTGCATTTTTAACTCCAGTTAAAGGATCATTATAATATATTGAATCCTCATCCATACCTGTGATTAATACTGCATGTTGAGTAAAATAAGAATTTATAACCGCTCCATTACTGGTCCAAGTATGAGAGACTTTCGGTTCTTTAAAAGTAGATGTTATCCATACTACAATTGGTCTTCCACTTGATAGTACATTTTCCAACTCACCATAATCACAGCCTGTCAAATCTAGCGCTTTATCTGGTAAGTATTCATTTATTACTGGTGCAAGAGCCACAGGATCTATAGAATATCCAGGCGTTTTACCTGTTATATCTCCAACAAACCCCTTCTTTGGGTTTCCCCATTCTATTATACCGCCTTTTGAGTCATATTTAATTGGAGTTAAGTCCCTCTTGACCTTTCCAATTACAGAATCCTTACTAACGTTAACTCCTGCATAATTTAGCATCATAGTTAAAGATGTTGCCTCACATCCATTTTTATATTCTGGCAACTGATTAATTATAGCTACATCTAGATTTATTTGCTTTGATGCATTTAATGCTTTTTCTAATTCATCTTTCTTTCTCTGAAGCTCTTCTTCTTTTAATCGCTTTTCTTCAGCTTTTTTAGCTTCTGCTTCTTCCTTAGCTTTTCTTTTAGCTTCTTCTTTTGCTACCTTTTCTTCTTCTTTTTTCCTTCTCTTTTCTTCCTTCTCAAGCCTAGCTTCTTCCGCTGAACTTATATAACTAACATTGCCCTTACTAGCTAAAAAACTCATATGATCTTGAAGAGCACTAACCTTTTTACTTTCATAAATATATATGTTAAATGTAATTGTTAATGCTACAAAGGAAAGTGCTAATATAAACAATGCAAAAAGCTTTTTCATAGTACTCCCTCCCTAGTATACAACTCCTATAGACTATTAATTAAAATCCACCTTTTTAATATTATCGTCAAGTTCTGATTGTACTTTAGGCGGTTTAGTTGCAATGTATACAGCTGCTATAATAATTATTGAACCTATTATTTGACTAAATCTCAAAGTTTCTCCAAGTATAAAGAAACTAAATATAAAAGTAACTACAGGACATAGGTTTAAGAATAAAGTAGATATACCTACATCTAATTCCTTAAAAGCAAAATTATATCCAAAGTTTCCAAAAGAAGAACATATTAATGCTAAAAATAAAAGATTTAAAATTATATTACCATTAATCATCTGGAAGTTTATAGTTTCAAAAGGTAATAATGGTATAAATGCTAGTGTACCAAAAATAGACTGATAGGTTGTAATGGTTATATTAGAATATTTTTTAAACAGAGGTTTTGTAATTATTAAATACCCACACCATGCTATTACACTACCAAACATATAAAGATATCCTGATAAAGACCCACCTACTACATCTTTTCCTATAACTAAATAAATTCCAAATATAGATACTATAATACTAATTACACTTAATCTAGATATCTTTGTTTTATAAAATATTTTATCTGCTATTATTGCTGCTACAGGTAAAGTAGCTACTATTATGGATGCTGAATTAGCAGACACCCTTAATATACCATTATTTTCAAAGAAGAAATATAAGGTGATAGCAAAAATTCCACTAACAGCCAATCTTCCATAATCTTCTTTATTAACTTTCTCCTTATTTGTAAATTGTTTTATTATAATAAGTGTTACAGTGGCAATAAAAAACCTAACAAAGGCCATTGCTACAGGTGAAAATGCATCTAATACTACTTTTATACTAACAAAAGAAATTCCCCAAGCTACCACTACACCTATTAACGTTATGTACGCTAATGCTTTTTTTGTCTTCATAATTTTTCCCCCTATCTGCATGCTTAATTATATCATAATCTTGTACTATTTCTATTATTAATATAAACATTTATTATACTCTAGTATCTTATATTTATATAATAAATCCACT
This sequence comes from Clostridium sulfidigenes, assembly GCF_052067195.1. NCBI lineage: Bacteria > Bacillati > Bacillota > Clostridia > Eubacteriales > Clostridiaceae > Clostridium > Clostridium sulfidigenes. The sequence goes on along the minus strand of NZ_JBQHQR010000003.1, from coordinate 181,555 downwards.
ACACTTATTAAAATCTGATAAATGTAATGGATTATTTTTTATTTTATAACTTTGTGGCATATTTTTTTTCAAAATAGTGAACTACTTCATACATTAAATAAGCAATTATTGAAAGAATAACTACACTCATCATTACCATATCTAATTGTGCTACTTGTCCTCCATATACTATTAAGAAACCAAGTCCTTTTTTTGCTACTAAAAATTCTCCCATTATAACTCCTACCCAAGAAAGTCCTACACTAATCTTTAGTGCAGATATAAAAGTTGGTGTGGTAGCAGGAATGATTAAGTTAGTTAGAATTTTAAACTTTGACGCACCAAAGGTCTTTAAGAGTTTTATTTTATCTTCTTCTACTTCTCTAAAGCCTGAAAGTATACTTATTATTGTAGAAATTATGGAGATTAACAATGCCATGATTATAATTGCCTTCATTCCATTCCCTGCCCAGAATATTATTATAGGTCCTAAAGCTACTTTAGGAAGTGCATTTAGGACTACAATATATGGATCTAAAACATTGGAAAGAAAGTCTGACCACCACAACATTATTGCAATTATAGTCCCTAAAAAGGTTCCTAAAGTAAATCCAATTATAGTTTCAAAACAAGTTATTGTTATATGATTAATTAAAGCTCCCTCATTATACAACTTCATAAAACTCTTAAACATTCTTAATGGTGTACTGGTTAAAAACGGGTCAATAATCTTTAAATTGCCTAATACTTCCCAAAGAAGAAAAAATGCAACTAATATAAGTATTCTAGTAAAAATAATCTTTCTTCTGTTTCTTTTTACCTTCTTTAAATATTCTTCATGTTCCTTACTTATCATCATAATCCATCTCCTTCCATATATCATTAAAATATACTCTAAACTTACTGTGTTCACGACACTTTAAAGGAGTTAGATTTTCTCCATCAAATTCTATCTTTATAATTTTCTTTATTACCGCCGGTCTTTTTGATAGCACTATTACTCTAGATGACATAGACACAGCCTCTGAAATGTCATGGGTGACCATAATGGCTGTTTTACCTTCATTTTTAATTATTTCATATATTTCATCACTGACATTGAGTCTAGTTTGATAATCTAGGGCTGAAAATGGTTCATCTAAAAGTAAAACTTCTGGGTCTAAAGCTAAGGTTCTAATTAAAGCAACTCTTTGCCTCATGCCGCCTGATAACTGTTTTGGATAATGGTCCTTAAATTCCCATAGATTATAGTTTTTTAATAATTTCTCTAACTTTATTTTCGCATCATCATTCATCATTTTTTTAATTTTTAATCCTATACTTACATTCTGCAATACCGTTAACCACTCAAAAAGTTGATCCTTTTGAAACATGTATCCAATTTTATCTGAGTACCCTTCTTGAACACGTCCATCAACTAATATATCTCCTGATGAAGCTTCAATAAGCCCAGATACTATATTTAAAAGTGTGGATTTTCCGCATCCTGAAGGTCCAACTATACTTACGAACTCTCCACCGTCTACTGTGAAGTTAATATCTTTTAAAGCAACAGTCTCTGCAGATAGTGTATGATAATTCATGTAAACATTCTTTATCTGTATTCTATTCATATCTCCATCTCCATATCTTTATTTTTTATCTTCTTAGTTTTCTAATTTCTTTTCTATAATTACTTATAATCCTTAGCTTTAAAGTTCTTTAATATTTTATAGTACTAATATATGAGGTTATAATAAATGTTGATAATAAAACTTATACCATATATAAATAAAAGGAATATGCCTTTAAAATCCTAAAGACATGTTCCTTTAAAATTATTTATTTGTATATACAATTTATAGATTTTAATGATTCTAAAAAAATCATTTTTTCTTTATTTCTTCATAGCCTTTTCACTAATTGAATTATTAACTATATCTTTAAATGGTGGTCTTTTAGTTAAAAGTTCAGAGTCGTAGGATTCTATAATATCCATTAATCTATTCATATCCTCTTCACTTACCGTTGGAGTTTTAGCGTAAGCCTCTATTTTTTTATAATTTTTCACAACTGTTTCTATTACTTCTTCATCTGTTCCTGGAAAGAAATCTTTTATAGAAGTGGCAACTGTAGCATCCTCATTAGACATTACCCACTCCTGCCCCTTTTGAATAGCCTTAACAAATCTTACTAACAAGTCTTCATTCTCATTAATATAAGATTGAACAGTATAAAAACATGTATATGGAAGGTTTCCAGTGCTTTCTCCAATAGATGCTACTACAGATCCATTTATTTCATTTGCTATTACACTAGCAGTTGGTTCAAATATTGCAGCATAGTCTCCAGTACCGCCTTTAAATGCTCCTGGAACTGCGTCAAATGCTATATTAGTAACTAAATTTAACTCTTTTTCTTTGTCGATATTCTCATTTTTTAATACATACTCAAGAGCCATTTCAGGTACTCCACCAGGTCTTCCTCCTATAACTGTCTTTCCTTTAATGTCTTGCCATGAAAACTCATTATGTTTTTCTCTAGATACTAAGAATGATCCGTCCTTTTGAGTTAACTGGGCAAATACTACTGGATAATCTTCTCTACCTTGATTATAAATATACATTACTTGCTCTGGTCCTGAAAATCCAATATCAACACTTCCACTAATAAGTTGTTGCATAGTTTTATCTGCACCTTGGCCTGTGGAAAGTTCAATCTCAATTCCTTCTTCTTCAAAGAATCCCTCACTAATTGCTGCATACATTGGTGCATAAAAAATGGATCTAGTTACTTCATTAAGTCGTATAGTTGTTATTTTATCTTTATTTCCTTGATTTTCTTTGTCTGATGTCTTATTTTTATTACATCCTGTAAATAAGCCAACACATATAAATGCACAAATTAAAGCACTTAATAACTTAATAGTTTTCTTTCTCATAATTTCCTCCTAGAATAATATTAGTAATCCAGTTTAACATTTCACTTCTCATAATCTATAATATGTAGAATAATGATTTTTGCTATTTTTATAATAGAACATTTTTAGCTTTATTTTACCATTAAAGTATTATTGTGCTATAATAGTGTTAAAATATACAAGGAGATGATAAATTTGGAACTTAATTGGAGTCTTAAAGAGCTTTATTCTTCCTTTGAATGCAATGAATTTAAAGAGGATTTGGATAAGCTAGATGAACTTATAGAATATTTCATAACTACTACTAATAACATTATTGATAGTACAGATTCACCTGATAAGTTGTTAGAAAATTTCATATCTATGAATATAGAATTAAAAACTCTAGCAAGAAAATTAGGTAGTATGGTTCACTTAACTCTTAGTGTAGATACCAAAAATTCAACTGCTTTAAAATATGATGATATTCTTTCTTCTAAAATTAGTAATCTAGCTGAAAGCGAAGCTAAAATTACAAAATGGATTGGGAATCTTAAAGATTTAGATAAAATAATTCAAGGTTCTAGATTACTTAGTGAACATAATTTTTTCCTTAAAGAAAAAGCAGAAAATGCAAAATATATGCTAAGTGATAAAGAAGAAGCTATAATAGCAAAAATGAAAAATACTGGATCAGATGCTTGGTGCAAACTTAAAAACGTGCTAACCTCTAGCCTTATGGTTGATATAGAACTATATGGAGAAAATAAACAACTACCTTTATCTATGATTAGAAACATGGCTTATGATGCTGACTCAACTATTAGAAGAAAAGCTTATGATGCTGAAATTAAGGCTTATGAAAAAATTCATGATGGTATGGCTGCTGCAATTAATGGAATAAAGGGTGAAGTTATAACACTTTGTGATATGAGAGGTTTTCCTTCTCCACTAGATAAAACTCTTTTTAATTCAAGGATGGATAGAAAAATTTTAGACTCTATGCTAGATGCTATTAAAGAATATCTACCTATATTTAGAAAGTATCTCAAAAGAAAAGGCGAACTTTTAGGCCATAAAAATGGTCTACCATTTTATGATTTATTTGCACCTATGGGTAATGCTGATATGACTTACACCTATGAAGATGGATGTAAGTGTGTAATTGATAATTTTAGAACCTTTAGTGATGACTTAGCAGATTTCGCTAAAAATGCCATGGAAAAATCATGGATAGATGTTTTACCTAAAGAAGGAAAGGTAGGAGGTGCATTTTGCTCTAGACTTCCTCATGTAGGTGAGAGTAGAGTGTTATTAAACTATGGTAATACCTTTAGTGATGTAGTTACCCTTTCCCATGAGCTTGGTCATGGGTATCATGGATATTGCCTTAACAATGAAAGTATATTAAATGCACATTATCCTATGCCAATAGCAGAAACAGCTTCTAACTTCTGTGAGACTATAGTAAAAAAAGCTGCTATTAAAACAGCTACTAAAGAAGAGGCTTTCTCTATCTTAGAAACTGAAATTAGTGACTGTACTCAAGTTATAGTTGATATTTATAGTAGATTTCTATTTGAGAGTGAATTATTTAAAATAAGAAAAGAAAGCTCTCTTAGTGTAAAAGATTTAAATGAAATAATGGTTAATGCCCAAAAAGAAGCTTATGGAGATGGCCTTGATTCTAACTTCCTTCATCCATACATGTGGGCTTGTAAAACTCATTACTATTATGCTGAAAATAATTTCTATAACTTCCCTTATGCCTTTGGTCAATTATTTGCAAAAGGTCTTTATGCAGAATACCTAAAGAGAGGCGATTCCTTCCCAGAACAATATAAAACCCTTCTTTCAGCAACAGGAAAAAATTCTTTAAGTGATGTAGCTAAAATAATGAATATTGATATCTCTGCTAAAGACTTTTGGATAACTTCTTTAAAAATGATAGAAGAAGACATCAATCTATTCTTAAAATATAATAGTTAAAGTAGTTAAGATTATATTAGAAATTTAAGAAAACAGTCTGATTTAAATTATTTTAAATCAGACTGTTATTATTTTGCATACTTAGTAAATTAGTAAAATCTATACTATTTCTCTAAGCCTGCAGCTTCTCTTATTTTATCTATGTTCTTATCTTCTTTATTTTTCTGAAGCATCATGTAAACATATATTGGTATTCCTACAAGCATTAATATAAATCCATACATTACTACATCAGCTCCTGTTCCATATATAGCATATATAGAATAAGCAAATGCAAGTAATGAGAAGAATGAACTCTTTAAGAAGTTTATAAAGCTAAAATCTTTTGATTTCTTACATAGTAATACTATTTCAGCAGCTGCTGAGAATGTGTATGCTGGTAAGAAAGATAATGTAGCTAGTAATATCATAAAGTCAAAGGCACTTCTAAGAGACCCTACATAGTTCATTATTAAAAGTAAATTCATGCATATACTTCCTATAACAAGAGATGCCACAGGAGTATTAAATTTAGGATTTATACGTTTAAATATTGCTGGGAATAATCCATCTTCAGCTGCTCCAACAGCACTTCTAGCTGTTGTTAATAACCATCCAGAAGTTGCTCCTAAAGTAGAAATTAGTGCACCAGCTGCTATGAAAGTTCCCCCCCATGAAGCTCCTGTAGCTTTATTTATAATATCTGCTAGCGGTGCATCTGAATTTGCAAGAGCTGCTTGATCCATAGCACCCATAGAAACAACACTCATTACTATATATATGGCAGACACTATTACTATTCCATATATAGTACTTTTTTTAATATTTTTCTCTGGATTTTTTATTTCTCCACCTGCTACTGTAGCACTTTCTAATCCTACAAAAGCCCATAGTGCTATAGCTATAGCTGATGGTAATGTTCCCATTCCGCTCACTTCTGGACTAGATACAGTCTTCATATAGCTTGGATCAAAATTTAGTGCAGCAATTACAATAAATACTACAAGTACTGCAATTTTTAATACTGTTGATATAACTCCTATTTTTCCAACATATTTTACACCATATATATTTATTAATGTAAATATCCACACCACTGCAGAAGATATCAAGAATGCTGCTAGTGGATTGCTTGCTTCTGGAACAAAGTATGTAAAATAACTCATAAATGCTGTAATTATAGCAGCATTTCCTACCCATGCACCTATCCAAAAGGACCATGCAATTAGAAAACCTGCAAAATCACCGAAGGCAGCTCTTGTATAAACAATAGGACCTCCAGTTTTAGGCATTTTTGATCCTAAATTAGCAAAGCTTAAAGCAATAAGTAATGATCCTATTGAAGTTAAAACCCATGCTAGTATAGCTACTTTTGGGTTTGTTACTCTTGCGAAACTTGCCGGTGACATAAAAATTCCTGAACCTATTACATTCCCAACTACGATAGCTGTAGCTGCAGCTAGTCCAAGATCTCTCTTTAATGAAGCATCAGTTTGTATTCCGTCTTTTTTAGCCATTTTTTTCCCCCTATAATTGATTTCTTTTAAAAGTAGTTAATTTACTTCTAGAAACCTTAGACATTAAATTTCCACTCAATTATCTAGTTTAATTTAATCGATTACAAAAATCAACCTATTTTTAAATAATTTTTATTATTTTAAAGGGAATTTTATCGATATTTATATATAAGTTGTATGTTTAATGTTTATTATGAACAATATTGTATTAAATGAATTTTTATCCATAATATATTTTCTACTTTCTATATAAAATTCTTCATAAAATCCATCATTAATTTTCATTAATAAGGAACAAAACTCTATGAAGAGATATTCTCCATAGAGTTTATTTAAAATTAATATTTAAATTATCTTGATATTGTAGTATTTACTTTAACTGTATCCTTTTTTAGTATAAACATTAAAAATCTTATAAGCACATATAATACTATAACAGTTGCAATTACCTCTTGAAATTTAACTACATATTTCAGCCAAGAAATTTCTTTTCCAGCTTTCATCAAAAATCCATTAGTACCCTTCATTGCAATTGCACTTATTACCATAGGGAATGTAAATGCAGCATAACTGGGATAAAATTTAAGTCTTAACCCCTGTACAAGATACACTATTCCACATATATATAATACCATTACCAATACTGCTAAAAACATGACCATATTAATATTCTTTTCTGAAAAAGAATTTAAATATGCAGCAAGTGTAAGTGCAGCTGGTGCTGCAAATATTACAGTGGTTGGAAGGGCTGGTTCTGGTATCCCCTTTACTATAAGGGTTCTATAACCCAAAACAGGAATTAAAATAATAAGTGAAATAAAGGCAATCCAGAAAAAAGCTTGTCCTAGTTGAGCTAATTTAAATACTGGTGCAGTTATTCCACCTACACCTATTCCCACATAAACAATAAATGTACTTGGAAACATCTTCTTAATATCAAATTTTAATATAAAGTTTTTAGTATAAAATATTATTAGTCCTATATGTATTAGTACCCCAACCCACCATAGAATAACTCCAGATGAGAAAGATACTTCTTTTAAATATGCAGATAAAAGCATAACTCCCATGGAGTAGGTAGGTATAACTGCTGCAATAACGGGATTTTTTATTTCTTCTTTTACATCTTTCCAGCAAGTTATAATCTTTATTGTAAGAAGTATTAATATTATTGCAGATATCACTCCGAGGATATTTTTAAATAATATATTGTATGATGATAATAAATTTCCTAATGAAGCTAAAGCTAGCATTACAGCTGCCATTGGCAATGGTATTTTTTTTATATAATTCATACTCATATTCCTCAACTATTCATCAATATTTTCAATATTTAATTCTCTTACAATAATTTCTGCAGCCTTTTCTGCCATTTCTCCAGTAAATCTTATGCATTGTGCTTTATGCTCACCAGATGCCATATCCATACCTTTAGTTTGAACACTGCAACATAAACATTTATGCTTTTGTCTAAAACTATCTTGTAATTCATAGGCTAACTGTAAAGCTTTAACACTCTTGGGATCTTGAGGATTACTTCCTTTAGTTCTTCCAAAAAAGTATCCAAGACATAAAACAGCTCCTGTAACAGCTCCACATGTACATTTCGATTTTCCAATACCTACTGGGAATCCAGAAGCCATGGCAATCATTTCATCTGGCATGTCTACTTCAAAGTTACTTTTAATGGATGCAACTATTGCTTCTGAACAATAAAACTCACCTTTTCTGAAATGTTCTTCTGCAACTTCTCTAACCTTTTTCACACTAATTTTTTCAATCATTACATATACCCTCTTTCATATTTAATTCATCTTCATTATAACTATTTGCTAATAAATAAACTTTAATAATTATAATATTAAATAGTTATATTTTATCTATTTGAATTTCAAATATGCTATGAATTAATATTAGGTATTTGCCAATCAATCTCCTTTTGTCCATAAGACTTTAATATATCGTTAGTCTTTGAGAAATGCTTACATCCCATAAATCCTCTAGTTGCAGATAAAGGACTTGGATGTACCGAAGTTAAAATATAGTGATTAGGATTTGTAATAAACTTCATTTTTTCCTTTGCATTATTTCCCCATAATAAAAATACTATAGGCTTCTCCCTTTCATTTAATAATGATATTATTCTATCAGTAAAACATTCCCAGCCCTTATTTTTATGTGAATTGGCCTCACCTTCTCTTACTGTAAGTACAGCATTCAAAAGTAATACTCCTTGTTTTGCCCAAGGAACTAAGTAACCATTATTAGGAACATAGCACTCTAAATCACTTTTTAATTCCTTATACATATTTAAAAGAGATGGTGGAATTCTAACCCCAGGTTGAACTGAAAAAGATAATCCATGTGCCTGACCAGCTCCATGATATGGATCTTGCCCCAATATTACCACCTTAACATCCTCATAAGATGTAAATTTAAGGGCATTAAAAATATTATTCATATCTGGAAATACATTTCTAGTTTTATATTCACTAATCAAAAATTGTCTTAACTTTATGTAATAAGGCTTATCAAACTCTCCTTTTAGCTTTTCATCCCAGGAGTTTCCTATATTAACCATTACTAATCATCCTTTCCATCCATTACTTATACAATTATATTTATATAATTACTTATAAAAACTTTTATGTCAATAACTCTTATAAAAGAAAGCCCTTCTGCTACTGTGCAGAAAGGCTTTCACCATTTATTATAACAATAAAATCATTACACTATCATGATATTATTTCCGGTACTTACCCCGTTCTTTATCCCATGATAACTCTTCAGAAAATTCCTCTTTAAATTTCCTTAGTTGCTGCTTTGTTTTGGGGCTAGTAGCTATATGTGTAGATTGATAAACATTCTTCATAAGCTATTCCTCCTTCAAATTCTCGTTTCTATGAAATTCACTTAAACATTCACAGGCATGAAAACTTACTACAAAACAAATAATGATTTTATTGGTATGATAATAGTATGTCATGAAAAAATTTTTTTATGTATTTATAAAAAAACTTTTTTTAAAATCACATTCCAATTTAAATTGTATATTATGATATTGTAATACTATTAAGGAGCATGTTATGTTCATTAGGAAACCCTATGATATAAACTCACAAAATTATTATACTGATAGATACTTAGATGACGAAGAAAGTTGTAATGAGTGTTTTGATGAAAGGATAGTACCTCCATTTTTCCCAGGAGGTCCTGGCCCATCAGCACCACCATGGAATCAACCACCAAGACCCCCAGTATCACAACCTGGTTCACCTTCAGGTCCACAATCTGGAGGACCTCCAGGACCTCCCCCAAATATGACGCCTAAGAAATCATTTTCTTCAGGACCACAGACTAAAGCTGTATCCCCTGGATCTATAAGACCTTGTAGATTCCAATTTGTATATATATGGCTTCGTAACGGAAATTCTTTTTGGGCGTGGCTTATTAATGTAGATAGACGAACTGCCTATGGATTTAGATGGACTGGTTGGAGATGGGTTTACTTTGGTATAAGCTTAAACAGAATAGATTACTTTGAATGCTTTGGTAGACGCTATACCCCACCAGAAGATAATCTTACACCTACCCTAGAAACTCAAGTATTATCACCTTCACAATTCAAACTTGAATATCCATTTATTCAAAATGCTGAAAATGGAGATACTACTAGTATAGTGAATCAAGAAATTATTGATTCATTGAATTCTTTATGGCTTAATGAAGTTTTAGTTCCTGAAAAGGTGAACTTTACAAAAGTAGAAAGTGCTTATGAAGTTCCTCTAAATTCTGATGGTCTATTAAGTATAGTAATGTCTTTATACACAGAAACTGAAGATAATCCAGCTGGCAGTACTTTATTTACTTCTTTAACTATGGATGTTAATACTGGAGAGGTTTATGACTTTGGTAATTTATTTAATAATAGCATGAACTATACTGAAATTGTTAGTGATATAGCTACACAAAAAGCTAATGAAATGAATATAAATTTCACTACACCATATACCGGAGTTACAGATACTCAAAAATTCTATTTAACTCCTGAAGGTTTAGTATTATATTATCAAGTTGATGAATTTACACCAGCCTCTAGTGGATTATTTAGAATTACTATTCTTTATAATGAACTTTCCAATATTTTATATCCAGAAAGCCCGCTGGTTCGACTTATTCAAACTCAGTTCCGTTAATGAATTACTATATTAGTTAACACATATTATTTTCAAATTAATAATTTATTTATCGAGTAGGACTTATTTTAAAGTAATTTTAAATAAGTCCTTTTCTTAATTTATTCTTAGATTTTATATGTTCTATCACTGTAATTTTCAACAGAGCCCTTAACTAAATCATATTATTTAAAAGAGTATATTGTATTAATATCTTTAGCTGTATAATAGTGTTATATAAATATAATTTAGTTTAGAAGGTAGGTTTTAAATTATGTATAACTATCTCACTGAAAAATCACTTCAAATTCTAAAAGATGAACTTGAACATAGAAAAAATGTGGTTAGATTTCAGATAAATGAAGAATTAAAAGAAGCTAGAGCTCATGGAGACTTAAGTGAAAATTTTGAGTATAAAGCAGCTAAAAAGAACAGAGCTGACAATAATAGACGTATGGGATATCTAGAAAAAATGATTAAAACGGCAAAAATAATAAATGATGACACATCAGAAAATCAGGTTGGTATTGGAAAAATTGTAACCCTAAGATTTCTAGATGATGATGAGGAAGAAGATTTCACCATGGTAACCACCGTTGAAGCAGATCCTCTTAACAATAAAATTAGCATAGAGTGTCCTTTAGGAAAAGCGTTATACAAAAGAAATTTAGGTGAAAAAGTAGAAGTTACATCTCCAGATGGCTCTTATAGTGTAGTCATAGAAAAGCTCCAAATGATAAAATAATAAAAGTGGCTATGTCAAAACAATCTAAATTTCATTTTGACACAGCCTTCTACTTTGTATTAAATCACTTCTACAGATATATTATCTTCTGATGTATTATCTAGTAATAAATTCTTCTTTTTAGTCATGTAATATAGAATCATCACAATAGTTATTCCTTTAAGTACACTACTCATACTAATGCTCCACCAAACTCCATCTATGCCTAAAAGGTTTGGTGATGATAATATCATAGATGCTGGAACTCTAAGTCCTGTCAGTATAATGCTTACAGCTGCAGGTATATATGTTCGTCCCAAACCATTGAACATTCCTACTGTTGTAATTTCAATACACATAAACAATTGAGAATACCCAAGTATTCTTAAATAATCTGTACCTAACCTTATAGCTTCTTCTTCTTTTATGAATACTGAAAAAATTCCTTTTCCACCTATTATTAATACTAGAGTGGCTAAAATCCCAACTACACCTGCTATTAAAATAGTAGCTTTATAGCCTTCCTTAATTCTATCATATTTTTTGGCTCCATAATTTTGTCCTACAAAAGAACTAAGGGCTGTTGAAAATCCACCTGCAGTCATCCAAGTTATTGCTTCAATTTGAACTCCGACTTTTTGTACTGCTATAGCGACTTCACCAGATCCAGCTATTACCCTTGCTATTAAAATAGAAAAAGTAGTAAATAATCCGCTTTGAACTCCAGAAGGAATTCCAAGTTTACATATAGTTTTTATAGCTCTAAAATCAGGTTTCTTTAATAGAGTAAATTTCAAATATTTTTCTTTACTCTTTAAAATAGATATTAAGAAACAAGTTACAACTATACTTTGTGACCCTATTGTTGCTAAGGCCGCTCCTAAGACTCCCATCTTTGGAATAGGTCCCATACCATAAATTAAAATTGGGTCAAATACTATATTAACTACTAAACCAACAGTGTTAATAATAAATGGTGTCTTACTGTTACCTGCTCCATTAAATATTGCTGTTAGTACTGGTATTAAATTTGTTATAACCATCCCCATAGCTATTGTAGCTAGATAAGTTTCTGCCATGGATATAACTTTCATATTTTCTAACTGAAAAAAGGCTAAAAACTTACTTCTAAATAATAGTATTATTATTCCCATGATTAAAGATAATACTATATTAATTTGTAGGGCACTAACAATATAATTTCTTGTAGCTTTTTCATCTTTACGTCCCAAGCTTTGGGATACTTTTACCTCTGCACCTACCTTAGCTATCATGGTAAGAGCTGCAGCTAAGTTACTAAAAAAACCTGCTGTTCCTACTGCTGCTACTGCTGTACTTCCTATTCTTCCAACCCAAAGCATGTCTGTTAGATTGTATGCCATTTGGATAAATGAAGTTGCCATAATAGGAAGAGCTAATTGAACTAGCTTTCCACTTATAGACCCTTCTGTTAAGTCTATTCTTTTCTCCATAATATCAATCCCCACCACTATAAAATTTTATGCTATTAATATTTCTACAACACCTCAATAAATATTTTACTTCGCACTACGAAGAATGTCTACATAATTTTAATATGCATTTTTCTTGAAATTATTTTATTATTTCAATTTTCCCTAATTATATTTGATATAACAAAATACCATGGTTTATGTATAACTAATTAATTTGTTATACATAAACCATGGTAAATAACATATTTAACTTACATATATTCAATTTACTTTTTTAAAATCATTATATCCTCTATGGTAGCCCTATCTACTACAATATTATCTCCTAAAATTTCTCTTACTTTATCAACTTGTGATGTCAACCCTTCGAAACCAAATCTATTTTTACTTATGCCTTCGAAGTGTTTCTCAACTTCCTTTGTAAGGATATTACAATCCCCTTTAACAATTTTGTAGGATTCCATTATTTCATCTTTTGATTTTGAGAATATAATACTTCCATCCTTTATAAAAGTAATATAATCTGCTATTCTTTCAAGGTCTGAAGTTATATGCGTAGATATTAATACCCCCATATTTTCATTTTCCATTAGACTTTGAAGTTCTTCTAAAACTTCGGTTCTAACCACTGGGTCTAATCCCACAGTAGGTTCATCCATTATTATAAACTCTGCTCCATGGCTAAGGGCTATACATAATGAAAACTTCATTCTCATCCCCTTAGACAATTCTTTTAGTTTTTTATCCTTATTAAGCTCAAACTTATTTAAATAATAATTAAATTTATTCTTATCCCACTTACTATATAACATAGAAACCATGTTGCCATTTTCTTTTAAAGACATATGGTCATAGTAGCAAACTTCATCATAAACAAAACCTATTCTATCTTTTATTTCCCTTTCAAACTTAACGTTATCTTTATCAAATACTTTTATATCTCCACTATCCTTCTTTGCTAAATTCATTATAAGTTTTATTAATGTAGTTTTACCTGCTCCATTTTCCCCAATTAACCCCATAATAAATCCCTTAGGCAACTGTAAAGAAACATTATTCAACTTAAAATTTTTATATTTTTTACATAAATTATCCACATATAATATATTATCCATCATATTCCTCCTACTATAGGTTATATTCTTCAGCAAGCACTCTTAAACTTTCTATGATTTCTTCTACTGATATTCCAGCTTTAGAACCTTCCTCTATTGCCTTAATTAGATAGTCTTCCATATTTCTCATGATAGATTCTTTTAAGAGTTCCTTATCTTGAACATTTACAAAGGATCCCTTCCCTGGAACTGTGTATATAAACCCTTCTCGTTCTAGCTCATCATAAGCTCTCTTAGTTGTAATTACACTAATTCTCAGATCTTTAGCAAGTCCTCGTATAGATGGCAATGGCTCATTAGGCTCTAACTTATTTGTTAAAATATCGTCCTTTATTTGTTTTTCTATCTGAGAATATATGGGTTCTCCCGAAGAGTTGTTTATTATTATATTCATTGAATTTCCTCCAAGTTTAAATGTATTCTGTAAATTTTTCCCACCTATAAGTCTCTCTTTCTATATCCAATTATAGACAATACTATAAAGAAAAAATATATTATAATTCCTATTAGAGTAATACCTATAGCTAAATACACTCTAGGAATTGTACTTACTAATAAATACTTACTAATTCCTTTGAAAATATTAGGACGTATCTTATCAATAAGCTTCAAAATAAATATAGGCACATTAATAACTGCTATAATAATGATTGCAGAGTATTTTGCAGCAACACTATAATCATATCTATAGTATATAAAATTCGTAACCCCAATTATTAAACAGTAATATATAAAGGATAAAGATTGGATAATATAAATTATATATAAATTTTCTTGATTAAAGTTTCCAACTAATAATACTATTGACATAAGTATAGATGAACATAAAACATAAATTATGAAATAATAAATAAATTTACTTATCACTACATCAACTCTTCTTACCGGAAAGCTATTAATAATTACATCATAGTTTCTTCTCATTTCATCTGTGGCTGTAAATTTATTTGCTATTAACGGTACTATGAAGGTTCCCAATAAATAAATCAAAAGTGTAGCTTCAAAGCTATACATAGAAGCAAAACATAATGCTATTCCTACAACTAAAAGAGAAATAGTATAAATATATCGACTAGTTATAAAATCCTTTTTTAAAAGAGCTCCCATAAATTCTCCTCCTAAAAATCTTTCTTTTCATAAATAACCACTGATATAGTAGCAATTAAAGCTAAAATACCTAATACCAGTGCACTTAATATAATGTTACTTCCTAAAGTATTACTTTGAAATATCACTAAAAGTCTTTCTATGCTAGATAACCACCCAGGTAATGCTTCTCCTTTAAGATACTCACCTATGGTTAAAGTTCCTGCCATTATAACAAAGAAGATAACAAAGTAAAATATCTTTGCAAACTTTATTCCCAATGAAAAATATACACAATAATAAAGAGCTACAAATATAAGAATATAACTAACAGTTCCTTTAATTACAGATGGAGGCAATTTTAAATACTCTGCTGGATATATCATATAAATTAGATTATTTAATAGCACTCCTATTACTGTTACTATGATTATCCACATAATAGAAAACAGAAACTTACCTAATACATAATCACTTCTTTTACAAGGACTACTAAGTATACTAATATGAATCTTATCTCTAGCTTCCATTTCAGTAAAGGCTATACTAATTACCCCACCCATTAGTAAAAAATAATTAAATAAGCCAGCTCCTTTATTCCCAACTCCAAACAATATAACTACCACTATCATTATTAGTCCACTTTTATTGCTGTATAGATTAAATACTCCCCTTAAATCTCTCATGGCCATTTTCCACATTTATTTTCTTACCCCCTTATTCATAGCTACCATAATTTCCTCTAAAGATGGTTTCTCACTAATAATTTTCTGCCTTATACTTTTTTCAATGTGTTTATCTTTAATTATTCCTTCAAAACCATATGGTGTTTCTCTCAATCCATATATAGCTTCTTCATCAAGTTTACTTAATAGAGCCTTATCCCCTTTAATTATTTTATATTCCTCCATTAATTCACTAGTGGCTTTAGAGAAAACTATCTTCCCCTTTTGAATATAAGTTATATAATCTGATATCTTCTCTAAATCAGAAATTATATGGCTGGAAATTAAAATTCCTACATTTTCGTCTTGTATAACCTCTTGAAATACATCTAAAATATCACGTCTCATAACTGGATCTAGCCCTGAAGCTGGTTCATCTAGTATTAAAAATTCTGCATTATGACTTAATGCTAACGCAATGGCAAATTTCATTTTCATTCCTTTGGATAATTCCTTTACCTTTTGCTTTTTATTTAAGTTAAACTTTCTTAAATAATTTTCAAAGACCTTAGTATTCCACCTTTTATAAAAACCAGAGATTATTTTTTCATTATCTTTGATAGAGAGATTTTCATAATAAAAACATTCATCATAAACAAATCCTATACGCTCCTTTATCTCTCTTTCATTGTCAATATTATCTTTACCAAAAATTTCAATTTTACCTTCATCTCTTTTTAGTAAATTCATGATTAGTTTTATAGTAGTTGTTTTACCTGCTCCATTTTCACCTATAAAGCCCATAATATATCCTCTATCTAAACTAAATGAAATATTATCCAACTTAAAATCTTCGTATTCTTTAGTCAAATTTTTTATTTCTATTATTTTATTGGACAAAGTAACACCTCCATTAATTCTTATAAATTTCAATTTAAAATTAAGTTTACTATAACTACTGTTTAACTCTGTTAATACTCAGTATGTACAGTGCTTCTAAAAAAAATTAAGCTAAATTGCTTCTTTATACTAACAGTATATATCGTTTATATACACTATGTCAACACTAAATTAAATTCAAAATAAAAACACCTAAGCATTAGTGGCTTGCCAATGCTTAGATGTTTTTATCTACATATATGTTAAACTTATTATATTTTAAAAATTTGTATTAAAAATAATAAGGTGCAGGATCTATATTAGTTCCATTTTTAATAACTTCAAAATGTATATGCGGGCCTGTTGACCATCCAGTAGAACCAACGTTTGATAGCTGTTGTCCTCCTGCTACTGTTTGTCCAACACTTACTGATAAAGATGAATTATGAGCGTATAATGTACTAATGTCTCCATGACTTACCACAACAACATTACCGTATCCTTCCATCCATCCTGCATAAGTTACAGTTCCAGACTTAAGAGAATACACTGGAGCACCATATGGAGCACCTATATCTATTCCTTTATGAAATTCTTGCCCTCTACCTACTGGACTAGTTCTATATCCAAATGGAGATGTTATAGCATATCTAGTTCCTGTTATTGAATACATCCCATTAGTAGATACTTGACTTGAAGATGATCCACTATTTGAAGGTTTAGTATTTGACTGAGAACTTGAACCTCCACGAGAAGGCCTGCTAGCAGCTTTTTCCATAGCTGTTATACTGGCTAAAATTTCTTCAGATTCTGCTTCATTTTGAGCTAGAAGCTTTTCTGCTGTTCCTAATTCATTTTCTGCCTTTGCCATAAGTTTTGTCTTTTTATCTTTTTTACCATTTAATTCTTCTAAGTTTGCATCCACAATAGCTTTTGCATTTTCTAAAGTTTTCTTTTCTTCAGAGGAAGCCTCTATATTTTTATCTAATTCTTCTTGATTTGCCTTAAATTTATTAATTTCTTCATTGTCAAAAGAAATTAAGGTATTAATTATATCTATCTTCTCAAAAAAATCTGAAAAACCTTCGGCACTAAGTAGAATTTCTATGTAGCTTGTACCATTGTTTTTATATAAAACTCTTAGTCTTTTATCCATGACCTTTTTATTGGCTTCTAACTCTTTTTTAAGTTCACTAGATCTTTCTTCTAGCTCTTCTATTTTATTAGTTGACTGTGAAATTTGAGCTTCTAAATTATTTACCTCACTATATAACTTGTCCATATTGTTGTCTAACTCTGAAATTTCACTTAATATGTTATCTCTGTTTTCTTCTAACTCAGATACTTTAGCCTTATTACTTTCAATTTGCGTTTCAATTTCTTTAGATTTACTTTTTGCATCTGATAAGTCATCTGCTAACACTGTTGATGACATTAAACTACAGCTTACAACTACCGCTGCTATGAATCTTAATTTTTTATTCATGGTTTTCCCCCCTAATGGCACCTTTTCTCCATACTTTTACCAATATCTATTTTTAATTCTAGCAATGTACATCCCCCTTGTCAACATAACTAGGGGTTTTGGTATAAATTTCATATTTATATGGAACCTTCTAAACCATTTATTAGACTCTGTATTTTCTTAAAATGATAAATTGAAAAATAAAAACTCTAGGCCATTAATTTAATAGCCTAGAGTCTATTTTCTGTATAAATATTTATTCTATTACAGAACTCTCTTCTACTTCTGATTCTATAGTTTCAGGTTCTATAATAGTTTTTTCTTCATCATCTTCTAAATCTTCATTTTTCTTATTTAAGGTTATTCCCTTTACCAGCTCTACAAGGTCTATACCAGTTAAGGAATTGATAACTTCTGGAACTTCAGCCATGATATTAGCTATGTTCTTTGATACCTTAGCTGCTCCACCTTGACCTCCATTGTCAATAATAACCATCTTTTCAGTTTTAGATAATGGCTCTGCTATATTCTTTGCTACCTCTGGAAGCTTATCTGTTAACATTTGAATAATAGCTGCTTCTCCATATTCCTTATAAGCTTCAGCCTTCTTCTTCATAGCCTCTGCCTCAGCCTTCATTGCATCTGCATTAGCCTCTCCTACTAATCTTATGGCATCTGCTTCTGCCATACCTTTAATTTTTATTGTTTCAGCCTCTGCTTCAGCTCTCTTAATCATCATAAATCTCTCAGCTTCTGCTGCTTGCTCAGCTCTATATTTATCAGCTTCTGCTACTTTTTTAACTGTAGATTCAAGTTCTTTCTCTTTTTTACGTACTTGTTGCTCTGCTATATCAGTTTGTCTTTGTTCTTCAAATAATTCTGCATCCTTTAAGGTTTCTACAACTTTCTTATGAACTATATTCTTTTCAACTTCATAAGCAAAGTCTGCCTTAGCTTGTGCCTTTTTCTCTTCTTCTTTAAAGGATTGAACTTTTAATTCCTTCTCTTTATTAGCTCTAGCAATTTCAGCTTCTGCAAATATTTGTGCTTCCATTCCAAGTCTCTTTGCTTCTGCGGTTTTTTGCATCTCTTCTCTCTTTGCTTCTGCCTCAGCTATTGCTGCATTTTTCTTAACCTCTGCTATTTGCTTAGCACCAAGTGCTTGAAGATATCCCTTAGTGTCGTCTATGTCTCTAATTGTAAAGGTCTTAATTTCAAGACCCATCCTTTCAAGGTCTGACTTTGCAACATTTTCAACTTCATTTGCAAACATTTCTCTGTCTTTGTATATCTCTTCAATACTCATTTTTGAAACTATTTCTCTTAGTTTACCTTCCAGTACATCCTGTACAGTTCCCTTCATTACTTCAATAGTTTCTCTTTCTTTTCCAGTATTAAATTGCTCCATAGCTAATAATACACTTGCAGGATCTGACTTAACCTTTATTATAGCTACTCCATCAGTATCTATTGGTACTCCATTACTATCTAAGGATTCATGAGTCTTTACTTCAACCTTCATGTTTTCAAGTGATAATCTATTGGTTTGTTCGAAGAATGGAACAACAAATCCTCCCTTACCACTTATAACCCTTCTCTTAAGTCCTGTAACTACAATAGCTTTATCCTGTGCTGCCTTCTTCCAAGTAATACAAATAAGCCAAATAATCACTAATGCAAGAATTATCCATCCTAAGTTGTCAGTAAAAATTTCTAATAGTTCTCCCATTTACACTTTCCCCCTAATTATTTTAGGCATCTGAAAATAAATAATAAGTCAAAGATGGAAAGTATATTTTGAATTAGACAAGGAAACGGGTTCCGCAGATAGTAGCACTATCTAAGGGTTCTGTTGACGCAGTATAACACAAAATATACGAGCATTCTGACTTATTTATTTTTTGAAGATGCCTTATATATCTTATGAAAATAATAACACATATATTACTTTCCATGAGAATATTAACTTAAAAGTACTTAATACATACTTAAAATTACATCATTTTCTTCAAATATAAAAAACCCACGTAAATTAAATTTCAATTCCTACAATTCTCATTAAATATTTAGCATTTGTGGTATTAGATTTACCTACTTTTAGTTTGTAATCAAAATATATTTTATTTTCTCTATAATACTCAGAAAAATGATAATTTTTTATTCCACTATGTTCTGAAAGACTACATAATTCTACATCATGAGTAGTTAAAGCCCCTATAACTCCAGCTTTACTTAAATTTTTAATTACAGCTTCAGCTCCAGTAATCCTATCCTTAGAATTAGTTCCTCTAAAAATTTCATCAATAAGAAAAATCATATTTTTATTATTATTTGCACCTTCAATAATTTCCTTTATTCTAATTAATTCTCCATAAAAAGTTGAAATTCCATTTTTTAAATCATCTGTTATTCTCATAGATGTATATATCTCTAATAAACTACACTCCATTTTCTTACTAAATACTGGTGCACCTACATAGGCTAAAACTAAATTTATACCTATAGTTCTTAAAAATGTAGTTTTACCAGACATATTTGATCCTGTAATTATAAATATATTTTCCTTCATGCTTAAATCATTATTAACCCGTACATCTCTATTTATCAAAGGATGACCAAGGTCTTGTGCCTCTATTTTAGCACCCATAGGATTTATTGTTGGTAATGTTACATTTTCATCTATATGAATTAACACAGCAAGACTCATAAGCTCTTCTATAACTCCAATATTAGAAAGCCAACTTTCTATTTTATCACCATTTTCAGCCTTCCAATCCTCAAGAGAAAATACACATTGATAATCCCAAAGAAATAGTATGTTTAAAGTTAAATATAACAATCCATTATTTCTCATATTCACTCTTTCTGATATGTTAGAAAGTCTTTTTATAGCTTTAATTGATGAATCTTTATCTTTAAATAAATTCTCTTTTATATTCTTTAACTTTTTAGATTTAAAATCTTTATTATCTATTAATTTTAAAATGTTTAAATACTCTTCTAGGTTTCCTCTAAAATAATTAACCACTTCAAGAACTAAATTTAATTTTAAAGTAGATACTGTCCATATAATTGTTTGCACAATTAAAAGCAAATACATTAACCAATTAAAATTATTCATTTTAAATATAAGTATTATTAAAGTAATTGGTATTGTAACTAAGGGCATTAAATATATAATCTTTTTAATTAATTTCGATTTTATAAGGACACCTTTATCTTCTACATATTTTATTAATTTTTCAGGACTTTTTAATCTATTCCTACTATTTCTACCTATATACTCCATTTCCTCACAAAAATCCAAGTCATCAAATAACTCTTTTATAGCCTCTTGTCTTAATAGTATTTCATTATAATCAAATCTTGGTTCTAATAAAGAATTAGCTAAAGATTTTCTTCCATGCCAAGTATTAGTTATATTTATTAATTGAAATAAAGATTCACTACCCACAATATCTAAATCAGATGCATATCTGTGCTCCTTATTTACAAACTCTTCTCCTAAATCTTGAAAGTTTATCCACTGTCCAGAAATTCTTTGAAGGTATCTATTATTAATTGCAATCATATCCTCAGCCAGTTGTAATTTACTTTTTACTTTTCTATGATATATTACTAAAAATATAAAACTTCCATAAAAAACCACAGAAAGAAATAGAACCCTATTTGTCACTTCTCCCTTTATTCCTATATAGGTGAAATACAAGGCTAGTATCATTACTATTAATCTTAAATATCCGATTCTATCAAAATCTTTTTTATATTTAGCAATATCATCATTATACTTACTTATTTTGCTTAAAAATTTATCTTCAACCACATTATTACTCCTTACTTTTTTATACTTTAAAATCATCACTGTACCTATATCCATTTCTTATATATTTAACATAAGTTTAAATATAATATTTAAACAGCAAATCCTCGAAACCCGCATGAACAGAACAAATAGTTAACTATTTATATAGTTATATAGTTTTGTAGGTAAATAGTTTCCTATATAAAAATTTATATAGTTTTATAGGTAAATTCTCCATATATAGATAAGCTATTTTATAATATTTTTTTCAGTTTAATTTTATGTTTAATTTATATTGTTGATCTTCACTGTTACTACATGTTATATTACATGTATATTATATCCAATATTTCTACTTATATCAAACTTATATAAAAGTGTAAATTATGTTTACTTATTCATGGTTTTATAATATAATAGTAAAATAATGTATCGTGGGGGAGTAGTTTGCGTATAATATTTTTATACGTGACAAGTCAACATAATGATTAATTTTTTTAATCTGGCTTGCCTTAAAGAACAAGACTCATGTATAGCTTAATTAAGATGTCTCTAATAAAAGAGATACTTTAAACTTTGCTATACATGGGTCTTTTATTTTGTATTAGGAAGATAACTTAAAGTTTAATAAAATAAGATTAAGGAGTTTTTTAATGAATACTATTGAAATTATAATGATAGGATTATGTCTTAGTATGGATGCTGCTGCAGTATCTATGACTAATGGTATGGTGTACAAGGATGCTACTAAAACAAAAATTATGGCTATGCCTTTATTCTTCGGCTTCTTTCAAGGGGCAATGCCTTTTCTAGGTTATTATGCAGGAGGAATGTTCTCAGAAATTTTAAGTAAATATTCTGGTATTTTAGTTTTAATCATATTAGGATTTATAGGGGCAAATATGTTAAAAGAAGGTATATTTCCTGATAAAGAAGAAGATGAAAATAAAGTTGTACCCCTTACCTACAAGCTTTTATTTTTTCAAGGAATAGCTACTAGTATAGATGCTTTTGCAGTAGGTATTGGCTTTAGCGCTATGAATATTGCTATTCTTCCAGCTATTTGTATCATCGGTATAACCACATTTATTTGTAGTTTTATTGCCATCTTCATAGGAAAGAAATGTGGAGATTTACTTGGTAAAAAAGCTGAAATATTAGGCGGAATTATTTTAATTATTATAGCTGTAAAGGCAGTTTTATAATATTGTTTACTATTTAAATATTGTTATAAAACCTTATAATAAATAGTATATTTGAGCATATTATATCTATGGAATATAAATTTAAAAGGAGATGATATGCTTGGAAATTACATTTCAAGGCAATCCAATTACTTTAAAAGGAATTCAACTAAGAGTAGGAGATAAGGCTCCTGACTTTACTTTAATTAATAATGAACTACAACCTGTTACTTTACAAGATACTAAAGGAAAAAGAATCTTTGTAGTTGTTCCATCTATAGATACAGGTGTATGTGATATGGAAGTTAGAAAATTCAATGAAGAAGCTTCTAAACTTAATAATGTTACTATATACACCATATCAATGGATTTACCTTTTGCTCAAGGTAGATGGTGTGGAGCTGCTGGAATTAAAAATGTAATTACTCTTTCCGATTATAAAACTAGAGAATTTGGTGATAGATATGGAGTATACATCAATGAACTAGGATTACTTACTAGAGCTGTCTTCGTATTAGATGAAGATAACACAATTACCTATGTAGAATATTGCAGTGAAGTCACTGATGAACCTAACTATGAAGCTGCACTTCAAGCTGTGAAGTAAGGATATGCAACTATTAAATTAATATATTTTTTAAAAAAGTCCGGGATGTATAACAACATCCCGGACTTTAAACTTATATTAAAATTACTATTAGTTAATTTTATTTCTTCATTTGAAGAAAACTAATTTTTAATAATTCTATTATTAAAATAAATATAGTTGCTAATACAAAAACATAGTATGTTAGTAGTTTATCTGTACTAGATATTATAGCAAAAACTGTTGATATAATACTTAATGCTATAAACATAATATTTATTTTAAAATAAATAGTCTTTCTAAATTTAACTGATTTTTTATACTTAACATAGGATGAAATTATAAATGCAATTATTAATAAACTTAAGATACAAATGAAATATAACCTTAAATTTATATCATCCCATTTATAATTTTGATAAGTAAAGTGTCTAACCAATCCCATTTTCTTATTGGATAAAGTATATATCACTGCTGTGAATATAACTAGTGAAATTTGAATGATAGTACCTAGCCACTTTAAAATACTTTTCATAATCATATCAATTACCTAACTTCATATCTATTTTTGCGGTTCTCCAGTTGCTACTGGACCTGCTTTAGTTCCAGTGTTTCCACTCCATTCATTCCATCCACCATCATAAAGAGATATATTTTCAATTCCCATTACATCAGCATACCATAGAACTTCAGCGGCTCTCCAACCTGTTCCACAGAAGAACATTAAGTTTTTATCTGTTGTAATACCATATTCTTTCCACATCTTAAGAATTTGATCCCCACTAACCATGGTATTGTCTTCATTTCTGAAGTCTTCCATACTAGCGCTATCACTACCACCATGACCCCATAGCGAACATACAGGACGTCCTGTTGGTTTAATATAACTATATCCTGAAGTTTTTCCTATATACTCTTCCCAACTTCTAATATCTACCAATGTGTTTTCTTCTGGTTTATCTACTGCTGTAAGTGCTTTATCATAATCAACAATATAATCCTTTTTTAACGGAGCATCTGCACCAAAAGATTCTACTGCAACCTTAGGATTAGATTTAGTTTCTACCTCATATCCAGCATTTGTCCATTTGCTAGTTCCACCATTTAATAATCTAACATCTTTTACTCCTAAATACTTAAATATAACTGCTGCTCTTGAAGCTGCACAAGTATCTCCACCATATAGTACAACAGTTGTATCTGTAGTTACACCATTTGCTTTAGCAAATTCTATAAGCTTATCATCTGAAAGACGATTCCATAGCGGTCCTTCTTCTAATTCATCTGTATTAATATGTACAGCTCCTGGAATATGTCCTTTTAAATAATCTGGAGAATCTTTTTCTTCTCCCCATGAAACTTCAAATACTTTAAATTCTTTTCCCTCATAGGTTTCTGGTTTTTTTCCGTCTATTAAATCTTTAACCCATGATGCTGGAACTAACATTTCATAATTAGGATAAGCTACCATAGCATTATTTTCATCCTTAGCCCATTCCTTAACATCATATGTATATAAATTTTTAAATCCATTTTTAGATAAATAATCAGCTACTTCTTTTGCATCTTCTCCATTTGCATCATAAAGAATAACATTTTTATCAGCTGATATTCCTCTTGCTTCTAAATCTTTAGCTAAACTTTCTTCTTTCTTTTCTGTATCTGCATTTAGCCAATCTGCTGAAAAATCTACAGCACCCTCAATATGACCGCCTCTTTCAACACCTTCTAATTTCCAACCATTATATGCATCATTTGCTCTTGTATCAACAACTATCCACTTATCATCTTTAATATTTTTTGCTAACTCTTCAGTAGATATAGTTTTAACTTCTGAGCTTGAACCTTCATTGTCTTTAGCTTTATCTTTAGTTCCACATGCTGTCAATGCTGTCATTGATAGTGTTAAAGCTACTGCTGTTAACATTACTTTTATAGACTTTTTCATGTTTCATCCTCCCTTGTATTAATTATTTTACAATTTTCCACTTGTAGCTTAGCACCTTTTATATAGTATGTAAACATTTTTTCATTTTATTTTAATTTGATTTAACAATAGATAAACTTCTTCTATTTAAATTTTAAATAGAAGAAGTTTATCTATAAATTCATTCACATTATCTTAGATATTTTTACACTTATCTAAATTATAAAATTTTATTTTCTCACTTTGCTCCTAAGGTCACTTATGGTGTAAGTCTAGTTCTGTCCCTAGGAATTAGTGATGCTTCTCTTACATTTTCTAATCCTAATAGCTGAGCCGTTAATCTTTCTAATCCTATGGCAAGACCTCCATGGGTTGGCATACCTTGTTTAAATACACAGGTATAGCTGCTGTAATTCTCCGGGTTAAGGCCTTTATATTCTATATTTTTTATTAACTCATTATAATTATGAATTCTTTGTCCTCCAGTAGTTATTTCAACTCCTCTAAATAATAAGTCAAAGCTGTAAGTCTCTAGTTCTCCACAAGGCATGGTGTACATTGGTCTCTTTTTCCTTGGGTAATGGGTTAAAAATATGAAATCTGAGTTTAACCTTTCCTTGGCATATCTATAAATAAGTTTTTCACCCTCTGGGTCAAGGTCTCCATCTAAGTTCTCTTTACCGTACTCTTTTTCTAATATGTCTAAGGCATCCTTCAACTTCATTCTAGGTATTTCTCCCCGAATTTCTGGAATTTTAACTTCTAGTATGTCTAAGTATTTATTTCCCTCTTCTTTAACCTTATTTAAAATATACTTTAATAATCTTTCTTCCATGTCCATAACTTCTCTTTCATCTTCGATAAATCCCATTTCAAAGTCCATACTTATATATTCATTTAAATGCCTATTGGTATTATGCTGCTCTGCTCTATATACATGAGCTATCTCAAAAACTCTTTCAAAACCTGCACCTACCATCATCTGTTTATAAAACTGAGGGCTTTGAGCTAGATAAGCCTCTCTTTCAAAATATTTAACCTTAAATACCTCTGTTCCTCCTTCTGCTCCCTCAGATACTAATTTGGGTGTGAAAATTTCTGTAAACCCTTCCTTAGTTAAAAATTCTCTAAATCCCTGAACTAGTATATTTTGAATGCCAAATACTGAACTTATCTTTTCATGTCTCAAACTTAATACTCTATTATTTAACATAGTGTCTAAATTAATGTTTAGGTCTTTATTATTAACTTCTATAGGAAGTTCCCCTATTGTAGAATTAATAACTTCAATACTTTCAATTTCAATCTCAAAGTTATTTAATTTATTTTTTCCCTCTTTAACTACACCCTCAATAGAAACTACAGATTCTGTTTTTAACTCCATTTTTTCAGCAATAGAATTTTCAGCTACACATTGCACTAGTCCTGTTCTATCTCTTATCACTATAAAAGAAATAGATTTTAACTTTCTTATGCGATAAATCCATCCTGATATTTTTACTTTCTTATTCATATGATCAATTAAATTATTTACTAATACTCTTTTCATTGTTATACCTCCTAAATTTAAACATTTTAAAAGCCCCTTAAGCCAACGGCTCAAGGGGCAAAATATGCGGTACCACCCTTGCTGATATAGTAATTAAATACTAATAAATTCTTAGAGTTATACACTCTAGAAATTATTATATATTAGGATAGATTAATTTTCTTAAGACATTTGAAGATGCCTTATACCGGTATTCTAAGAAAACTTACATTAATGAAATGAGCTCTATTTCATTAAAATAAAAAAACCTTCACTCCAATAGGAGCGAAAGCAATATCCACGGTACCATCCTAATTTGATTAAGTATTATTTACTTTATCATCTCAATCCCTTTAACGGGGGAATCCGATCTACCCTACTTTTCATTTCAGGTAAATATCTCCAGGATGTCTTTCAATACTACTTTTCTCATAGAGCTTCCACCATCCTCTACTCGCTTTACATACTTAGTAATATTTACTCTTCCTTTCAAAGAATTATAAATATATATTTTCTATATAATATGCCTTTTTAGAATTTTTGTCAATATATTTTGATAATTCTTCATTATTTTTAGTTAGAATTTTAAATAAATAAATTTAACTAATAGTTATTTCAAATAATGCTAAATTATTCTAAAAAAAATATTATTATATACTTGGATATAAATTTATTTTTTTATGAATTTATAGAAACCTACAATAAAACAAAAAGGTGTGTGTGAAAATGGACGAAAAGAAAAATTTACTTTTAGATGCTCTATGTAACAGCGTCCTTGATATGGATGAAGATTTAGTAAGAGCTAAAGCTGACGAATACCTAAATCTAGGATATGATGCCTATGATGGAATAGCTTCTGGTTTAGCTGTAGGAATGGATAAGGCAGGAATTTTATATGAGGAAGAGGAGTATTATATTCCTGAGCTACTTATGTGTTCTGATGCTATGTATGCAGGTATGGATAAGTTTAGACCTCATCTAAAATTTGCTTCTAATGAGATAAAACATAAGGCTGTTGTGGGTGTAGTAGAGGGCGATACCCATGACATAGGTAAAAATTTATTCAAAATTATGCTTGAAACCTGTGGTTTTGAAGTATATGACCTAGGAAGAGATGTTCCTCCTATGGAATTCATAAATAAAGTAAAAGAAACAAAAGCTACATTAGTTGGAATGTCTACTTTAATGACTACAACTATGGATAATATGAAGGTAGTTATTGATATGTTAAATGATGCTGGACTTAGAGATGATGTTGTAGTCATGATAGGTGGTGGACCCATCTCTCAAAGCTTTGCAGATAAAATAGGGGCAGATGGTTATGAAGTAGAGGCTTCAAAGGCTGCTCGTTTAGCCAAAGACCTTGTTTCAAGGAGGAATGTAGCTAATGTTTAAAGATAAAATGACTCCTATGGAAAGGGCTATAGCAATTTCTCAAGGAAACACTATCGATAGAATACAATGCAATCCAAATCTTTCCAACGGTATCGCAAGGGTAGCAGGATTAAAAATTTCTGAGTTTAATCATAGTAGTAAAGCTCTATCCCATGCAGTTATAGAAACCCACAAAAGATTTGGTGGAGATGGTGCTAAAATATTTACAGATTTATTTATCATTTCAGAAGCCATGGGTGCAAAAATGAAATATCCAGAGGATAATACTGTAGACCTACTTGAACCAGCAATTAAATCTATAGATGAACTAAGTAAACTTACCCCTGTAAACCCATTAAAGGATGGAAGGCTTCCTATTCATATAGAAGCTATGAAAATCGTAAAAGATGCTATAGGTTCTGAAGTTCCTTGTAGTGCAGCAATAGTAGGACCATTCACTAATGCATGTTTCTTAATTGGTGTTCAAGAAATGACCAAACTCATGATAAGAAATCCTGAAGCCGTTCATAAACTATGCAAAATTTCTCTTGATAGTTGTATTTCTTTTGTGAAAGAATCTCTAAAACAAGGCGTTGGAATTAGCATCTGTGAACCTATGGCATCGTCCACTGTTATTAGCCCTACTCATTTCAGAAAATACTGTACGCCATATATGGAACAATTAGTTAACTTCATAAAAGATAAAGGTTCAACTCCTTCTGTTCATATTTGTGGAAAAACAGATCCTATTTGGCAAGATATAGTAGACTTAGGCTTCAGTGCATTTAGCATAGATAATGTAGTAAGCCTATCAAAGTGTAAAGAAACTATAGGAAACCAAATAAAAATCATGGGAAATGTAGATCCTTCTACTGTAATGTATAGTGGTACTCCTAATGAAGTTAAGGTAGCTACATTAATATGTATAAGGGATGGTTATGATAGTCCTAAAGGCTATTCGGTAATGTCTGGATGTGGACTTCCTGTTGAAACTCCTATGGATAATATCCATGCTATGCTGGATGTTACTAGAGAACTTGGATGGCCTATAGATCCAGAAAAAATAGATTTTCTTATTAAAAAGTATGGTGGTATTTAAATGTATCCTATTGGTTTATAAATGAGTTTTAAAATATTCAAAATTAAATCAGCGCTGAAATTTCCTTACATTGTTGAAAGTAATCTTTCTTATACTATTAGGTAAGTTTCAGCGCTTAAATTACATGTAGTCTATTTATTATTTAAATGTAACTTTGACCAATCTTCAAAAAGTATATTAGCTGTAGGTTTAGCTTCTGGTACTCCATCTAGGTTTTTTTGTGCTACCATAAGGTTTTGTTCATAATCTATAGCATAAATTGCTGCATCTGATGCAATCTGACGTTGTATATCTCGATAAATTGCTTTTCTTCTATCTGCATCTACCTCTTCTGCCCCTACCTTCCATAAATTATCTACTTTAAAGTTAGTATATCCTGTTTGATTATAGTAAGAGCCTGTTTCAAACATCTTTCTATAATCTTCTGGAGCTAATCCTAAAGAATATCCACTAATGTATAAAGCACATTCATCATCTTTACTATATAACTTGTTATAAAAATCTACATTTTCATAAGGTACTATGTCAACCTCTATATCTATGTTTTTTAATTGCTTCTGTACAATTTCTGCATACTCCTTATGAGCAAAGGCTTCAGTATTATATGCTAACTTAAGGTTACTTATAGCAACTCCACTTTCTTCTATTAATGCTTTAGACTTTTCTATATCATGATTATATACTTCTACCTCATCTTCTATGTATAGTTCTGCCTCTTTAATTAAAATTGAATTCCCTTCTTCTACCTTCTCTGCACCTGATTCTCCATAGGCTGCAACTATCATTTCTTTTCTATCTAAAGCATAGGATAGTGCTTTTCTAAATACTATATTTTGCATTGAACTAACATTTTGATTAAAAACTATATAGTTTAATCTTCCTTGGCTAAAGGTATAAGATTGCAATTCTTCTCCCTTATAGGCTTTATCATATAATTCTGGGCTTGCTTTAACTATGGTTAGCTCTCCCTTATTAAAAGCCTCCTCTGCAGCTTCTTCTGATGAAAATACTTTTATTGTTATGAAATCAGCCTTAGGACTTCCTGAATAATAATCATCATATTTTTCTAAAACCATACTATCTTCTTTAGTCCATTCTTTAAATTTAAAGGGCCCAGATCCTATAGGTGTTTTATTTTCCTCTGAAGTGGCAACTATACCTTCATTTTCATAAATATGTTTAGGAATAGGAACCACCTTGGAAAGATTATACAAAAACATTGAGCTCTCAACTGGAAGGGTTATTTTAATAGTTAATTCATCTAATTTTTCTGCTTTTATAGGCTTTTCATCTATAATTAAATACTCTCTTAAGGGTGAATCCTGATTCTCATCTAAAATCAGGTTTATTGTATACTCCAAATCATCTGCATTTATGGGTTTGCCATCATGCCATTTTAGATTTCCCTTTAATTTAACAGTTATCTCCTTATTATCCTTAAAGTCAACATACTCTGCTAGATAAGTTTTAACATCTCCGTCTCCATAAGAAAAAAGTGGAGAATAAATTATATTAGACACTAGCTGAACCTCTCCTACATTGGTAAATGCAGGGTTTACTATTTCTGGTTTCTCTGTTACTGGAACAATTATATTTCCTCCAGCCGTAGTAGATATTTGCCCTTCATCATTTTTAGGACCTTTTAAATTACCGCACCCAGTAAAATTCATTATACTTATAATTATTAATAACATAGAAATCATTCTTTTAAGTTTCATAATGTCCTCCTTGATATAAAACATAAATTATTTTACTTTAGCTTTTGCACTTTAGACTAATTTTAAGCATAAAAATAAATTATTCTTAAAATAAAGGACTACTATGAAATCTACCCACAAAAAAGACTATCTCAAAACAAATTACATCTTATATTAGTAAATTGTTTTGAGACAGTTCTATAAACTTAATGGAATATTGAGTTTAAAATAAGTTAAATAAAATTATACTATAAACTTGGTTTACAAATAAATTCATCTATTTTACAATCTAAAATATTAGAACCATGAGACGTACGCATAATAATGGCAGTATCTACTCCTAGGCCTGTTCCCCCTAAAGCTATAATGGGCTCCATATATCCTATAGCACCACTATCTAAAGCCATTACTGCTATTTCAACTGCTACTTTAGTACCTTGACCTAACATACGTAGGGAGTATGCAATTATTTCTACAGGATTTACTCCTCCAAACTTACGTGAAAGTCCACGCTCTGCTCCACTAAGCACATGGGTTGTAGTTACAACCTTAATTCCTCTACTTTTAAATAATTCTAGTTTTTCTGCAGAAATTTCTTGAACTCCGGGTTCTTTAAACCCATTAACATGTGTAACACATACTATGTTTATTCCATCTATATCTAACTTAAGAAGCTCCTCTATAGTATTCCCTGTACTAGTAGGTACTACTATAGTCTTAATACTCCTTTTACGAGCTGTTTTTAATGCACTCTCTAATGTATCTTTAGTATTCTGTTTTCCTGGTTTTTCAAAATACATACTAACTTCCTCCCCAAATTACATATAATATATTTAAATTATAACATATATCCTCTTTGCTAATAATTCTACCCTAATTAAAATCCTTTAACTTAACGACTTTAAAATCAAAGTGTAAGCATTTTCTTTTATCTTTTCTATATCCATGGCTTCAAGGTTTGATGTAGAACAAAAATAATTTGAATAGCCTAACATAGCACTTATAAATACATAATATTCATACTCTCTATTTTCTTGTGCTTTAACTATACCCTCATCTATTCCAACTTCCATTAACCTTCTTACAGCGTCAGACATTTCTTCCTTTCGCTTTATAAAAATTTGGTTACCTTCTTCTAAATATTGTCTTAGTTTATCTGTTTCAATACTTGATAAAGCCAATATAAAGTTTGAGTTTTTGCTTCTAGAATTTTCTTCTATTAATTTAAATAAACCATAACATTTATTTTTAAATCCCTGAGCTTTATTAACTATGCTAAATACTTCATTAAATTGAATTTCTATATTATATATAATAGCCTTTGCTAGTATTTCTTCCTTAGACTTGAAATAATTATACAGGGTTCCTTTTCCTATACCAGCTGCTTCTGCAATATCAGCAGCTTTTACTGAATGCAGGTCTATGCCTTCATTAATAAGCTTTATTACAGCATTAAATATATCTATTTCTCTTTTACCATAGTTATTATCAAACATTTTTACCCTCCTCAACTTCTACTACTAAAGCCTTCCTATGCAATATGTCGTATATAATAGGAACAATAAATAATGTTAATAGTGTAGCATAGGTTAATCCTCCTATGGTCACAATAGCCATTGGTTGAATCATATCTGCTCCCATTCCTATTCCCATAGCAAGGGTTGAAAGTCCTAAAATAGTAGTTAATGCTGTCATAAGTATAGGTCTAATACGAGCCTTTCCAGTTTCAATTAAAGCACTTCTTTTATCCACACCCTGTAACCTTAATTGATTTACATAATCAACAAAAACTATACCATTGTTAACTACAATTCCTGCTAATACAAGAAAACCTAACATGGAAATCATACTTATCTCGAAACCAGTTATTACTAATGCTAAGAGTCCTCCTGTAAACGCTAGAGGTATAGTAATCATTACTATTAATGGTGATAATAATGACTGAAATTGAGCTACCATTATTAAATATATTAAAACAATAGCTAGTGAAATCATTTTTATTAAATCTCCTAAGGTTTCATTAATAGTTTCACTTTCTCCAGTAATATCTATGGTGTATCCCTCAGGTAATTTATAAGAACTTATTTTGCTTTCTACATCTCTACTCACAAGTCCAATATTGTGTTCATTGTCTATACCCGCAGTAACTGACATACTTCGTACTTGATTCTTATGATTAATAGAAGCTAATGCCTGGTCTTCTGAAATTGTAGATATATCCTTAAGGGATACTTCCTTTTCTTCACCATTAACTGTAGCTTTTATAGTATAATCCTTCAATGTTTCCCTTGTTAATTCTTCCTTAGACTCAGTTACAACTATTACAGGATATTCATTAGAGTTAATTGTAATATTAGTTGATTTAGTTTCATTCTTAATAGCTGTAGCTACTTGTTGATATACTTGTGCTACAGTAAGTCCATATTTAAGTGCCTTATTTTTATCAACTGTAATTCTAGTCTCTTCTGATGCATCTTTTAGGCCATTTGATATATCAATTGTTCCTTCAGTGTTTTCTAAAATTCCTGTTAAATCAGTAGCTATCTCCTTAAGTTTATCTAAGTCATTACCTTTAACAAGAATTTCTATACCTGACCCACCCATAGCTGACATATCCATATTAGATGAATTTACAGTTATATCACAATTTAAGTCCTTTGTCTTTTCATCTATGCTAGTAGCCACTTGTTGACTAGTGTTACTTCTTTCGTCTTTTAAAATTATATACATAGATACCGCTTTATTGCTACCATTACCACCTAGAAGGCCCATGGAACCGTTGCCACCTTGCATAGCACCTACTGTTTTAACATCTGGTATTGTAAGGATTATATCCATTACCTTATTACTCATTTCTCTAGCATCTATGGTAGTGCTTTCCTTAGGCATTTCTATTGATACCATTATCTCATTACTATCAACCTCTGGCATAAATGCTGTCCCCATAGAAAAAGCACTATAAGCACTAGAAATTAATAATACTACCACTAAACCTATAATTATAATCTTATGATTAAGGACTTTTTCTAGTAACTCTACATAAATACCTACAATTTTATCAAAAAGTTTATGGGGCTTTTCTTTAGTATTGGTTAGCATAGTAGATGACATAGTAGGCACCAAGGTTAGGGCTATAATTAAACTCGCAATCAATGAATACGTAATTGTTAGTCCCATGTCAGTAAACAGTTGTCGAGATATTCCTTGAGTAAATACAATAGGTAAGAATACACAAATTGTTGTTAACGTAGATGCAAATATTGCTCCTGAGACTTGAGCTGCACCATAAACGGCAGCCTTAGTCGAAGACATACCTTCACTTCTTAATCTATATATATTTTCAATTACTACAATGCTATTATCTACTAACATACCAACTCCCAACGCTAGTCCTGCTAAAGATATTACATTCATAGTAACTCCACTAAAATACATTAGACCTATTGCAAATAATAAACTTACAGGTATACTCATTGCTATTATAAATGTTGGTTTTATATCTCTTAAAAAAACAAGTAATATTACTATCGCAAGAATTCCTCCTAATATTAAGTTATTTAATACAGAATTTATTACAATATCAATATACATTCCTTGATCACTAAGCTGATTTATATGCATATCTGGATTTTCTTTTAATAATTTTTCGATAGTTTTATTTATATCATGGGATACTTCAGCAGTGGAAGCTGTACTTTGTTTTTGGAAAGAAAGTAAAATACCATCATTACCATTAATTTTTGCATACATGTCATGGGAATTATTTATAAATCCTATATCTGCCACATCTTTAAGCTTTACTGTACCAATACCATCTATATCCAAGGTTATCAATTCTAAATTTTCTATTTCATCTACATTTGAAAATTGATCTCCTACCTTAACTAAAAACTCATGTTTATTTTCTGTAATATATCCAGCTGGCATGGAGAAGTTTTCTGCTGCTAATATACTACTTAATGAACTTTGGGAAATCACTCCATCTAATCCTGCTTTTTTATAAGCATTTTCTTCTGCAATTTTAAATTCTTCTTTTCCTTTCTTAATAGCCTCCTCACTTTCTTCTAATTGAAGTTGTGCCTTGGCTAACTCATAGTTAAGGGTGGCCTTTCCATCTTCTAATTGTTTTTCTCCCCCTATAATTTCTGATAACTTCTTCTCTAATTCCTTCTTTTGCTTTAAAATCTCTTCAATACTTTTATTAGTAGCTTCCAAAGTTATAGATAGTTGTGTTAATTTTAATTTTTCTTCTGCTGAAGTTTCTTCTCCTGCCTTTATTTGTTCTTCTATAACTTTCTCTAGATTTTCCTTTTCCTTTTTAATCTCATCACGCTTTTTTTCTAATTCTTCTTGACCTTGGATTAATAGTTTTAGCCCTTGTTCAACTTGAGATTTTCCGGAAGAAAGGCTCATACTACCTTCCAATAACTTTTCCTTCTGCTTATCACTTTCTTCATTAAACTTAACTTTACCATCTTGTAAAGCTTTTTCAGCTTTATCTAATTCTGCTTTAGTTTGAGATAGCTTTCCATCAATAGATTTAAGAATTCTATTATTAAGTTTATCTATTTTTTCTTGCTTCAGAGCGATTTGTAAACTTTCCTCAATTATCCCTGTACCAGAAACAGATGCTACTCCATCCAATCGTTCAAATTCAGGTATAATCTCCTCTGTTACTTTCTTTGATGTTTCAGTAATATCTTTCCCATCAAAGTCTACACTGGCAACTACAATTGGTAGCATATCTGGATTTATCTTTATTAGCATAGGTGTCCCCACTTCATCATCAAGTTGGGATTTTACCATATCAATATTTCCATTCATCTCAATCATAGCGCTTTCCATATTAGTCCCTTGAGTAAACTGAATAATAACCATACTTGAGTTTTCACTAGAAATACTATTAATTTCTTCTACTCCACTAGTAGTAGATAAAACTTGTTCTAATGGCTTTGTCACAGTAAGCTCAACTTTCTCTGGACTTGCACCAGGATAGGCAGTTATTACTGCTACATAAGGTAAATCTATACTAGGCAATAAATCAGTAGTCATTGATGTAAAAGATATAATTCCAAGAATAATAACCAGTACAACCCCTACTATAACAGTCATAGGTTTCTTCACGCTGAATTTTGATAACACTTTAGTACCCCCATTATTATTAAATTTAAATGACTGACCGTCCAGTCACCAGATATTATACCATATATTACATATAGCTACAATAAGTTCATGGCTTTAAAAAGCTGCTTAAAAATAGACTAAATACTTAACTAAAGTACTTAGTCTATTTTCAAGTAGTATATTCTCTTTATATATTTTTTAGATTGTATTATTCATAAATATTAAACTCAACAGTCACCTTAAACAAATCCCCATCTATACCTATTTCTAAAGTTCCGTCATGAAGTTCTATTATGCTTTTTGCAATGGCTAAACCTAAGCCTGAACCTTCTGTATTCCTTGATTCTTCTCCTCTTTTAAATCTTTCTGTAATCTCACTAGCATCAAAGTTTAATTCATAGGCTGATATATTTTTCATTGTTATATATACCTTACCATTTTCAGATTTTACATCTACATAAACTCTAGTGCTTTTTAGGGAATATTTTATAGCATTAGAAATTAGGTTTTCAAATACTCTCCAAATCTTTCTCCCATCAGCATTAATATATATTTTTTCTGATGGTATATTGGTTTTAAAATCTAAATTTGCTTCTTGAATTCTATTCTCTGCTTCTCCTAATGTCTGCTTTATTAAAGCATTTAACTCTATTTTTTCAAAGTTTAACTGCATAGCTCCACTTGCAGCCTTGGAAGCCTCAAATAAGTCTTCTATTAATATCTTTAATCTTTGAGATTTTCTATCTAAAACTTCTACATAGGCTCTTGCTTCTTCTGGTTCAATGCCCATTCTTTTAAGTAAATCTACATAATTAATAATTGATGTTAATGGAGTTTTAAGATCATGAGATACATTTGAAATAAGCTCTGTTTTCATTTTCTCACTTTTATTTTCATTTTCTATAGATTTTCTCAGTCCTTGCTTCATATTGTTTATACTATGAGCAAGATCTCTTAATGCTCCCTTACCCTCTTCTGATATATCATCATTAATTTTTCCTTCTGAAATAAGCTTAGCACCGTTAGTTATTTTATTTAAATAAGCAAACTCTTTTACTAATTTATATATAACAATTGCTGTAGCAACTATATCAAAGCCAAGGGCAATAACTGCTCCTACTGCTCCTACTATAACCATTAACATTAAAGATACACTAGTACAAATAGCTACATATACTCCTATAACCAATACTAATTTTCTTCCTAAAGTACCTTTTTCCATAGCTATACATAAATGATTATAAAGTTTTACTCCATAACTATCCTTAAGAAGTGTATTCTCCTTATAATTTTGAAGCAAGGCTTTGATAATTAAGTAATAAGCTATCAAAATTAGTGTTACCACCATTATATTATTAATATTTATGGTGTATCTATATTCATTACTCCAATTATGTGTAAAAAACATATGATAAGATATCCATCCCATTAATATACCTAATAACTTAAATTCTAAAGGCATATTTTTTAATTTTTCTACTATTCTATTTGAATAGCATGGCTTATATCTAAACTTCTTAAGGACAAAAATCATAATTACTACCCCAAATAAGGAGGCTACCAAAATGCCTATTTCTGTATCTACAATAGAATTAGCTTGCAGAAATTTTTCATAGGTATTATATATGCTATCTCCAGCTACTAGTTTACTTGGGACTGCTACATATATATCCAAGTCTCCCTTTACTCTAAAACTCTCTTCATTAGTATAACTATTACCATTCTCATTATAACTATGTTTCACTACTACAGTAGCTCCATAACCTTCCCTGTAGTTACCATATTCATTTACTTCCTTGTCTTTAATAAGTTCTCCATTAATAAATATATTTTTATTTTCTACTCCACTAGAAATATGATATTCCGAAAAATAGCCACTATTTTTCTTTAACTCTGCAATGGCATCCTTACCTGGTTTATAGTTGGTAAGCCATATGTCATTAGCTTTATCATAGGCAATGTACATTAAATTTGAATAACTGTCCAAAGTCTTAATATACCTATTGTAATTCACCAATTTTTCTTCAACTATTAACTTTTTTAGTTCTTCATCACTATAATTGTACTTTTCCTCTATACTTTTATAGATAGCTTCTTCCTCTTTGTTAACCTTCTCTTCATCCCAATTGTTAGTGTATTTTTCATGTAACTTACTTCGCTCATTATCATACTCTTCTTGAATCTTCTTTCTTATAATTTCTTTTTTCCATTGAATTTCTTCCTGGGTTAAATT
The DNA here is from genome assembly GCF_052067195.1 of Clostridium sulfidigenes. Lineage (NCBI taxonomy): Bacteria > Bacillati > Bacillota > Clostridia > Eubacteriales > Clostridiaceae > Clostridium > Clostridium sulfidigenes. The sequence continues at coordinate 143,096 of NZ_JBQHQR010000003.1, read as the reverse complement.
TTTTATTTCCTTAATATAATCTTCTGTTTTATAAAGTTCCATTACTTCAAGAATCTTTTCTGTAAAAGAGTTGATTTCACTTCCTAAAAATTTACTTCCATATAGACTTCTTTCATCAAAAATACCACTATTAACTCTAATATCTTTAAAAGAAATTAGGGATATGGATACCATTACTACAGTTATTATAATAGCTATAGTCTTTGCTATTTTTATTCTTCTACAGTCTTTTACCATTTCTTCATACTCTCTATCCTTTTCATCAACACTTGTCGATTTTGTATCCAATTCCCCACACCACCTTTAAATATTTTGGTTCCTTTGGATTAATTTCAATTTTTTCTCTAATCCTTCTTATATGCACAGCTACAGTATTATCTACATTGTAGCTAGTTTCATTCCAAACTCTTTCGTATATTTCTTCCATGGAAAATACTCTTCCTTTATTCTTAAGCAATAATTCTAAAATTTTAAATTCTATAGGTGTTAGTTTTATACTTTCACCATCAACAAATACTTCCTTATTTTTAGTGTTTAGTTCTAATCCCCCACTTTTTAAAACTTCCTTTTCTTCTTCTTTGTTAAAATTACCTAAGGTCACATATCTTCTAAGTTGTGATTTAACCCTTGCAATTAACTCCAAAGGATTAAAAGGTTTTGTTATATAATCATCTGCTCCCATATTTAAGCCTAAGATTTTATCCGTGTCCTCTGACTTTGCAGAAATAAGAATTATTGGAATATTTTTTTCTTCTCTAATTTTAAGAGTTGCTCTAATTCCATCCATCCTCGGCATCATTATATCCATCAAGATAAGATGTATTTCCTTATCTACTAAAGTTTCTAAAGCTTCAATCCCATCACAAGCTCTATATATTTTTAATCCTTCGTTTGAGAGATATATTTCAATGGCATCTACTATTTCTTTATCATCATCAACTACTAATACATTGTAATTCATTGTACTCCCCTCCACTTCATATTAATTATACCATGACTTCTCTCAAGCTATACTTCTATATTACCCTTAAAATATTAAATAATTGTTTATATAAACCTTAAGAAATTCTTACAATATGTTCACATAATAAGAATGGTAGCTATGAAACATAATTCATTAACTTTTATAAAATATAGAGCCTATACTTTAATATTCTTAAAGTATAAGCTCCATGTTTATGTTAATATATTTTATTCATTAATTTATTATTTAAAATAACTACTGATTGGTCTCCCAATTCCTTAAATCTTTTTTCCACTAACTTCTTATCATAGCCAACTACCCCATTACCTTCATAGGGATCATTAAAATAATACTTATCCTTGTCATAACCTACAAGTACCATACAATGCTCATTACTTATCCACTGAAACTTCTCCCCTGATTCTCGCAGATACCATTCTGCACCTGATTCAGTAGGAAGTAAATTAAGACTTGTCCAAACTAACACAGGTATGTCTTTATCTATATAATTTTCTATAAGTTCATTAAACTCACTTCCTGTGGTATTTTTTACCCAATGCTCTTTTCCTAAGATTTTATTTAATGAATTAACAATTACAGGGGCATAACACCCATAACTATATACACTTCTTGGGTCTCCAACAAAAGCTTCATTAGGATTAGGACCATATAAATCTCCATTAACTTCTTCTAAAAATGAGCTTTCTAAATAATCATCTATAAACTCATCAACAGATATGTTATATCCATAATATTTTAGTATCATAGATGTGCTTACAACCTCACATCCTGTTGGATATTCTCCAGCTTGACTTATATATGGTACAGAGATAAGCTTGTAGCTTTTATTAGATTGTTCTTTAATTTTGTCAGTTTTTAATTCATTATTTAGTTTCTTATAACTCCATAGTGATATCTGCTCTGGTGCATAGGATTTTAAAATAGCTGACATATATACTATCAAAATGCATAATGTAAAAAATAAAACTGTTCTCAGAATTATTGATTTCCCTTTTATTGAATAGTTTTTATCCATAGCTCTTACTCTTTTTATAATCTTCAATGGATTTTACCTTCTTTCTAAAGGATTTATTTGTTAAATATAGTATACTATGTAAAACAGATTAAATAATTAAACAAATTGTAAATTATATACAATTAAAAGCTTATTCTATGGAATTAAAATCCATAGAATAAGCTTTATCTTAATTATCATATTGTTCCTAAATTAAATATCTTGATATACTTGTACAATCTTCTCCCAAGTTAATGGCCCAACTATACCATCAGAATTCAATTCAAAGCACTTTTGAAAATCTATAACTGCTTGATTTGTTGCCTTTCCAAAAATCCCATCCACATTTATATTTTTTATAGAGGGATACTTATCTGCTATAGCGCTTAAGTAGGTTTGTAATTTACTTATGACATTTCCTCTAGAACCCTGTTTTAATATATATCCTGGATACTCATATCCATCCCCTTCTGGCTTATTACTTCCATTAATTATATCTTTATATACAGAGTATATTTTATCCCAAGTTTGCTTTCCAACTATTCCATCTACATCTAATCCAAATTTCTTTTGAAATTGTATTACTGAATCTAAGGTACTTACACCCAAAATACTATCTCCATTAATTGGAGGCACTTCTTTGTAATATTGAGATATAAAATTTAAGAAATATTGCATTTGGGATACAGAATCACCTGTGGAGCCTTGCTTTAATAAATATCCAGGATACTCTCCTGTACTTTCTAATTTTTCTCCTTCTGACTCTAATTCTGCTAATCTTTTAACTCCTACATAAATTCCTGATATTTTATACCAAGTTGATTTTCCAACGATTCCATCTGCATATAAATTAAATATCCTTTGGAATGCCTTTACAGATGATTCTGTCTCTGATCCAAACACTCCATCTACAGGTTCTATTTTAGGTATTGCTGGATAATTATTAGAAATTCTATTTATTTGTCTTTGAATTGTTTCTACATCACTTCCTGTACTATTAAGCTTTAATGGAGTTCCACCAAAGGATTCTTCTATACCTCTTATATCATTAGTTTTTGTTAGTTCAATATTATCACCATAGTAATTTTTTAGTATCTCCATAGTTTCATATCCATCTGTAGCAAGTTTTACAGTATCCCATTGTGATAACCCCTTACAAGTTACAGTTGTGCCATTACAATATTGTGCCAGTAGTGGTTCCATATAACCTTCCCTTATAATATATTCATTAAATATATCATCTACAATTCTACTAATATTCTCAAAAATATTTCTTCCCTTAATAAAGTATTGATCATAGGCTGTAGAGTTAGTTATGTGAAAGTTATACCCCTTATTTCTATACCACTCTGTATATACTCTATTTAATGCAAAGGAAATTTGACAATATATATTGGCTCTTATAGCATGCTCTGGCCAAGTAGGATATATTTCACTAGATGCCACATTCTTTATATATTCTGGAAATCTTACAGTAACATTTTCTGCATAGGATGACGGTGCACCCAAATGTACTGTTATAAATTCCGGAATATATGGTCTTATCAACACCTTGCTTTGAAATATTGGCTCTTTCTCCTCTACCTGAACCCTAGGCATTTCCTCTATCAACTGATGTGGTGGAATATAATTATGCTCTAGTTCCTCTAAAAATTCTCTTTCCTTAGTAGTAGGTATCATTTCTACTTGTTGTATTGATACTTCATTAGGAAAAACTTGAACCCCTTCTACTACTGCATCCTTATATCCAGGAGCTCTAACATATAAATCATATACTGAATATGGTATTTGCTCAGAATCTTTATTTTTTGATAGTTCAATATCTGGTGTATCTACTTCTAATATTTTCGTTATTCCGCTAGAATCTGTAGTTAATATACGCCCTTTATCAAAATCTACTGAAGTACTTTTTAAAATAAATATATTTCCGCCTGAAACAGGTACCACCTCTCTTGCAGTAAAAAGTTCTACTTTTATAAAACCTCTTCCCATAATTTTCTCCTAAAAAATATTATCCATAGTTATTATATGGAGAAAAGCTATTTATGTTAGTAAAATTTCAAAATAGAATTATCTTAATTTATCTATCTGTAATCACTTTATGAATTTTCACATCATGTTCATCATAAGGAATATAGTCACAAGTAATCTTTTCTCTACATATAACAGCTGTAGTAAAGGTAGCATGTTCTAAGTAACGATCATAAAATCCTCCTCCATAACCTAAACGATATCCCTCCATATTACAAGAAACACAAGGTATTATAGCAAAATCTATTTCTTCTGACCTAATTAATGGACATTCATCCTTAGGTTCTAATATCCCATACTTTCCATCCTTTAAAGATTTATAGCCCTTGATTTCATGTACCTCCATAATCCCCTTACCTATACATTTGGGAACTCCAACTCTTTTACCACTTTCTAATGCATTCTCTATGATATTTCTTGTATTAATTTCATCTTCTGTACTTACAAAACAAAATATAACCTTTGCTTCTTTATACTCCTTAAGATTTATTACTTTTTCATAAATTTTCTTATCCGCTTCTAAAGTATAATCCTTTGATAATTCAGCAATACGTTTCATAATTTCATTACGAAGTTGCCTTTTTTCTTCTTTTATATTCATTAGTAATCTACTCCTATCCTCCGATTAATATCTTTATATATTTTATAATACATTAAATAAAGGAATACTCAAAACAATAATATTGTTTAGTAGTATTCCTTTAAATTTATTATAATGTTATTCCAAATATTTTTAATATATACGGTAATACTCCTATGGCATTTAACCATATAATGAATATTAAAACTGGTGCAATATATTTTATCATTATTACAAAGAATGGTTTACTTCTAAATCTATATTTACCATTGCAACTAATCTCATCTGAGATATTATCAACACCCCATACATATCCTATAAAGATACACATCAGAAGTCCTCCTAATGGCATAAGTAGATTTTCAGCTAAGAAACTCATAAAGTCAAAGAAATTATATCCAAATATTAATACATCTTTCATAACTGGTCCATTGGCCAAGGAACAAGGTATTCCTATAAAAAATAAAATTGTTGATATTATTATAGTAGTCTTCTTTCTTTCTATTTTAAAAGTATCAATTACAAAGGCTACTACAACTTCAAGCAATGATATGGCTGATGTTAATGCTGCAAATAAAACTAATATAAAAAATAAAATACCAAAAAATTGTCCAAAAGGCATTGAATCAAATACTGAAGGTAACGTTATGAACATGAGACTTGGTCCAGCTCCCGGCTCAAATCCAAAGGCAAACACTGCTGGTAACACTGCAAATCCAGCAAGAAGAGCCACTGCTGTATCTATAGCTGGTATAATTATTGCATTCTTTTCTAAGTTTTCTGTCTTTCCCAAATAACTTCCATAGGTTATTATCGCCCCCATTCCTAAGCTTAAGGAAAAGAATGCTTGTCCTAAGGCTGCCATAACTGTTCCAATTGTAACCTTTGAAAAATCTGGTTTTAGAAAAAACTTTATTCCTTCCATTGCTCCATCTAAAGTTACTGATCTAATAGCAATTATAACTAATAATATAAATAGCGCTGGCATCATAAATTTACTTGCTTTTTCTATACCTCCAGCTATTCCTTTTAATACTATTACACAACAAAGAACCATAAATACTAAGTGCCATACTATAGGTTGAGTAGTACTTGCTATGAATCCACTAAAATAATTTCCTGCTTCTGCTCCTGATATACCTCCAATTAAATACTTACCTATATAATTTAGTACCCAGCCACCTATAACACTATAAAATGCTAGTATGCAAAATCCCACAACTACTCCAATAAAACCTACAAAAGCCCACTTTTCACTTAACTTTTTATATGCTCCCACTGAACTTAAATGAGTATTTCGTCCTATTGCCATCTCACCTAGCATAATTACAAATCCAATGATTACAATCATAACTAAGTAAATAACAACAAAAGCTCCTCCTCCATTGGCACCTGCTAAATACGGGAACTTCCATATATTCCCTAAACCTACCGCTGAACCTGCTGCTGCCAATATAAAACCTATATTAGATGCCCATTGTCCTCTGTTACTCGTATTTTTATCCATAACTTTCCCCCTATCAAATTTGATAATTGTTTAAAATATATTTAATTATAAAATATATTTAATTTTAGAATATATTTTATAATTATTATAATACAAATTTTCAGATAATTGAATAGTAATTTTATTTATATTCATCATTTTACTTGTAGTTATTATATTTTCTATAGCCGCATAAATGTTATCCCTTATATTTAAAGGCTTTCCAGATACTAACTATATTTTGAAATCACCATAAAATATATTAATAAATCGTTTTTGACACTTTATTAACAATATATTGCAATAACATTAAAATTCTATAATGTCCCTTTAAAAATTTTCAGTATATAGCAATATCCTATATTTAAAAAAATAATGAATATTAGAACTTCTATTTATACTTTATTAACATATAGAAGTATTTAATTTAAAATTATATATAAAATAATTATAAATTTCAACAAAATTTTGTCGTTTTCTTTCATTTTTTCAATTTAAAGCTTTTCATCTTTTTATATGAAAATATTTTATTCTTGTAAAAATGAGGAGAGTAATTCCACTCTCCTCATTTAATATTATCCTTATACCTTATTCTATCATTCTGCCACTGATTATATTCCTTCATAACTTTGTCTATACAAATACTTATCTTCATAACTTGTTCACCACCAGACCAACTGCCACCATTGTCAGTCATAATAGCAATTATATATGGTTTATCTGCAAATACAATTCCTGTATCATGGCAATGTTCCTGAATCCATCCATATTTACTAGCTACTTTATAATCACTAAGTGAATTTCTAATATAACTATGTTCAGTATCCTTTAATATATCTAGATATGTTTGTCCACTTTCACACTGCTTACTAAAATTATATATTTCTTGCCATATAAGTGCAGCACTTCTGGTGCTTCCTCTTCCCCATATGTATCCCTTATTTAAATAAAACTCCTTACATCCAAGGTCTCTAAGCATATCATTATAACCCTCATCCCAAAGATAATTGTGTAACATATTGTATGAAGTATTATCACTATAATGAATAGTATAAAATATCAACTCCTCTAAAGTATATTCTGTACCAACAGGGTTACTAGAAACTAATCCTGCACCTTCAATATAAAATCGTGGATCATAACTAATTTTATCATCTAAATAAACCTTACCCTCATCAATTTTTTTATAGACGTATAACACAAATGGACTTTTAACAGTACTAGCCGTTTGAAATGTTATATCAGGATTATATCCTAAAGTCATATTATCTTCCATGTTTACTGCATAAAATGATGTTCTAGCTCCATAGCAATTAATTAATTCATAAATCTCTTTTAACAATCCATCACTAATCTGAAACTTGGAGTTTTGTACACAGAGTTTTCCTGAATCATAAATATCATCTGTAATATGAGGTAAAAGATTAATTTCATTAACTTCTACATTTTTTATATTAACCTTAGCTTTCTGTTGCCCTAAAGTAATTTCATTAAGAATAGAGTCAATTATACTACTTTCTCTAATTGAAGCCATTTTCTCTAAATTGGGTTCTACATTTATTGCTTTATTATAATCTACCTGTTTGTAGCTAATTTCTTTATCTAATAGTTGATTCCATGTTCCTCCCATAAAAAATATATATATAACTTTACAACTTAATATAATGGTTATTAGGACCTTCTCCATAAAATCACCTTATTTAAATATTTACAACCTTATAAATAATTATATAACACAATTTAACTATTTATACATAAATTTATATTTGAAAACAAAAAACAGATGAGACTCCTCACCTGTTTTTCATTTAACTAAATATTATTTTATTTTTTGAACACTTTAGGATATAAATTTTATACCTTATATTTTAAATTGCTGAACCACTTCATTTAATTGCTGTGCCAGTTCTGCTTGGCTTTGTGCCGTTTGAGCTACTTGCTCTATAGCTTTTGTGGTTTCATCCATGTTTTCTTTTATAGTCTCTGCTTTTTCACTAGATTCTTGAGCAGACTCAGCCATATTTTGAATGGCTTCGCTTACTTGTCCCACTGTAGCTGTAATTTCTTGTGACATAGCTGCTATTTCTTCTGACATATTACTTACAAAATCAGAATCAAAATGATATTGATTACCTGTTTCTTCATATTCATCATAAGTTTTCATTATATCTACATCAATGAATTTTAATATGTCATTTCCCGTTTCTATACTTTTATTAAATATTTGTTTTACTGACTCTATAGTTTTTTGTATTTCTACTACAGCACCAGAAGATTGTTCTGCAAGTTTTCTTACTTCTTCTGCAACTACTGCAAACCCACGTCCTTGTTCTCCTGCTCTTGCAGCTTCGATAGCAGCATTTAAAGCTAGTAGGTTAGTTTGATCAGCTATAGATGATATTGTATCTGCCATAACCCTAATGCTATCTATTACAGAACTTTCTTCTATAACCTTCTTCATATTAGCTTCCTTTTGAATGTATAGTTCTTTTGCTATCTTTTTAATCTCTTTGCTATTCTCCTTTACCTTGCTGGCTCTCACTTTAGAATCACTTGCATTATTGCTTCCTTCCATGGCCTTTGAAGATAATATATTCACACTTGAATCCACTTCTTCAACAGATGCAGTTATCTCCTCTGTAGCAGCACTTGACTCCTGCATACCACCTGCAATAGTATTAACAGCCTCGTTAACATTTACAGTTTTAGCTGCCAATTCCTCAACAGTTGCTGAAAGTTCTTCCGCAGATGCACTTATATTTTCCGAATTCTCCATTATAATTTTTACGATAGAATGAATGTTTTCTGTCATCTTATTCAGATACTTACTCATTTCACCAAGCTCATCATTGCTTTTTAATTCTAGTTTTTCTGTTAAATCTCCATTTGCAATCTTCATAGCAAAAGCATTAACCTTTTTAATGTTCTTCCCTATATAATTAGCAAAAAATAATATAAATAATATTACTATTACAATTGCAACTACTATTATTATACTTATTTTATTTCTTAGTGAATTAATTTGAAGATATACTTCTTCCTCAGGAATACATACAGCAATAATCCACTCTGTACCTTCTACGGTGCTATAATAAACCTTTTGAATTCCTTTATCATCTGTAAATGTTCCTTGACCATTCTTATCAGTTAACATTTTTTCACCTAACACTGACAATGTAGAATTTTCATCATCTTTTATATTAATTTTCATAATTTTAGATTCATCTACATCTGCAACATATAAACCACTTTTATCTATTAAAAATGCTCTTCCTTCTGTACCTATTTCCATATTTTTTATATTATTTTGTAAAGTAGATAAATCTATATCTGCTGTGGTAACTCCTATAAATTTATTATTTGAATCGTACATTGGACATGTAGCAGTTATCATAGAAACTTTCGCTACATCATCATAATAAGGTAATGACCATTCAACACTCTTATCAGTGTCTTGTCCTATTTTATACCAATCACCTGTTTTATAATCTGTCTTACTATATTCATTTGTATAAGTGCCTTTACCGTTCAACTTATATGCATAAGGTCCAAATAACTGAATATCTTTCTTATATTTAAATGGTTCAAACCAAACACCAGCTCCAAAGGTTTCATCATTTGTATCAATTAAGCTTTCCAACACACCTTTATAATTTTCTTCTGTCAGCGATGATACAGAATTCTCAGCCACTTTAGCTAAACTTTCAGATATTTTCTGATGCCTCTCCAAACTCTTTTCAATTTCTTGTGACTTTTCATTTAATTTACTATTCATGTTTATTTCAAGTTCACTATTTATTATCTTTTCTGCACTTGAATAACTCATATAAGCCAGTGCAGCCATAGACCCTATTATTACAGGCATAAGTAATAAAATCATCTTCGCTTTAATACTTTTAACTTTTACACCCTTAACCTTCAAACCCTTAATTTTCATAACTTCAACCTCCTTATATATCTGCTTATATTTAATAACTAGTGTTTTATTTATCGTACCAATAAATATATTAAAATAGTGTAAACTTAATATTTTTATTGGTATTTATTAAATTTATTTTATTTTAAACTTAAAAAAACTAGAAATAAATACATATATTGTATCTGTTTCTAGTTTATACAATTCATTATCTATAAATATTAAATTAATAGGTAAATTAATATTTAAGCATAATTCAATACATACTCTTTTAACTTTTCAGGTGGCAACGGCTTACTAAAGTAGTATCCTTGTATTTGATCACATTCCATTCTGCTTAACACTTCCACTTGTTCCTTCTTCTCTACCCCTTCTGCTATTATTTCCTTACCCCTCTTATGTGCAGTATTAATAATACTTTCAATCAAAACCTTACAATCTTCATCATCTATATTATCAATAAAGAACTTATCAATTTTTATATAATCTATTGGTAACTTAATAAGGTTTATAAGAGAATTATAACCTGTTCCAAAATCATCTAGTGAAAATTTAAGTCCATATTTTCTAACATCATTTAGTAAGTATTTTACCATATTTTCATTTTCTATTATACCTCTTTCTGTAAGCTCAAATTCAAGATTTTTGGGGTCTATTCCACTCTGTCTTATACATTCTTGGGTAAATTCCATCACCGAATTATTTTTTAAATCCTTAGATGATATATTGATTGCAACTTTTATTATTATACCTTCCTGTCGCCATTTTTCCATTTGAAAAATGGTATTTTTTATTACCCATTTTGTTATTTCACTTATAATTCCTACATCCTCTGCTATTTTAATAAATTCTTCCGGATTTGCATCACCTTGAATACCTCGATTCCATCTTATGAGGGCTTCAGCACCCATTATTTTATTATTCTGCAAACCTATTTTAGGATGATATACAATATGAAATTTATCATTTTTTAAAGCATCATAAAGAGAAAGCATGGTTTCATATTTCTCTCTATGTCCTTTTTCTATGGAAATATCATAAATAAAAATATCTGATTTATCACATTCTTCATTTAATGCTATACTAGCTTTTTTTAATAAATCATTTGAATCATTCCCATGTAGAGGATAATTTACTATGGCTCCTTTAATAGTCAAGCTAATTGATAAGCCTTGTATAGAAATGGGGTCTTTAAACATATTTATATATTCTAGTCCTTTTCTATAAGTATCTTCAATATTACCTTCTGGCATTATAACAGCCAATTCATCAGTACATATAGAATATACATCTTGTTCATTTACCATATTTTTAAGAATTTGACTAGCCTTTAAAAGTGATTTCCATCCAATGGTGTAATCAATATAGGTACTAATTTCATCTATATTTACAATTTTGAATACTATTAATGAAAAATCCTTCTTTTTATTAATTTTCTCAAATAAATCTTTTTTTAATTTATTTACATTGGGTAAATCTGTAATTTCATTTTTAAAAAACTTTTCAATCTCAATTCTTTTAGCGTTTTTGATATACTGAAATAATCCTCCAATTACTATCCCTATAATAATGAACATAATTGTTCTAAATATCCAAGCACTTGGTTCCTGAATTATCTGATCAGATACATTCTTATACATAAATGGACCAATAGCAATCCCACCAATTAAAGCAGCTCCAAAAGCACCTTTAATCCCTCCTAAGAATGCTGCTATACTTATTGGAATATACATTAAATGAGTAAACGAAGATTCTGTTCCACCAACTAAATAAACAACATAGGAGTTAATGAATACTAACATTATCACAAAAAATATCCAAATATCTTCTCTTTTTATACTCATTAATTTATTAACCCACCTTTTTAGCATTTGTTTTATCTCCCCTCGATTTATATCTCGTCTTACTTATATTTCTCAAGTACTATACCAAGGTGCTAATAAATAGAATAATTTTCAATTTGAATATTTAACTAATTAGCATTGATTAAATCAAATAATCTTAGATATAATTATATTTTAAACATCTTAATAACTTCATTAAGTTTCTCAGCTAATTCAGCTTGACTTTGTGCAGTTAATGCTACTTGCTCTATAGCTTTTGTTGTTTCATCCATACCTTCTTTTATTGTAACTGCTTCTTCACTGGATTTTTGTGATGCACCAGCCATATTTTGAATTGCATTACTTACTTCTCCAATGGTGGCTGTAATTTCTTCTGACATAGCTGCTATGTCTTCTGACATCCTACTTACAAAATCAGAATCATTAAAATACTGATTACCAGTTTGTCCATAAGCATCTAATTGTTCATGAACCCTTGTATTTATAAACTCTAATATGTCACTACCTGTATCAATGCTACTTTTAAATGCATTTTGCACTTTAACTATGGTGTCTTGAATATTTATTACTGCCTCTGAAGATTGTTCTGCAAGCTTTCTTACTTCCTCTGCTACAACTGCAAATCCTCTGCCTTGCTCCCCAGCCCTAGCTGCTTCTATTGCTGCATTTAGTGCAAGTAGATTAGTTTGCTGTGCTATACTTCCAATAGTATCTGCCATAATTTTTATGCTGTCTACTACTTTTCCATCTTCTATGGCCTTTTCCATATTATTCTGCTTTATATCATATAAATTTCTTGTTTCTGTTATAGCCTTTTCGCTATTATTTTTAACTTCAGTAGCTCTTCCTTTAAATTCATTTGCATTATTACTACCTTCCATTGCTTTTGAAGATAATATATTTATACTTGAATCAACTTCCTGAACTGATGCACTTATTTCCTCTGTTGTAGCACTTGACTCTTGCATTCCAGCAGTTATATTATTTACTGCTTCATCAATTGCTTCCGCTTTAGAAGATACCTCTTCAACTATAGCTGAAAGTTCCTCTGATGCTGCGGTCATATCTTGTGAATCTTCCATTATTAATTTAACTAAGTTACTTACATTCTCTTGGGCAGCATTTAATGCCAAGCCAGTTTGTCCAAATTCATCTTTTCTTGTAATAACAATTGGCATTGAAAAATCATAATCAGATAATCTCTTTGCAAATTCTTTTATTTTCATTAGGGGATTTACTATATTTTTACCTAAAATATATGCCATAAATAATATGATTAAAAAGGCTACTGTAGTATAGATTATTATTTGGTATCTAACTTTACTAAACTCGTCTATATTATTTTGATTAACTTGTTCAGCATTTTCTATGTTAATTTCAATACATCTCTCCATTTTTGCAAATGTATCAATTCTTAATGGTTCTACTTCTGAATTGTATAGCTTAACTGCTTCATCATAATCATTAGCTTTTGCAAGCTCAATAACTTGATTTCTTTTCTCTCTATATTTTGCTAAGTCCTGTTGATATCCTTCATAAAGTTCTTCTTCTTCTTGTGATATTTCTGGTAATTCATCATACTCAGCTTGCAATATTATATCTTCATTTGTTAAATCATCTATAGTTTTTATTTGTTCATCTAATTTTGATCTATCCCTTTCAAAAACAATTTTAAGCATATTAGCAGTAATTTCACTTATATTTACTCTTATTCCTTCTAAATCTTTAACTGATACTAAATTATTACTATACATTTCATTTGCATTTTTGTTTATAGATGCACAACCTATTATTCCGTATACTCCTATCAGGACTATAAAAATACATATTACTGAAAATATTGATATAAGTTTTTTCTTAACACCTAAATTAATAAAAAGTTTCATACTAACACACACACTTTCTTTTTTATTATAATTTCCTGTTACTTAATTTTCCTTATATAATCCTCATAATATAGCTTGAATATAAATCTCATCCTATTATATCTCATCAATTCTATATTTTACTATTGATTTATACCGTTTTCAATAAAAATATACATTTTATACACTTTAATATTATTTTTCGACTTTTTTCATTTGTTACAATAAATAAACTTTTTTTCATGATAATAAATATTATGTATAATTATTCAAAAATTAAATTGTTTGGCTATAATTATATATAATTATTTTATCTTCTTTTTTAATTTTTTCATTTTATCTACTTCCCTATTTGAACATTGTTCAAATAAATTGTACATCAACTTTTTACATAAATCAACATTTTTTTTCTACCTTAGCTTAACTCATAGAAACACAATGCAACTTATATAAACCAATGTGCCCTTTATAATTATGTTATAATCTAAAATCCTGAATAAAAACAGACTGATGTAAATAGTTTTCTATACATTCTAAAAAAGATTGATTCAAATAATTATTCGAATCAATCTTTTATTAATATAGAGTCATAGCTCAATCATTGAGGCTGAACACTATTTTCTTTTTAAATAATAGAATATTGGAAGACCAGCAAGAGCTATACCAATCCCTATTATGGAATTCAATGGCGCAGATACAATTGTACTATATAATATATAAATTCCTCCCAATATTCCCACCATCGGAATGAATGGATAAAGAGGAACTTTATATGGTCTTTTATCTGCAGGTACTTTTTTTCTAAGTCTAAATATACCAAAGACACCCATGACAAAGAATATCCATAAAACAAATATTAATAAGTCCGTAAGAGTATTAAATGTTCCCGAGAAAATATAAATAGTAGCTAATACGCCTTCAAGAATTAATGCATTAGTAGGAGTTCCAAATTTTTTGTGTATTTTACCCAGTTGAGTTGAATAAGGCAATTGTTTTCTCTGTCCCATAGCTAACGGCACTCTAGCACCTGTTAATAAATATCCATTCATAGCTCCAAATACAGATACTATAATTCCTGCTGTTATAAATGCAGCACCACCTTTTCCAAATAGTGAAACTGCTACATCCGATGCTGGTGTTGTTGATGCAACTATATTTTCAATGGGCATTACATTAACCATTGCTATACTTATTAGTGCATATATAAATATAACTGAAGTAACTCCAAAAATAATTGCCTTAGGCATTTCCTTAGCAGGATTTTTTAATTCACCTGCTATATTGGTAACACCTATCCATCCATCATAAGCCCATAAGGTACCCAATACTGCAGCTCCAAAACCAGCTCCTTCAGTCATAACGGTAACGGAGCGAAAATCATGAGTTTTACCACTAATTAAACCAAATATAATAATAGCAACTATTGGAACAAGCTTTCCCACCGTTGAAATAGTTTGAATTGCTCCCCCATATTTAGTACTAATTATATTCATGATTATTACAAACACTAAGATTCCCACTGCTAGAAGCTTTTGCTGGAAATCATTCATTGGAATAAAAAATGTAGCGTAAGTGGAAAAAGCTATGGCTAAAGCTGCTCCCGATGCAGGATAAGATATTACTGTTTGAACCCATCCTAATAGGAAACCCCATACTTCTCCATACAGCTCCTCAAGATAAACATATAACCCACCAGTTTTAGGTATAGATGAAGCTATCTCCGCAATAGTAAGAGCAGAAGCTAAAGTTATAATACCTCCAACTACCCAAGCCATTATACCCATTATAGGTGAGCCTGCATCATTAAAAACAATACCTGGTTTTAGGAATATTCCAGAGCCTATTATCATTCCAATTACTATTGCAATGGCTTCAATATATGTTATTGTCTTCTTTTGTGTTTTTTCTATCATATGTTCCTCCTAAATAGCTTTTAATAGCTTTATTATATCTTACAATTTGTTTTTTATGCTTAAGGCTTAATTTTATAAATTTCTATACTGCCATTAGAAATCAAATTTTTAACACCTTATTTTTTTGTGTAATTTAACAAAATATTTTTCTTTTATATCAATTTTACAACTTAAAATAATGTACCTTATATTTTAAAAAACTTTTGCTAATTAGTCTAGTGTAAAATCACTTATATAAGAAAAACTATGCATAAAAATTTTTATTGATAATTTTTTATTAGAATGAATAATATATTTTTTTTTGCAAATTATAAGTTAGGTAGGAGGTGATATGTCATGGAAAACAACAATTGTAAAAATAATAACAACAATAATAACAAAAACAACAATAATAATAACAACAATAATAACAAAAACAACAAAAACAACAAAAATAACAACAACAACAACAAATAATATTTCACAGACACAACTTATGGGAACAAAGGAATTTGTTTCTACACGTAAGAAAGTGGCAACAAAAACAGTATTATCTGGCTTTGTTGCCACTTTTATTATAATAAAGTAATAAAAAAATTATTTAGTTTTAAATAAAAAATCTGTTCCTAAAGATTATTATAGCTAGTCTTCTGGTTTATAAACCACTTCACCATCAATTATAGTATACAAAGTTTTCGTAAATATCTCCATGGGATTGCCATCAAAGATTGCAATATCAGCATCCTTTCCAACTTCAATACTTCCAACTCTATGTGATACATTACATATTTCAGCTGCATTTATTGTAATTGCTTTAAGTCCTTCATCTATACCCAATCCTTCTTTTGCTGCAAATCCAGCACAAATTGCCAAATCTTGTATTCTTGTAACAGGATGGTCTGTAGTAATAGCTACCTTTACACCTGCCTTATGCAACAAGCCCGCTGTTTTAAAATCCATATTTTGTGTTTCTATTTTATTACGTACTGATAGCGTTGGCCCAATTATAGCTGGGAATCCTGACTCCTTTATCTCTTCTGCAATTAAATGTCCTTCTGTACAATGATCAAGGGTCATTTTTAATCCAAATTGCTTAGCTATGCGTATTGCAGTTAGAATATCATCCGCTCTATGTACATGTGCTTTTAAAGGTATCTTTTTATCAAATACAGGTATCCAACATTCTTTTCTAAACTCTTCATTAAAATCCGTGTTTTCATTACCCGATTGTTGAGAGTTTTTCTTATTTTTATAATATTGCTGAGCTTCAAACAACTCTTCTCGTAAAAGAGCAGCTATGGACATACGTGATGTTGGCATCTTATCTTTATCATTATAATTTGATTTTGGATTTTCTCCAAATGCAACCTTCATTGCAGCAGGTTCCAGAACAACCATATTATCTATTGCTCTACCGTGAGTTTTGATAAATACAAACTGACCACCCACCACATTTGAACTTCCTGGTCCAACCATTACTCCAGTAATCCCAGCACTCAAAGCCTTGTGGAAAGTGGAATCCATAGGGTTAATAGCATCTAAGGCTTTAAGGTAAGGTGTAACTGGCTCAGTCATTTCATTGCAATCATTACCTTCGAAACCTTTTCTTTCTTCTTGAATACCAATATGACTATGAGCTTCTATTATTCCAGGCATAACTATACAATTGCTTGCATCAATGACTTTAGAAATGTCACTGTTATCTTCATCAATGTATTCTCCTACCTTTATAATTTTTTTCCCATCTATTAATATACATCCCTTATCATAATTCACACCAGCCATGGTCAATATTTTACCATTTTTAATTAATAACATAATCTTCTGCTACTCAAAATATGGACAAAAATACCCATATTGAGATTTTTCCTGTTTCAATGTACTCCATTTTGCCGAAGCTACTTTGGTTTGTCTAGCACTCCACAGGCTTAAATTCCCATCTAGCCAACGGTACATATATAAGCATCTATTTAACGTTAGATAATCTTATATTCTCTTGCATCTCTAAGATTATATGAAGCATTTATATCTCTATCTAAACTATAACCACAATCACAATCATAAATTCTATCCGAAAGCTTTAAGTCTTTTTTTATTCTTCCACATTTGTTACAAAGTTTAGATGATGGATACCATCTACTCACTTGTCTTATTTCAATATTATTTTTATGTGCTTTTGAAATAAGTTTATTTGTTAAATCATATAACTTTTGTTGTTGTATAGCTTTAGATAAATGTTTATTCTTCATCATATTAGAAATAGTTAAATCTTCTATAGTTATAAAAACTGGTTTGTTTTTCACTAGTTCTGAAACTATTTTATTATTATAGTCATTTCTAATATTAGATAATCTTTGATGGATTTTTTGTACCTTAACTATTTGTTTTTGGATTTTTTGTCTAGTAGCTACCTCCTTATTATTTTTATTTCTTATTATTAAACTTTCATATTTTCTTGAAAGCCTTCTCTGTTCTCTTTTTAATTTTCTTTCTATTTTTTTAACTTTACTTGTCTTATTTATATTTTTAAATTTCATTCCACTACTACATATAGTAGTGTCTTTAATTCCCAAATCAACACCTATTCCACAAGAATAAGTTTTATCATTAGCTTTTATATCTTCTTCAACTAAGATAGACACATAATACCTATCTGCTTTTTGACTAACTGCTCCACTTTTTACAATAACGTTAGTTGGTATATATCCATACTCTTTTAATCTCATCCAACCAATTGTTGGTATTTTAACCCTATGTCTTTGTATAGTCCAATCCGTTTTATTATTTTTAGGAAAATAAGCTTTAACATCTTTATTCTTCTTTTTCTTGAATTTTGGAAAACCACTTTCACCTTTAAAGAATCTTTTGAAAGCTTTTTCCCCATTCATAATGGCTTGTTTAGTAGCTTTGGAAGATACTTCCTTTATCCATTTTTTATCTTGGTTCTTAGGGATATATTCATTGTTAAGCCATTTTGAAAAATCCATACCACTTATAAATCTTTTTTCTATTTGATAGATTTCCTTATTATGAGCAAGATAGAAATTATATATAAATCTTGATATACCTATAGTTTGATGTATTTTTATTTTTTGCTCTAAAGTAGGTTTAATCTCTATCTTGTAAGCTCTTTCCAATTTATTCATCCTCCTCTATCTTTTTCTTATACTTTCTAAGACCATAAATTCTGCAACTAAAAACATGTAATATTGATATTATGTCTTGAACTAATTCTTCTTGATGTGAAAGACTTTCATTGTTAACAACTATTATTTTAGTGTCAAATTGTGTTAAAAATCTTTCAAACCAAAATTCAACAAAATCTTTTGGTTTATAATTTGTAATATGTTGCATTTAATATACTCAC
Organism: Clostridium sulfidigenes; assembly: GCF_052067195.1. Taxonomy (NCBI): domain Bacteria; kingdom Bacillati; phylum Bacillota; class Clostridia; order Eubacteriales; family Clostridiaceae; genus Clostridium; species Clostridium sulfidigenes. Next base: position 124,136 of record NZ_JBQHQR010000003.1, on the reverse strand, counting down.
ACCTTTCTTATGAGTATACTTTAACACACTTATACACTAAATTTTAATAAAATAAGTAACTATTTTACATCTCCTTTCTAACATATAATAATCATTTGAAATTATAGCTAAATAACTCTAATTTCATCCTAATCTAAATACATTTCTTATCTAAGTATTTATATTTTGTAGGATTTTAAATAATTATTCATAATATTTGAAAGTTAAATATTACTAAAAAATTTCTCTAGATATTGAACTTTAAATCCACTTAGTGTAAGTAAAAGTTGAGAAGGAAGATAAAATAACCATATTAAAAAACCCAGAAAAAATTTTATGTTGCCTCTTGCTACTATATTATAAAGTCCCACATTTAAATCACACATAAAAAATAAAAACATACCTAAAGCAATTATCCATGAAGTTTTTTGAGAATATTTACCTCTAGTTATGGTACTCACTGAGCAGTAAAGACTAGTGATTAATAAAGATGCATATATAAGTGCTAGAACAACAAGATTTTTTTCTATTGATGTTATTTCTATTCTTAATGAAATTGTTAAGGCTATGGACAATGATACTATAAAAAACATTAAATTTTTATAGTTACTATTTTCCATAATACTATGCCTTATTATGTAAGTTATTTGAACTAGAGAAAAGAAAAAAACTCCCATGATATAATTGCCTGAAATTGCAAGAAAATAATCTGCAATTAAAGTAAATATCCGAGCAAGCTGAACTAAACTTTTATCTCTTTTGCCATATCCATGGGATTTAATTAATAAGGATATGATAAAGCAAAGCACTATAGCTAAATATTTTAATGTCACTGAATATGTGTTTTTTAAATCTTTGGTTATAAAATCAATACATAAAAAAATAAAGTAAATTATAATTATTGTCTTAGAGCTGATTTTTATAAGATTTTTATTGCTTATAAGTTTATCCATTTACATCACCCAATTATATTTATTTGCATTAACTGAGATTTATATTATTCCCTTTAATTGCTTTTCATACTATTTGAATAAACCTTACATATGCAAAAAAACTAGTAAGGATTTCCCCTACTAGTCTCTTTGTTATTAATTTTTCTTTATCAGAGATGCCGCTTCTGTCTTTCCCTCAAGAATATAATTAAAAGGAAAAGCAAACTGGAGATATTTAAATACCCACTTATTATTTTCTTTAATAAGCACACCCTCTAATCTAAATGGCCATATACAATTTTCACCTTTAGCATTTTCTTTGAAGGTTTCAGCAATTCTTCTTCTAATGTTAAAAAGCTTCTCTTTATCATCTAAATCCTTATTAAATATATCCTTTATTTTATTAACTGTATTTTCAAAGGACTCTTCTTCTGAAATAACTTTTTCCATAGTACCTCTTATTACTACCCAAGCTATATCCTCATTAAAATCAACCATAGAATTTTCACTATCTAACCTGATCTCATCATAGCATCCTCTATGATCTTTAATTAACTTCTTAATTTCTTCTTTACTAGTGAATATTTCTTTATCTGTATTAGCAACAAATATATTATTAGAAGAAAAATATTTATCAATTATTGAATTTAATTCCATATTCTTATCTAGATACTCACTATTAAAGTCTTTTATTAAATCTATTATTTCATTTTTCATTAACTTATTTTTATGATAAGCTTCTTCTAGTTCCTTTATTTTTTTATTAACCTCAGTTCTATCATAACTATCTTTATATTCCCTTACATCTGGTAGATGTCCAACTACAGGTAAAGAAAACTGCATATGTTTTATAATCCATCTATTTTCTTTTTTTATTAATATAAAGGAAATGCGTATATCCCATAGATAATCTCTTTCTATATCATCCCTTTGATTTAATAAATGGCACAAGGACCAATTAATTTCTGTTAATTTAACCTTATTAGATTTTTTACTTTCATCAGAACTTTCATCAAAATATTCTTTAATATATCCTAAATAACGTGTATATGTGTCACTTCTACTGTTAAAAGAATATTTCACTGTAGCTGGAGTATAAATTATAGCTGTATTTTCAAGTTCCATTACAGTAGCCTCATCAGCTATAACTCTTAAATCTCCCCAATATTCCCAGTCACTTGAAAATATATCCTTAACTTCTTCATATCCAATACACCACTCGTCATCACATGTACCTACTATAGTTACACTTTCATCCTTATCAAATAATTTATCCATAAAGATATCTATTTCATTAATATCCCTTTTAACATAGGCTTCATTAAATATATTTAATATTTCCTTAAATTTATTATTTACTTGATTTTTCATATACTCATACCCCTTATCCTATTTATTTTTTCATTTTTACCTATCTAATTTAAAGGGTTAGATGTTTTACCTCTTCAACTAAATTAAAAAAGGCTGTAATAAAGCAACGCCTCATTACAACCAAAATATCTACAATATTTTACACTACAAAATAAATATACTATATAAAGTGTAAAAAAGATTTTAATTTTAGTTCTATAAACTTCACATCGCTTACTTGTAAATTTTTTAAAGAAGCACAACAAATAAACCTAAATAATTAGGTAGTTAAGACTTCTTTTAGTATTAATTTTTACATTAAAAATTAATTAACAAGTAGCAATAATCACTTTATAGCACCTCCCATATATTATGTGTAAATTTTACCATGGAAAACTTATAAAGTAAATAAATATTTTAAATTTTCTTTCTATTAATAGAATAGTAACTCGTCTTACTAAATAATTTCACCAGATTTATTTACTTAAATTATCTTGTAATAGTTCTTTAAAATGTTTCTGCTCTTTTACAGGAACATAATTAATATCTTCATAAACTTTATAAGCTGATTTTGATCTGTTTATAATATATAAACCATCGCTTCCTACTAAATAACAACGAAACATATCCTTCTTTGCTGCTAAAATATTATCAATAGGTTTTCTATCATGATGAAACACTGTCTTTTCTTGTGTTTCTATATCAATAATTTTCAACATCATATGTTTAGATATGCTAAAAACCTTCTTATTTAATATAAAATCATGAGCTCTTTTATATTGAATTAGCTCTGTGATAAACCCTAATGTTAGTGTGATTGCAAATATTATAGAACCTATAAGTTTCATATATACATCTCCTTATCTAAAGCTTAACTGAAAATATTAACTCCTCTTAATTTAATTAAATTATTTCTTTAAAATTATTTTCATACTTTTGAGGAACAGCATCAATATCTGCATAAATCTCGTAGGTGGATTTTAATCTATTTACAACATATAGCCCCTCATTTCCCACAATATACCAATATAAAACACCCTCTCTTGATCCTAAAACATAATCAATTAGCATTTCATTATAGTAAAGACTTACTCTTCCATCCTCTATATAGGATAATTTTGCTTCTAAATGCTTTGAAATTTTAAATGTATTATACTTTGCAATATTCTGCTGTTTTATAAGGAACATGACTTGCAATATCCCCATTACCATACCTATTATTAGAAATACTATAGAAAATGCAAATTCCATTTTTATACCTACCTTCCATAAAATTAATCCCTCAAGAAATATACATTATTAAAGTTTTTCCCTATCACTTAATTCCTCTAAAAAGAAAAAACACCACTAAAACAATAATTATATTTCTTATCCATGAATTATTAGGTATTCCAAAAGCACTTAGAATACTACTTACTAATATAATCAATGGAGTAGCAATGAGAGCTCTAATAGCTAAATTTTTAATATCCTTTTTATTTCTGCTATAAATACCTAAGCATAATAAACACATTCCTAATGACAGAAAAAATATTGTTACCATAGGATAAAACACTAAATTTTCAGCTCCAATTGACATCTCGTGAATATACATGCTTATTATTATAAATATAACTCCAATTATAATTGCAATTATATTGTAAATAAAACTATACATACTTATCTCCTTTGAAAGGGATATAGATATGCAGCTCATACCTATATCCCTATTGTAAATTAATTATAATCTATCCAATATTAATACTAAACTTTTCATGCTCTTCAACCAAGTTCTCAATTTAACCTTATATCTTTATAATACATTTATTATCTAAAATTATATAACTTGCAATCTCTTCTAATATACTATCTATAATTGAAAATCATCTAATTAGCACATTAAAATATTGCCATATAAAACAAATAAATAACTAAAAGAAACCCAAGGGAATCTGCACTTTGTATAGTTGATGGATCTTCTTTTATGTTTCTCTTTAATGATATGAAGTTGCTTCTAACAAGAAACATAAAGGCCACAAGCAAAAATACACAAGATATTACTATTCCTATTATAATTTCTTTTTGATTTATAACTATATCTAAAAATACATCTAATGCCATTGATAAGCTAGCTAAAGCATAAATGATTCTTGTAAAGTTCTTTTTGGGGTTATTAAACATTATTCCTCTCCTCCTTGCAATTAGTTAGCATTAAGTATTACAGCATTTATTTTTACAGAAAATTAATTAAATCTTTCACTTCTTAAACTAAATTATAGAAAACTACAATAAATTAAATAAATATGTTATTCATGCTTTCTCTTTACACCTAATTTAATTAATAATATAAGCCAAATTAACATAATTAAACTTGGTATTATTGAATCCAATATAGGGCAAAGGATTACCTATAGTATCATAAGTTATAGCTTTTCCGTTATATGTAGTTAGCTTGTCCTTCCAGTTATTATCTCCATAATTATCAACTATTAAATCTCATAAAATGATAAAGGTAAAAATAATACTCTCATGTGATATGCTATACTAAATTTCTTGGTATTTATAATTTATTAAGCATAAAACTGACCATTAAAGCAACAATGATTTCAAGTACATAACCAAAAATAACTTGTGATACTTTTATATTATAATCAACTTTTAACATTGATAGTATAAATATGGACGCTAATGTTATTAAAACTATAATTATGTTAGTACTTACATTATATATACTATCAATTTTATCCACCTTATTACCTACTGACAAAATGCAACCTAATGCTATTCCAAATAACAAACATACAACACTATATTTTCTCATTTAATATACCCCCATTTTACCAATGACCTATATAAGACCCAATAATTGAAGCAACAATAACTCCTAAAACTAGACTTATTTTTGAAAGAAGCACTATTAATCCTCCTGAAGTTGCACCTACAAGCAGATACTTTAGTGCACCCCTTATAGTTGGTTTACATGTATGATTCAAATAATAGTTTTAAAACGATCTGTGTCATCTTAACGGTGGCACAGCTTTTTTTCTCATTGTTTTCCATTGAATTTTTTTACTCTATTTCAACTTGTATTTGCTTTAAAAAAGATTGGTAAAGATTTTTGAGCCTTTTGTGTTCCGAAAATGATAACATCATAACTAAAGATATTATACCAAGCATTAAAACAGAAAGGATAATTATAGCAATGTTATTTGAATTGACTACTGCAATATATAAAAGGATAACAAATACTAAAATTATTATGACTGCGACAGATACTACTCTCTTAATATAATTAAAGTATTGATTTTTAAAATCACACGGATTCAAAATAAAACTAACGTTTGAAACAAAATTTGGTTCACATGTAAATACTGGAAGTTTCCAAATTTTATTTTTTTCATCATATTTAGAGTTAACATATGTCAAACATACATCTGTGTCCTGCTGCATATCAATAATTAACTTTGCTTTTAAGCAATATGCCTTGATATTTCTGTACCATTTTGAGTCAGTATTCATTAAAAGTATATTAAACACTCCTTGAATGATGACAGTAAGGAGATAGAGTAGTATAAAGATTGGTTTCACATTACTTGTTGAAATCTGTTGTTCAATATCAATTTCATACCTCTTCCTTTCATTGATGATGAATGAAACATCTTGACTTATATTGTCCAGTATTTTTACCTCATTGTTAATTCTAATTGACAATCTTTCCTCTGAAGGGATATCTCCATAAATTTTTATAACCATTAAATCACCCCAATCGATTTACCTAAAATTAAGAAAAATGAAACAACCAACATTAATATAGCAGCAATAAAAATCTCCAATAAGTTAACTTCAATAGATGCTGGTATTTTTACTTTCCTCAATAAAACAACTATTAAAAAGGCAAAAATGCATATACTGATAATCAAAAAACCTATTCCCAATATGGTTTGTAATTCGGCTGACATGATTAAATTATTTCTTTTTGTGATAATCTCAACAATAAAAAAGATGGTTACAAAACAAATTAAAACGATAGACGATACTAATATTAATTTTTTCAAAATATCACCACACTAGATGTAATTTATAAGATTAATTGTATATTTTATACTCTTTAATTATAATTTTCTTATTTACATTCTACAACATATATTTAATTTAAATGTATTATTTTCAATTAAATTACATAAATTCATATAATAAAATAGCCTAGTTGTCTTTTAATGTAGTAGTGGTTGGGTTTTCAAACCCATCATAAGTTAAAGGATTACCTATTGCATCATAGGTTATAGCTTTTCCGCTATATTCAATTAGCCTGTCCTTCCAGTTGATATCACCATTGCTATAAACTATTGCTGAAGTAGAAGAATTTTATCATCATGTTACTTTATGTCAAAAAAATAATTAAAAAAGACAGTGAAAAAATTCAGACTGTCTTTCTTACCCTATAAAATAATATAACCTCTTTTATGTTTGTACCTTAATAATAAACAAAACTCATCTATTCTTCATAGCAATAACTGCAAATATAAATCCATAAAAACAAAATAACAATTCAAATATACCAATCAATGCTGCTACCTTAGGTTGCACTCCGCATTTTTCTCTTAAATATGTTATTGAAAAAGACGCTAGCATAATTACAATTACTATAGGAATATAACCGCATATAATCTTCATAATTTTTTTTTCATATTTTCTCTCCCTCGCTTTTGAACAATTAAAAAGATGTTTTAATTGTTCCCTACATAAATTTTTATATTTTTACTTACCACGCTTTTCTATAAAAAGTTTTATAATAATTAATATTTACAGTTCCATCAGGTCGCATGATCTTATAATATAAAATAGCACCTGCAACACCACCTGCAAAGCCACCAATAAGACATACGAGCCAATGACCTCCGCTTGCATAACCTGCTATTAATCCTCCCACAAATGCACCAACTAAGCCAGCTAGCACCCTCAGTTTCATAAGTAACCTTATCCCCAGTTAAATGTTATTTTTGTTTTCCTTTATCAGATAATCTTTGATTTACGATAAAGGATGGGAATAAAAATATAATTATCGGAAACACAAACAAGACATTCACTTCACTGGATCCTTTAAAAACAAGATTGTCTATTAACAATACATATATAATTCCCATTAGTAATATACTGTTTTCAATTAAAAAATATATAAGCGATTTTTTTACTTGAAAACATTGCCTATAATGATTTAGTCTAACTCTTAAGTAGAATAAAAATAATAGTAAAATTAAAAAAAATAAAATACTCAAAAGGTAATGATTATAAATTCTTCGACTAAATTGTGATATAAGAATTATAAAAGATTCAACATAGTTTAGTACACGAATTGAATTATGTGTTAAATTAATATTCAAGCTACTACCTCCTTTATTTTATATATATGGAATACCACCCTTTATTAACTGTAAAACGATCGCATCATCCCCATTAATAAACCTACCCATTTCAGCATTATAATACCTACTTTGTAGGTAATTGAGGCCTGTCTCCTAATCATATCTATATCATCTATATTGGAAGAAAATCCTTAACTAACCACATTACTTAAACCACTTATTAAACAATTTAATAATGAATAATATCACTATAAAAATAGTTGTAATAAATGTTATGATATTAACCGCAAATAAATTAAAGAAACTATCTAAAGTAAATAGTATTAAATTAATATATAAAAGTATATGTATTAAGCTTCTTTTATGTTTAATACAATCAGTTGTTATACCAATACAAATACACAATAAAAATATTATTCTAAAAAGCAAATCCCAACTCATCTAATCAGCCCTCCGTGTCCAATGTTTGAAATTAGTTGCTAGTCGAAAATGGTGTTTTAGATTAAGGTAAAATAATCAAAACATGGATAATATCAATGATTACCGATATAGTTACTTATGAAGGATGCAGCAAATACCCATAACCAGCAGCTACTGCAACCTTTATATTAGCAGCAAAAATGGTATTAGCCATATCCAATATTTGATTAAGCCTTTAATATAGGCACCACTTTTAATAAAGCTACCCAATCCAAGAAGCTCACCTATAATGATTCCCCAGTGAACAAACCAAGGCCAATACCCACTTGAGTCTCTATAATTTACCGGATTATTAACACAATAAGTAAATAAGTTAGCTCCTAACAATTCCCCTTGTGCTAGCTGCAAAATTGCTACATCATCCCCATTAATGAATCTTCCCCACTCTGCATTATAATATCTACTTTGTAGGTAATAGAAGCCTGTCTCTTTATCATATCTATACCCTCTATAAAGATAAGGATTTTTTACTCCTACGGTATCTTTCAATGTACCAGTTATTGATATTAACTTACCCCACGAATCATATCTGTAGCTTACTACCTCTACTCCAGCACTATCATGTAACCCAATTATATCTCCTTGAGCATTTCTTATATAATAATATTCTATACCATTTAAATTCATACTTATTAGATTATTATCACTATCATAGGTATAGTAAATTTTATCTGTACCATCAGTTTCATAAGTTACCCTATCATCATTTAAGTAATATTTTGTAGTTTTACCGTTTACTGTTTTTTCAGTTCTTATTCCTTGTTCATTATACTTAAAGCTCATATCAAGTCCAGTTTTAGATATAGACTTCAAACTTCTTCCCATTTCCCATGTATAAGTATATCCATCATAGGTTAAAGGATTACCTATAGCATCATAGGTTATAGCTTTTCCATTATATGTAGTAAGCTTGTCCTTACAGTTGGTATCCCCATAGCTATAAGGTATTGTTGAAGTTGGGGTAATTCCAGTAGCTCTATCATTATTGTCATAAGCATATTCGACAAGTGACAGTCATCCTTGCAGGGTGGACGTCAGTACACCCTGCTTGCTACGGTTACCCTAGTGGGATGCTTGCAGACCACTTACTGTTTTAATCGATTATTATTAATACAATTCCAGTTAATAATACAGCTATAAATAGCCCTATAACCTCACATGAATCTAAAAGAAGTTCGATAATATCTCCTTTATATACGCCTTTCTTATATACAAATTTAAATAGCAAGATAAATGCTATTATGTCAATAATAATTATACCTACTCCAATTATCTTTTTCATGCAAACACCCTCCTTACTGCGCTGAACCATGATTCACCATATTTTCGTGACATTGGTTTTATTATCATATTGATGAATATTTTTGTTCCTTGAGCAACAAGTTTAACCGCCTTTAATGATACACCTTTCAATCCTGATTTTTGTGCCAATCCCGCTAATTTAGTTAATTTTGAAAAAGGACCTCCAAATAAACGGCACTTAATACCACTATAAAAATAGTTGTAATAAATGTTATAATATTGATCGCAAATAAATTAAAGAAGCTATCTAAAGTAAATAGTATTAAATTAATATACAAAAGTATATGTATTAAACTTCTTTTATGTTTAATACAATCAGTTGTTATACCAATAAAAATATTATTCTAAAAAGTAAATCCCAACTCATCTAATCAGCTCTCCATATCCAATGTTAAAATTAGTTACTAGTCGAAAATGATGTTTTAGATTAAGGTAAAATAACCAAGACATGGATAATATCAATAATTACCGATATAGTTACTTATAAAGGATGCAGCAAATACCCATCACCAGCAGCTACTGCAACCTTTGTATTATCAGTAAAAAATGGTTTAACCATATTATAATTTTATTTTTTACATTTTACAACAGATATTTAATATAAATACATAATATTCAATTAAGTAACATAAATGGATATAATAAAATAACCTAGAACTTATAATACTCTGTAATATAAGCCCTAGGTTATTTTATTGAATTGCGTTATTCTTAAAATAAACAAAATTTCTTTTTTTGGTACAATCCCTGTTTTTATTTCTCATTCTTATTTATAAATCTTTATATTCATATATTATATAGGGTTAGGAAAAACCTGAATAATTTTATTAAGCAAGTTACAATTTTCATGTATGCCCATATTTCTATATATCTGGTTATAATGTATTAACCATTCCTTTAAACTTGTACTTTTATATGCTCCGCCAGTAAAATTAATTAATACTAACCAAGTTGGTATATTAAGAATTTCATTCATAAAATACAAATATGCTATTCTATTACCTAGCTGATAATAATGCTTTGTCCAGTCATTATATTCAATTTCACAATATTCTTGAGTTATGTGAATAGATCTTTGAATTATATTAATGCTCTCATTTGACTTAGCTTTTAAATCAGATTTTGTTTCATCAATATGAGCCTTTGCTTCTACAAGTAAAAACCCTCTTTGTTTGTTACTTCCATTTATAACTGCTAATCCATCCCATTGTGGTCCATTCTTAGGCCAAAATTCTTTAAGTTTTTCTTTTAACTTTTTATAATTCGCTTCATCTAGATCTAAAACCTCCAGAAAGTCATCCCTATACTCATAGAATTCCCCTTTCTGTGTTTTTTCTAATGGTGATTTCCAATCTATTTTTACTTCATTTTCAACAAATGCTAATAATGAAGGTGATGCTGAAATTATCATTTCTGATAACTTTTCTTTAGAATTTAACATATATTGTTGTAAATATAGCCTGCTTCCCTGTGTAGCTTTCCCAGAATTCTTATTAGGCACTTTTATCTCCCTTTCTATGAATAACTATCTTCAACTTAAATACCTATACATCACTATTTATTAATCCTAGATCATATATCTTTTTAGCTATATCACTAGGACTGTCTTTACTTGTATCTACATGTAACTTTGCAGTTATGTCTTTCCATTCAAGTAACTGCTTGTCTATCATACTTTCTACTGGCTTTGGTAAAACTCCATTCATCCTTTTTGCAAATCTAGATTTTATTATTTCTGCATCCGCTGTAAAATTTATAGTAATAGCATCCTTAATGAATTTAAGTTTTACTGTATCCTTTTTTTCTGAGATTACGTAGATTATTGATTTCGAGTGTATATCTTTGTTATTACAACCTTCTTTCAACATTTCCTCAAATAGTTTCCATGCATTATTTTCATTTTTGTCCATACGTAAATAATCTTTTCCACTGTAAATCTGTACATCTGTAAGTTTTTTCAATTCTTCTGCTGTTGAAGATTTCCCTGAACAGCTTGGCCCCATAAATATAAATAACATAAATTCCCCTCCTAAAAAGTTTAATATAAACAAAGCTCTTTACTCCCACTTTAAAGAATATTGGAGTATTAGAGCTTGTAGGCATCGGATAAACAGTATCTTTTAACTTACTATACTAAGTGTAAAATATATCCATGCAAATTACAATCCTTTATATGTTATTATTTGTTAATTTATTCAAACAACTTTTTAAGTTTTATCTTTCTTCTTAACTACATTGATATTATTTATACGGATATTGCATAATTATTTTAAAATCCTTCAAAATCTAATTATATATATCAAAAGTTTTATACATTCAACATCCATATCTATAACCATGATAATGTGCGCTATCACTAGATTAACGCTCAATTAAGTAATGCTATATTGATTTTAAAATATTTCATATTCATTTTTCACTTTTCCAATAATTGCAGTTTGACTTTTGTTTTTATTCATTATATAATTTTACTCACCATATAATTCTATAATTTTAGGCAAAAATTTAATTTATATAATAAAAATCATTAGAAGGGATTGGTAAAATGAAAAAAGGCAAAATAAGTTTATCAACAAAAATATTTATCGGATTAATCCTGGGTTTAATAACAGGTATTATATTCAACTTTATTCCAAAGGGTTTCATTCGTGATGAATTATTAATTAATGGAGTTTTCTATTTAGTTGGACAGGCATTTTTAAAAGCTATTATGATGCTTGTAGTACCTTTAGTTTTTATTTCTCTAGTTAACGGAGCTGCCAGCATGGGAGATATTAAAAAGTTAGGTAGAATTGGAGTAAAAACAGTATTATTTTACTTAGCTACTACCGCTATTGCCATTTCAATTGCATTATCATTGTCTACAGTATTTAAACCAGGTGTAGGATTAAATTTATCAAGTTCAAACTTAAGTGAAGTTACTATTAAAGAAGCTACACCATTAGTTGAAGTTATCCTTGATATGATACCGAACAACCCTATTGCATCCATGGCAAACGGGAACATGCTACAAATTATTGTATTTGCCATGTTAATAGGTGTAGGATTATCTACTCTAGGTGAGAAAACTAAAATGATAACAAATCTTTTTCAACAATTAAATGACCTTATTATGAAAATCGTAGACTTCGTAATGATAATTGCACCCATTGGAGTATTTGGTTTAATCGCTCGTACCTTTGCCACTCAAGGCTTTGATGCAATGATACCTTTAATAAAATATATGTCATTAGTTTTAATAAGCTTACTTATTCATGCTACTATTGTCTATGGTGGGCTATTAAAATTATTTACTAGATTAAGTCCTATAAAATTTTTCAAGAAATTCTTCCCAGCCATTTCAGTAGCTTTTTCTACCTCAAGTAGTAGTGCAACCTTACCAGTATCCATGGAAATTGCAGAAGAAAATTTAGGAATCTCAAAGGATGTTGCTTCCTTTACATTACCACTAGGGGCAACTATTAACATGGATGGAACTGCTATTATGCAGGGTGTAGCTACCGTATTTATTGCTCAAATTTATGGTGTTGATTTAACCTTAAGTTCTTTCTTAACTGTTATTTTAACAGCCACCTTAGCTTCAATTGGAACTGCTGGAGTACCTGGTGTAGGAATGATCATGTTATCCATGGTATTACAATCAGTAGGTTTACCAGTGGAAGGTATAGCTTTAATCATGGGTATTGATAGGATTCTAGATATGGCAAGAACCTCTGTCAATATCACCGGTGATGCAGTATGTACAATGATTGTAGCAAAGGCTGAAGGAGAATTTAATGAAGAAATCTTTAATTCTGAAACTGTAAAAAATAAATCCCTATAGTAATATAATTCTCTTTGTTATGTCATCTATATACTAAACAGGTTAACACCTAAATTGAGTGTTAACCTGTTTTTTCTATTCTAATTCTTAAATTTCAATGCTATTTCATTTACTAGTATAAAATAATTGGTTTTACACAAAATATAATCGGAGGTGCAGTATTATGGAAATAACATTATCACAAAAAGAAAGAACTTTACTAGAGGATCAAAAAAAACATGAGGAAATTTGCATTGAAAAGTATACAAATTATGCAAATCAAGCTAAGGACAGTCAGTTAAAAGATATTTTTAATGCCAATGGACAATCAGAAAGAACCCATCTAGGTAGTATCAATCAATTATTAAGTGGTCAACTTCCTCAAATGGGTCAGCAACAACAAGGTCAACAAAATCAGCAAAGTCAAAATCAAAACTCAGGACAAAATATGACAGCTCAAGGTTCCACAACTAATACAAATAATATGCAATCAGGAGGAGTTAATTTATCCGATGCTGATATGTGTACAGATTTATTGATGACTGAAAAATATGTGTCAGGAACCTATGATACTACAATATTCGAATTTAGAGATACTAGAGTTCGTGATGTATTAAATCACATACAAAAGGAAGAACAAAAACACGGAGAAGCTATATTCCAATACATGGAGAAGAATGGCATGTATAATGTTCAATAGTATTAGGATTGTATCCAAATTATCTCTAGTAATATAATATAAAAAAATCATGGATAGTTCAGTATAAATAACTGATATCTATCCATGATTTTTAAATTTACAAACTCTTATAGAGCCTTTATATCCCAACTTACTAACCCATTTCAGACTCAAACCTTTAAATATTTTGCATTAATCCCTTAAATCAAACTGCCTTTTCATCCTGATCAGTTAGATACCACTTACTTTGAGCTTCATACATCTCACTATACTTTCCATCTATACTTATAAGTTCATCATGGGTACCTACTTGTACAATTTCACCCTTATCCATAACTACTATTCTATCTGCAATCTTAGCAGAACCAAGTCTATGAGTAACGATTATAGCAGTTTTATCCCTGGACATTTCTTTAAACTTCTTATATATTTTAGTCTCTTCTATAGGATCTATGGCCGCTGTAGGTTCATCTAAAATTATCATATTACTATCCTTGTAAAAACCCCTAGCTATAGCTAGCCTTTGCCATTGCCCACCAGATAAATCTATACCATCAAATTCTCTAGATAGCATGGTATCATAACCATCTTCAAATTTTTCCTTTGAAACCTGAAAATCTGCTTTATCTATAGCATCTTTTAGTAGTTCTTCCTTTGTTGCATTAGATTTTTCACTTATAGATATATTATCTCTTAAAGTCATTTTATATCGTTGGTATTTTTGAAATACCCCTGATGTAACCCTATATAATTCTTTAGCTGATATTTTATCTATATCTATACCATTTATTGAAGCATTACCTTTAGTAGGACTATATATTCCTGTAAGAATCCTAACTAAGGTACTCTTACCAGCTCCATTTTCCCCAACAATGGCAATGGTTTCTCCTGAATTCATCTTTAAAGATATGTCTTTCAAAGAACTTGTATCAGTTCCTGGATAAGTAAAGCTTACATTATCAATTGAAATGCTAGGCACTCCTACAATTTCTATGTCCTCCCCTTCTCTTTCAGGGATTTCTAAAAATCTAATAAAGTTTTTCACTGTACCTAAATTTTCAGCCATGTTTCCTATATGCATACATATCAGCTCATTCATTAAAGAAAACATAAAGCCTATAGATGAAAATACTGCCCCAAAGGCACCTATTGATATAGAACCATCTAAAAGTGCATATACAAGAAGTGCTAAAACCCCCATATAACCAAGTAATGTTAACATCTTCATGGCTAGCTCTGCAAGTCCTGATTTTTTTTCTGCTTGCCAATTATTTTTATTCATAAGCTCTAAGGTACTTATATATCTTTTTTTGAAATAGAAGAACCCTCCTAAAAGCCTTGTTTCCTTATAATATTCTCTATCCATTATACATTTTTCATAATGTTCATATTCTCTTCTTATTGGAGCTACCTTATCTTCTAAATTAGTGAATATCTTAATTCTAATTAGTTGTGATATAGCTACAGGAATAAATACTAATATAATAGAAATAGAAAGTATAGGCTTTAATTTATAAAGATATATACCCATAAAAATAAAATATGGAATATAGAAGGTTACTATTACAATTAATATCAAAGACATCCAAAGTCCACCCTCTAATCCCTTCTGAGCCTTATTAATATCATCAAGTAATGTTGGATTTTCAAAATCAGCGGCATCTAACTTTGAGCTTTTATGATTTAATATCTTACCTATAGTTCCTTTTGCCTTATTAACTAAGGCATTAGCTAAAAAGTTAGATATCCCATTAAGCACTTGTGTAAGAACTAATGAAATACATAGTCCTCCTAGCATAAAATATACTATTTTTAACTCTACTTTCCCTGAGAAAGTAGCTGTAATGGAGTCAAAAAACTTTTGTGTCATGAAAGTATTTACTACATAAGCCAAGCTATGTAGTATTGAAGTTAATATAGCTGCCACTGTAAGTATAGGACATGATTTAATTATCATAGGTTCAACCGTCCTTACTATCTTTAAAAAAGAAATATCTTTACTTTTCCCTTCCATTATATATACCAACTCCTTTGACTTTCATACATTTTTGTATAAATTCCATTTTTCTTCATAAGCTCCTCATAGGAACCACTTTCTACAATGGCTCCATCTCCTATAACGAAAATTTCATCTGCAATCTTTGTTGAGCCAAGCCTATGACTGATAAATATAGTAGTTTGTCCCCTACTTATCTCTTCAAATTTTTCATAGACATTACTTTCACTTATAGGATCTAAGGCTGCAGTTGGCTCGTCTAAAATTCTAATGGATGCAGGACTTACAATTCCCCTTGCCATAGCTATACGTTGCCACTGTCCTCCTGACAAATCTACACCATCATTTTTAATTTTACCTAAGTTTGAACTTATACCTAGAGGTAATCCTCCAACAACATCTTGCAGTTCAACAGTTTCTATAGCCATATTCATATTATCTAGGTTATCAAAGCTATTGATATCTCCTAATAAAATATTATCTCTAAAAGAAATACAATATCTTGCAAAATCTTGATACACTACAGAGCACATTGCTTTTAACTGATCTTGTCCATATGCCTTTATAGATTTTCCATTTATCAAAATTTCTCCTTCAAAGTCCTCATATAAGCCAGTTATAAGCTTAGTTATTGTAGTCTTACCAGCTCCATTAGCACCTACAAAAGCATAATGCCTTCCTTCTTCTATGACAAAAGACATATCCTTTAAAATATACTTTTCTGTGCCTGGATATTTAAAAGATACATTTCTAAACTCTAAGGACTTTAATTTGCTAACCTCCTTAGCTGGTCTTAATAAGTATCCTTCATCCCCTTCTAATTTTAAAAAGTTAGTTAAGTCAACAAGATATTCTTTATTCTTTGCTAAATTATCTCCATACTGAGGAAGGCTCCAAGCTAAATATTGTATTAATTCAAATACGCTATTAACAATGGACATAAACATTCCTATGGATAAAATTCCACTAGTTACAGGCCCTATTAAAATTAACACTATCAATACAGATAAAATGGCAATAATAACCCCACCGGTTTTCATATTAACGTACCATTTAAGGCTTACCTTAAGTTCATGCTTTCTAGCAGTTTCAAACTCTTTATGCCACTGGTTATTAATCTTATCAGAATAGCCAAACAAGGTTCTTTCTTCCACTGCCTCACGACCATTTAACACTTCTTCTAAGTATTTAACCTTTCTTTTATTCTTCTCTACTTCTCTATTTGCTTCATAAGTTTCCTTTCCACTTTTTAAAGCTATAAAAAATAGAGGTACAGAAATTAAAACAATTAAAACTGCAGACCACCATACCTGAATAAATAAAACTACTAGTATTCCTGTTATTTTTAAAATCATTGCTATCATATCTAAAGATGAAATATAGGCCTTAGTACATTGAACTTCTGGCTCCTTTATAACCCTAGATATCAAATCCCAACTATCCTGACTTTCTATATATTTATATCTCAATGTTGCTATCTTTTCTACAATATTTACCCTGAATTCACCTCTTAATCTGTTTTTAATCTGAACCTCTGCAAACTTTGATAATTGCGTAGAAATCCAGTCGTAAGCTAAAAGAAGTATCACAAATAATAAAGGCATTACTATATCTTTAATATCTTTTTCTTGTTTAAATATTAAAATTGCAATATCTAGAAACTTAGCCGTAGCCAAAATTTGTAGTGTTGGAACTAAACCATCCAAAAGTTTTTGTATTGCTATTAATGTAGCCTGTGCTGGTGCAAATTTAAATGGAATTTTAATTATATCCCCCGCATTATAATTTTTACTTTCTAATCTCATAATTTCCCCCCATTTACATACCCGTCTATTACTTTATATTATTGAATCCTCCCCTCTGAACAATATTATATATCTATTGTTTATTCACCTCAGTAATAGTTTACATTATATTAATGTTATTTAATTTATTAAACCATTTAACTAACGTTTAACTAAATATGTATATAGTATAACACCATTTTTACTTAAATAACATATTTATACATAAATGTTTATTTATAATTGTTGGAAAAGTATTAGTGAAAGCTAGTTTTTATTAAAATATTGCTTTACTCTAGGAGACTTAGCCTTAGTTAGATCAATAGCTTAAGGAGGTAAGAACATAAAAACATTGAATTTAATGAAATTTAACTTAGAGTTATATTATTTTATTTTTAATTTTCTCTCTAACTTTCTTCAAAATAAAAAGAGAAAATCAGGTAACATTGATTTAGTTAGCCTTCTTATCTCTTACTTAAATATTTTAAAAATATTCTAATCACACCTATTGGAATTTCTTTTAATATATTGCTGTGTATATGGACATATCTCAATACACCTTCCACATAAAGACATTTCTATTCCTATTCTTTGTTTTAGTAGTTCTCTTGCTTTTTTACGACATTTAAAAGTTTAATCAAAAGTATTTTTTTCTATTCCTGGCAAGATACTATAAATAGATTTTCCTATTTTGCCCTCAAAATATTCTTTTATTTCAAAGGTTTTCTTCCATTTCTCTAGTGTAAAATCAGTAAATCCATATCTTATAACCACATCAACCATCCTTTTTTCTATTAAACAAAATCCTGATGGAAGAGCTAATACATCACATAATTGAATTAATTTATCGTATGAATTATATTCAATATTACCTAAATAATTTTTAATAAAGTTGTATTCTGTTTTATTTAAATCCATTTCTCCACATATATCATCTACATTACTGCATAGAAAACCATGAGTGATTGAAATTCTAGCCACAAAATCATATCCATTTTCTAATGCATAGTTATATCCATCAATAGCATGTCTTACATAATGTCTACCATTTCTTCTCCCAATATCGTGAAGCAATCCCAGTACATAAGCTGTATCTTCATCCAAATCACTATCATATTGAGCAACTAAAGCTGCTGCCTCTGCTACGTATCTTGAGTGTTCCACCCATGGACCAGGATTTAAAATAGATGCTTCCTCTAATATTCTTTCAGCTATCTTTCGATTGGGAACTTTGTATTTCAACTCTTCCATGATTCTTCTCCTTATTACTTAAATAAATTAATAGTTTAAATTTTTTAATAACTTTCTCTAAACTATTCTATAGTCATCATTCAAATCCCTTTAAATGAAAAAACCATGAAACTTGTTTTCAAGAATCATGGTTTTTATCTCATTTTTTATTAACCTTAACTCCTCAACATTACAAATTACTTAATTATAAAAGATAAAACGCCTAAAACTATACATATAATTCCACCTAACAATTGGCCTATTCCAGATGCTTCTCCCAGTATTAAAAGGTTAAAAATATTTTTTCTTGTTTGTGTTTTCCCTACAAACGCCTCATCTGTTTTCACTCTATATACTCCCCATAATATTAATACTACTCCGAAAAGTATAAATAATAGTTTTTGAATTATCATAATATTTTCCTCCGCTCATTATTTTTTATTTTAACAATTTTATTGTATACATTTTTATAATTAGTCATCTTCTTCAAATATAAAAGTTTCTTCAATTGGTAGGTTAAAGACCGAAGAAATTTTATATGCCAACAAAACAGATGGATTATATTGTTGTTTTTCTAAAGAAATAATTGTTCTTGAAGATACACATACTTTATCTGCTAATTCTTGTTGTGTTATCTTATGTTCTAAACGCAATTCTTTTATCCTATTTTTCATAGCGTTCTCCTAATTAAAGAAAGTAATTATAATATTTTTTAGCTAATATATTGGTAATCATGCAAAATATTATAATCATAAATAAAGCAATATTTGTTGGAATTGTAATCCATTTTGAAAGAAACATCATAAGCATAATCACACTCATTAGAATTCTCATGGTAAAATGTGAAGCTTTTCCTTCTATTAAGTCATCTCTTTCATCATATTCTTTTGACATCTCTCTTTCCAACTGTTTTCTATTAGCATTATATTTAATGTGGGAAGTTATAGCGAAAACTAAAAACCCTACCCCTACGAAAAACATTATAATACCTGAATAAAGTCCTTCTGTAATACTAGCTCTTGTATAATTAAAAGTTATTTCAAATAAACCCATTATGAGAATTGCCAATGAGCATAAATAAAGCTCAGTAAATCTGTTTTTCAAACGAATCGCTCCTAACATAGAGTAATATGAAGTTCACTTCATGTGAAGTTAACTTCATATTACTCTATGTTGAATGAGATGTCAAGAATTAATTTATTTTGTTAGGACCATTGTATTTTTACAGTATTTTGGAAATTTACTCTTGATAATCTACATATTGTTCAATAACAAGAGCACCATGCCTTTATTTTTATTACACACTTATAAAAATTGTAATATTATTACATTAATTAATGATATAATATAGATATGAGTTATTGTATACTTTTAAAATTGTGTATAGTTATGAAAATAAATATAGATTTAAGCAGCAGGCAACTTGATTAGTTATAAAGCAAAATTAGCCTATATATTAATTTAACTAGTAAATTAATATATAGGCTTCTGTATTTATGAAATATATTTATATCTCACTAATATCTAAAACTTCATCTACAGCTCTATTAAAACTCCTTTTTAAATTCAACACACATAAGATAATTAGTATAACTGCAATGCTTGTAAAGGAGTTGCCTATACCGATTAAATTGTATAGTGGAGTAGCAATTAAAAGTCCTAGGATAGCAAAGAGAGTTAGTAGTATTTTGTAGAAGGAGAATACTCTTCCAAGATACTCTTTAGGTATACTATTTTGAATTATAGTACTAGAATATATTCCCTGAAGGTTTTGAGCTAGACCTAAGATAATTAAGATTCCAAAGGTTATAATAAAACTTTGTGAATATCCAAATATGATATAGCTAATACCAATAATTACTGTAGAAAGAGTAAATAATATTACATGATTTTTCTTATATAATACCTTAACTACGAAAGGTACTGAAAGTCCTCCAAGAGCCAGAGCATAAGAAAAGTAAATAATGCCTTCTGGGTTTAGGTTTAATAAAATATCAGAAACTGCTACTTTATAGGTTTCATAAAACCTTCCTAATACTGCAAACATGCTCATTATAATAAATACAGTTTTAACACTAGAATATCTTGAAAATATCTTATATCCTTCAATGCCACTTTTTATTATTCCAGACCTTGTTGCAGCTTTATCAGACTTTATAAAGTCATATTTAATTAGACTAAATAAGGCTCCAGCAATTAAGAAACTTATAGCATTTATAGTAAACAAAATATTGCTACCATAAAGCTTATAAAGAACTCCTCCAATGGCAGGAGAAAGAAATACACTGGTGGATTGTAAAAATGAAAAAATAGAATTAGAGTAGGACAGCTCTTCCTTAGATACTAATTCAGGAAGAATGGCAGTTTCAGAGCTTACATCAATGTCATTAAGAGATTGCAGAATAAATGCTAGAATATACACGAGCCATAATCTCTGTCCATTAATAAAAATAAAGAGAAAAGCAAAAATCACACTAACTAGATTAGTAACCATAATAACCCTTTTCTTATTATAAAAGTCAGCTATGAGTCCTGATAAATACAGCATAGGAATTCTTAAAACACCCCTAGAAAGCCACATAAGAGCCACTGCACCAACGGATTTTGTTAAGCTATATATGTATACAGTTACACCTATATTGTAAAGATAATCTCCTATAGAAGAAATAAATCCTCCAATAGATAACAAAGTAAAGTTTTTATTTTTAAATAAATCTTTGTACAAAGCACCATCCCCCAAACAATTATTATCTTTAGTTTAATAGCAAAATTTAGAAATTTAAAGTCTATATTTTGCATTTTTTAAGTGATATAATTAAGTTAGGGAAATAAATTATTGAAAAAGAGGATATTTATGTGTTATCAATATGAGCCAAAGACTTTATATTAACTCTTCAATTTTTTCATATAATTCATCTGCCGAATCTGCCAGAATCATTTCGTCATTAACAAGTGCATATGGATTAGTGGCACAGTCTCCACAATATCCTAAGCATGATTCTACTGTTACATCTACGTCAGGATAATTCTCTTGTAATTTCTTCATGGTATCTTCAGTTCCATATGTAAAATTATTTTCACAAAATTTTATTTCTGTCATATTTATTCTCTCCTTTATTTTTTACTTTGTATGTTATTCAATAATTCTGTTACTGAAATTTTAGATAAATCAATAGCTTCTAAAGATATTTCTTTTTCAATGGCTGATTTTAATATTGGTGATCGTTTTGTATCCCCAATTACAATAGCCCCTACTATTTTTCTATCTCTTACAAACACCTTCATATATTGGCCTTCATCATTATCCTCTACAAGAACATTAGTTGCATCATTTTCATCTACACACCCCATAGAAAATAAGGATAATTTAAAAGCGTTTAAAGTAGTAACAGGAACAATATGCTTATAAGTACTATCTTTTCCTATCATATTATATCCTGCAACTTTACCCTGGCCTATTGATATATTCCACAGTCCTGGAACAAAGTTATCAAGTTCAGCAACGTCACCAGCTGCATATATATCTGCTATATTAGTTTCCATCTTCTCATTTATAACAATTCCTTTTTCACACTTAATAGGCGTATCTTCAAACATTTCTATGTTAGGCTTTATTCCAGCAGAATATATAACCTTGTTACAAGGCATAAATTCATCTGAACTTGTTACAACACCTTCAACCTCATTATTTCCTGCTATTTTATTAACTCTCGTATTTAAGTATATATTAATACCAAACTTTTCTACTGAATCCTGAAGTATTTTAGATGCCTTTTCATCTAATTGATTTGGCATTAGTCTAGATTGAATCTCAACAATAGAAACGTTGATTCCATGCTGATTCAAATTCCAAGCAGTTTCTAACCCTTGTATTCCTCCACCAATGTTTATAACACTTTCACCCTTTTGCATTTTACTTTTAATATCCCATGCATCCTGTAACGTTCTTAAGTTAAATACACCTGGTTTTTCTATTCCTTCAACTGGAGGTTTATTATTTCTTGCTCCATTTGCTAATAAAAGTTTGTCATACTTAAGTATACTTTTATCACATAAAACTACTTCTTTATTTTCAATATTAATCTTTGCCACTTTTTTGCTTACGTAAATATTAACCTTATTTTCTTCATACCAAGATTTCTTTAGAAGAAGAGTATTATCTTCAGAGAGTTCATCAAATAGATTCTTAGACAATTTTATTCTGTTATATGGGTAAAATTTCTCTTCTCCAAATATAAATACTTCTGACTCTTTATCTACTTCTCTTATGGCTTTCACCGCAGTAATTCCTGCTATTCCATTTCCGATTATAATAATCCTATTTGTCATATTAATTCACCCCCCTTTTATATTCCTTTTGAATATACTGCTGATGGGTTTGGAGCTAATACTACAAATAATGACATATCATCATTGCCAGTATTTTTTATACTAAACACCTCTACTCCTTTACAATGAATTACATCTCCTTGTGTTATTTTATTTAAATTTCCATCTACAGTCATTTCGCCATCTCCGCAAAGTACATGAATAAGTAAATCACTTTGCTCATGATTATGTGGTGGCACGCCTTGCCCTGGTCTAAAATTTAAAACAAAATTCAATATCTTATCTTCTTTGTAAATTATTTTCTTAGTTAAGGATTCATCATTGTACATTATTTTGTCAGATATTTTTTCTATTTTCATAAATTAATTCTCCTTCATCTTTGTGTTAGTATTATATAATATAAATCTTATACTCTTAGTATTGTGTAATTTTCATATTATTATTAACTATATTTTTAAAATATAATAATAACTCTTTTTGCATTTAAGTGGTGATATGCTTATTAGAAAAATTGCAAGGGTATTAAAATCCGTATTTACTAATGAACATATTACTTCAAAAATGCAATCTACATTGGATACTGCTGATAGCAATATGTATAACAATAAAAAACATAAGAAGTTATAAAAAAAGACTAGACATTTTTATTTTAAAATGTCTAGTCTTTTTGCTTTATTAAACTTTAATTCGATTTTATTACAAATAATCAATATTTATCTTAAAATTAAATATTTTTACATCACGTTTCTACTATCTATTCAACAGTAACTGATTTTGCAAGGTTTCTTGGCTTATCTACATCGCAACCTTTTTCCATGGACATGTAGTAAGAGAATAGTTGCATTGGAATTATTGCTATAACTGGAGCTAATAAGTCCATTACTTTTGGAATGTAGATTGCTGATTCTACAGATTTTTCTATATCTGTGTGACCTTCTTGAGCCACTGCAAACACTCTAGCTCCTCTTGCAATAACTTCTTTCATATTGCTTACAGTCTTATCAAATAAGTCTTCTTGAGTTGCCATAGTTACTACTACTGTTCCTTCTTCAATTAAAGCTATTGGACCATGTTTTAATTCTCCTGAAGCATAAGCTTCTGAATGAATATAAGATATCTCTTTTAATTTTAAAGATCCTTCCATTGCTACAGCATGGTCAAGGCCTCTTCCTAGGAAGAACATGTTATTTTCACAGCAAGTTTTAACTGCTAGAGCCTTAACTGCATCATCACACTTAAGTGCTGCTTCTGCTTTTTCCGGAAGAGCTAACATTTCTGTTTTAATAGCTTCTATCTTATCTTGAGGTATTGTACCCTTTTGTTCTGCAAAGAATAGAGCAATTGTGTACATAGCTATTAATTGAGTTACATAAGCCTTTGTTGATGCAACTGCTATTTCTGGACCTGCCCAAGTGTATAGTATATCATCGGCTTCTCTTGAAGCTGAGCTTCCAACTACATTAGTAACAGCTATTACTCTAGCACCCTTTTTCTTAGCAAGTCTTAAAGCTGACATAGTGTCTGCTGTTTCTCCAGATTGGCTAACAACTATCATAAGAGTGTTTTCGTCTATTATTGGATCTCTATATTTAAACTCAGATGCTATATCTACTTCAACTTGTATTCTAGCAAGTTTTTCAATAATGTTTTTCCCTACTAATCCAGCATGGTATGCAGTTCCACATGCTACTATATATACCTTGTTTAATTTTTCTATTTGTTCTTTTGTAATAGTTATATCATCGATTCTTATTGGTTGACCAGGAATAATTCTTGAAGCCATAGTATCTCTTATAGCCTTTGGTTGCTCATGGATTTCCTTCATCATGAAGTGATCATATCCACCTTTTTCAGCAGCATCAGCATCCCAAGTTACATTAAATACTTCTTTCTTAACTTCTTTTTCATTTTGGTCATATATTTTTATTCCATCTTTAGTCATAACAACAAATTCTTTATCTTCTAAAAGATAAACTTTTCTTGTTTGATTTAATACAGCTGGTATGTCTGAAGCAATGAAGTTTTCATCTTCTCCAAGACCAACTATTAATGGGCTTTCATTTCTTACAGCTACTAGTTTATCAGGCTCATTAGCAGCTATAACTCCTATAGCATAGCTTCCTTCTAGCTTTTTAGTAACTTCCATTACTGCCTTTAGCAAATCCCCTTTATAGTAGAAATCTACAAGGTTTGGAATAACCTCAGTATCTGTTTCTGACTTAAACTCATAGCCTTTTTCCATAAGCCATTCTCTAAGTTCCATATAGTTTTCTATAATACCATTGTGAACTACAGATATAGTTCCATCCCCATTAGTATGAGGGTGTGAATTTAAATCTGATGGCTTACCATGAGTAGCCCATCTAGTGTGTCCTATACCTATATGTCCTTTTATTGGATCTTCTTCTAACTTTTCTTCTAAATTTGCAAGTCTACCTTTGCATTTTGTAAGATCAATACCCTTCTCATTTAGTATAGATACTCCAGCTGAGTCATATCCTCTATACTCCAGTTTACTTAATCCTTCAATAAGCAATGGCGCTGCTTCTCTCTTTCCAAAATAACCTACTATTCCGCACATAAAAAAATCTTCCTCCTAAATGTCTTCTATTTCAAATTAGATTTAACTCTATATGAATAAGAAAAACCTTTGATTTAGTATGATTTTAAAAATACTTATCAACTTATCCACATTTAGTTAAGGTTTTACACCAGATTGCTTTGTAACAGGAATCACTTCCTGCCTTTATCAATCGTTAACGGTAGTGCGATACCGTGGGGCACCCGCCGAAGATTCGATACTCCCCATCCTCGTCAACTCCTCAGAGTCCTGGCGCTTAGTTACGTGGTTAGACTATTCCCTCCTTTCCAACACTTGGTTTTCAAAGTGTATTTTAAAAGAGTTAGGATGTCCACATTTTATATACTCTCCTATACTCATACTCCACATATACGATATAAAGAATAATAAAGTTTGTGAACTTAATATTAAAATTAATTTTTAAAACCAAATTTTAATATTTATTTATCCAAAATCTAAAACCAATTAACCTCATTATATTATATTCATTTAATACATTTTGGTCAATGGTATTTATTAATAGTGTCTATTAAATGAAATTCATCTATATATATACATATCCTAATTATAATATTATTCAATTAAATATTATCTTATTTCAAATTAATTCCACAATTATTAATATTTATTTAATTTCAATGCAAATTATACAAATATTTATATATAAACATAGCTAAAATTTTTTATATATAAATATTTAACTATGAAACTATAAATCTATTTACCTATAAAACTATATAACTAGTTAACTAGTTGTTCTCCCCATGCGGCTTTCAAGGTTTTTCACATTTAAAATATAAAATAAATAATACAAAAATGTATAGTAAGCTTGACATGGAATGTAAAGCATACTATACTTAAATTGTAAAGCATACTATACATTTAAATTCTAATATTTATTACAAATAACATTAATAGAACAGGATGTGATAAGTTGAAAAATAAAATCCAAGAACTTCGAAAAGAAAAACGTGTTACGCAAAGTGAACTTGCTGATGCTGTAGATGTTACTAGACAAACAATTATCTCTTTAGAAAACGGGAAGTATAAAGCTTCATTGGTGCTGGCCCATAAAATTGCTCAATATTTTGAAATGAATATTGAAGATATCTTTATTTTTGATTTAGAGGAGGAAAATTTATGTTATTAGAAGCCATTATATCTAATGCAACAACGGATAAGGACTACAAAAAAGTACTAAAGAAAAGAATTTCTTTACTTTACATTGTGATTATTCTAGGAGTAGCCACTCTAGCTATTAGCTTTATATTCTCTGTTGGAAAATATGATTATCTACCTGATTTTTTAAGTGGATTTTATACAGGAATCGGTGCTTCGCTAATTACAATAGGTTTAATATTTATCATTAAGATAAAAAAACTTTTAAAAGATGAAAAGAAATTAAAAGAAAAAAGATTAGAGGAACAAGATGAAAGAAATCAATTGATCACACAAAAATCTTTGTGCTCTGCTTCTATTATAATAAATATTCTTGCATATATCGGTTTGATGATATCTGGAATTTTTAACCTTGCTGTATTCTGGACTCTATGGACTGTCCTTATTATATTTATGGTTATATTTGTAATTCTACAAGTATACTATAGTAAAAAGCTTTAGTCTGATCTTCCAATAAGGGGCTTTCACAAAATATATTGCTAATCTTATATAAAATATTGAAGATGCACTTTAATATTATTGTTAGCGAATGCCATTTGCATAAGTAAGAATCTAAATCTATGATTTAGTAATTCGAACTTAGTTCTTCTAATTTATTAGAAGAACCTCCTAAAACATTTCTTTACTTAGTATTTATGAATGGTAAAATCGTTAAGCAACACAACTTGTTTGAGTGTATACGAGTTGTTGTGTTGTAGATTTTACCTTGAATAAATGCTTTAGTAAATCAATATTCCGAAACGGCTGAGCGTTAATAATATAAGTGCTTATTCAATATTTATTTAGATTAGCTTATTTTGTGAAAGCCCCTTTTATCATTTATCTATTTGCTTTTTCTTCTATTTTTTTAGCTAGGTCATGAGCCATTTTGTCTATCTCTTCTTGATTTTCACCTTCTAGCATTACTCTTACTAGTGGTTCTGTACCTGAAGGTCTTATTAACACTCTACCACAACCTGCCATTTTATCTTCCATTGCTTTTATATCTGCCATGATTTCTTCATCTTTTTCATGGATGTCCTTCATGTTGTTTGGCACCTTAGCATTTACTAACACTTGTGGTAATTCCTTCATTGTTGCTGCAAGTTCACTTAATGGTTTTCCAGTACTCTTTACTGTCTCTGCAAGTTGAAGACCTGAAACTAAACCATCTCCTGTTGTATTGAAATCTAAGAATATAACGTGACCTGATTGCTCTCCTCCAATAGAATAGCCCTCTTTAGCCATCTCTTCTAATACATATCTATCCCCAACTTTAGTACTAACAGTTTTAATTCCAGCTTCTTTTAAAGCTATGTGTAGTCCAAGGTTACTCATAACAGTTACAACAACTGTATCATGATTTAATTTACCTATAGATTTAAGGTGTTTAGCTGCTATTACCATCATGAAATCTCCATTTACAAGATTTCCTTTTTCATCTACTGCCAGGCATCTATCTGCATCTCCATCAAAAGCTAATCCTAAGTTACATCTATTTTCAACAACAAATTTCATTAGATCCTCAGGATGAGTTGATCCACAATCCTTATTAATATTGATTCCATCTGGATCACTATTAATGATAAAAACTTCTGCTCCTAGTTCTTTTAACGCTTTTACTGATGTTTTATAAGCTGCACCATTGGCACAGTCAACGGCAATTTTCATACCACTTAGATCACCATCAATAGTAGATTTAGCAAATTCTACATAGTCATTTATAGCATCTTCTCCTATGTATTTTCTACCTAACATTCCTCCTGTAGGAATATCGATTCCTTCAAAATCACTTTCTATTAACTTCTGAATTTTATCTTCTAATTCATCGCTTAATTTAAATCCATCTTTATTAAAAAACTTAATACCATTATATTCAACAGGATTATGTGATGCAGATATTACAACCCCTGCTTCTGCCTTATACTTCTTTGTTAAATATGCAACAGCTGGAGTTGGAACTACTCCTAAACAAAGAGCTTCTGCTCCTACTGATAAAATCCCTGCAACTAAAGCTGATTCAAGCATATCTCCAGATATTCTTGTATCCATCCCTACGATTATTCTAGGTTTGCTAGTGCACTGAGTTAAAACTAATGCTCCCGCTTTTCCAAGTTTATATGCAAGGTCTACAGTTAATTCCTTATTAGCAATTCCTCTTACTCCATCGGTTCCAAACATTCTACTCATATATAAATCTTCTCCTCTTAGTATGATTTTTTATCTTCAATAATCTTATTTTTTCTATTAAGTTTACATTACTATGTGAAATTCTCATTACAACATACAGGTTAATTATAATACAAATTATGTATCATAACAATAACAGTTTACCATTATACATTCTATATGAACAAAAGCAACACAAAATTTGTGTTGCTTTTATTATATATTATTCTTATCTCATATTAACTTTCTAATACAATACCATTTGTTTTCTCTATAAGCTCTTCTACAGTACCATCACTGCTTTCATACTCCATTAATTCTTTACTTCCTTTAACAAAAACCAAAGCTATAGTGAATATAAATGATATTCCTAGAAGAAATAATACTGCTACTCTTATAGGTAAAAATTCACCTAAGACTCCACCAACTAAAGCTCCTATTGGCTGTAACCCTCCACTTATTGTACTCATTAATGCTCCAATCTTGCCTCTCTTGTCTGATGGTACTACAAGCATAATTGCAGAATTAAATATAGTATTAAAGACTACATTACATAAAAAGGATATAAATGCTATAGGTATCATTACATAAAAATTTTCCACTATAAATACAAAAGGTAATGTTCCAAGACATATCAATGCACCAAATTTATAAATTTTAAATTTCTGATTCTTTTTGATATTAATTATTGATAAAAGTCCACTACCTATTAACATTCCCATAGGAATCACTGCCATAAAAAATCCGTACCTTTCTTCACCTAGGAAGGGCATAGTTTTAAAATATGGGAGTATTAATATAAATGCAGCATTAGCAAACAGATTTAGTAATGATGCAAGTAAGAATAAGTTTCTTAATGCCTTAAAGTTCCAAAGGAATCTAAATCCTTCTTTAAAATCATCTACAAAAGTAATTTTTTCATCTTTTTTCTCTCTTTTAGGTTCAGTTATAAACATTTCTGTAAAAGCTGAAATTAAATAAGATACACCATTAGCTAAAAACATGTATGGAGCACCTATTGTAATATATATAATTCCACCAACAGCGCTCCCTATCATATCCATACCAGATGTTGCAAGACTTGTAACTGAATTAGCCTTTACAAATTTAGACTCATGAACTAATTCTGGCTTTATAGAACTTACTGCTGGACCAAAGAAAGCAGAACATAAGCCACTAATTATCCCTACTACAAATACCATCCATACCTGTATAAATCCAAATATACCTGCAATACCTACAAAAGTAACAACTATACCTCTTATAAAATCTGTTATAACTATGATATTCCTTCTATTCCACTTATCTACAAAGACTCCTGCAAAAGGTCCTAAAACTATTCTTGGTAGCATTGTAAGCGCACTTAGTAGCCCCATGAGTCCAGTAGATCCAGTAATATCTAGTATCCAAAAGTTTAATGCCATAATATATAATATGTCCCCCAACATAGATACTAGTTGTCCTTGCCAAAGCAAGAAAAAATTCTTATTCCATAACCTTATATTTTCTCCATGATTTTTTAATTTTTCCTCCATGATTTCCCCCTCATTGTAAAGTATATTTACTGTTAATACTTATATCCTTATAGATTCTTTAACTATTCCATTATCTTCTATGATAAGTTCCCCTGAATATTCAACTTTGTTAATTATTGAACCTTTTCCTATGGTAACATTTTTCCCTCTTACTATATCTACCTTAGAATTTTTAAGTAGTATGTCATCACCTTCTATACATTCACATTGAAGGCTTCCTTTATTTTTAAATGAATTTGAAAATAGTGAACCTATTATTCCATTCCTTGATATATTTTCTGTTACTGCTACAAATCTTCCACCTATTTCTTTAATATGATGATTTCCTGACATGGTAATGTATATCTCATCACCATTTATTAGTCCATTACTGTTTATATCCCCACTTATAGTTATTTTTTCTCCTTCTATGCCATCATTTACAGTTACATCTCCAGATATGACTATATCTCCCCCAGTAATTTTACCTCCACATTCTATATCTCCTGAAGCTTCTATCTTATCTGCTTTCAAGTTTCCTCTGATATCCGCATCTCCACTTAAATGAAATAGACCACTGCAATTCAGATTACTTTTTACATCGATATCCCCACTTATTTTAAGAGTTCCACAATCCACTCTCCCATCAACATTTACATCTCCACTTACCTTTAATTCGTCTTTTACAGATAAGTTTTCATGAATATCTGCATCACCACTAACCCTAAAAATTCCACATTGCAGGCTACTTTTTATGTCCACATCTCCACTTACCTTAAACAAGTCTTCACAGTATACATTTCCTTTTAATTCTGCATCTCCACTAACATTGATAGTTCTACAATTAACATCCCCTTTTATAGTTCCATCTCCGCTTATTTTTATATCTCTATAGTTTCCACCTTCTGATATCCAGTCATCATTTATTTTTAAATCATTACAATTGTCGTAATTCATTTTTACACCCCATTTTTATACTATTAATTATTAACTATAGCGTTAATCTCATTTTTAGATTTTCTATAATATTTTTAATGTTTATTTCTCCTATGATTTTGCTACCATCATCCACAATTATTTTTTCTCTGTATGCTACTACACAAATCCCGATTCCTAATCTTCTTATGATATATAGTGTTCCATCCTTTTCTTCTATACTTTTATATTCCTTATTAATAAGCTTTAGTATAACTTCTATTTCACTAATGGTTAATTTTCCTAAGTCAAATTCCCTTTGAAGAATATCCATGAGTAACACATCTTTAAAATTATACTCTTCCTTTTCTCTAAATATATCCTTATATATAGGAAGGGTTTCTTCTCTTATAATTTCCTTTTCTATAAGATACTCTTCACTTACATCATCTACCTTAGGTTTGTTAGTAAACATAGCTGCTAAATCATCTAAAGGCATATCATCCTTAAGATCTATAATTTTATTTATTCTATTTATTATCTTTTCTCTAGGGAAAAATGTTTCTTGACCTGTATAACTTGATTTTTTTATAAACCACTCCTCTGGAATAAGTTCTTTTCTCTTCCATCTATACAGTTGTCCGTAAGATATTCCCGTCATATCTAATATTTCTTTTTTAGAAATTAACTCTTCTTCCACTTTATTTCCTCCTCTTTTTTAGTTTAGTTTTTAGCTTTAATTAAACTTTTTATCTTTAGTAATTTAAATATTATAAAATCTATAGTTTCATTTCTTCTTCAATAACAGATTCTGAATTTAGTTTTTCAAGACTCTCACTGTATTCTATTCTTTTAATCTTACACCCCTCTCCTATGGTAATTTTTCCTCCACGAACCACATCTGCTATGGTGTTTTCCAAATAAATTTCATCAGCTTCAATAGTTCTAATAGTTAAATATCCAAAGTTCTTACTAAATAATTTACAAATAAATCTTCCTATAGCATTCATAGTAGAGTATTCCTTTAAAACTCTTACCTTAGTTGCTCCAATTTCTTCAACCTCACAACCACCATTTAACTCTATATTTACTTCATCCCCATTTACCATTCCTAGGGTTTTTAGTACACCTTTAATATTTATAATCTCTCCCTCAATACCATGACCTACTCTAATTGAACCTAAAAGCTTAACATTAGTTGCATTTATTCTTCCTTCAATTCTTCCTGCTCCTGCCACAGTGAGCTCTTCACCTTTAAAATTACCACCTATTTTACCACTTCCACTGATGTTAAATTTCTTTGCATGAATAGAACCAAGAACAGAACCACTCCCACTTATACTACCAGTAACGCAGTTTAAGTCTCCAGTTACCTTTCCGCATCCACTAATACTAAAACCATTACTTATAACAGCACCTTCAACTTTTCCACTACCACTAATACTAAATTTTTCACAGTTTACATCTCCAACAATTTTTCCACTTCCACTGATAGATGCAATCCTATATCTTCCTCCTGCAGCACTCCCTGAACCTGATATTTTTAAATCTCCAAACTGTTCATTACTCACCATAATTTATACCTCCATTTTATTTACACGTAATAATGTTACATCAACTAATTACTCACAGCTCTTTAATATAGTAAATAGCCATATATTCAACAATCTTTTATCATATTGTTATAGTAACATAACATTGTTACGCTTGTAAATAGTTTTTTGAATTTTTATACAATTTTTTTCATAAATAAAAAGTATAAAACTTATACACTAAG
Source organism: Clostridium sulfidigenes (assembly GCF_052067195.1). Taxonomy (NCBI): domain Bacteria; kingdom Bacillati; phylum Bacillota; class Clostridia; order Eubacteriales; family Clostridiaceae; genus Clostridium; species Clostridium sulfidigenes. The sequence continues at coordinate 90,817 of NZ_JBQHQR010000003.1, read as the reverse complement.
TTTTATACTTTTTACTTTTACTCTTATTCTCTTACTTAGTTATATATAAAAAAGTGGCTTTCGCAAAATATATTACTAATCTTAAAAATGTTGAGCTTGCCTTTTATATTATTGTTAGCGAATGCCATTTGCAGGGATATTAGATTTACTTAGCATTTATGAATGGTAAAATCGTAAGCAATACAACCTGTTTGAGTGTATACGAGTTGTTGTATTGTAGATTTTGCCTTGAATAAATGCTTTAGTAAATCAATATTCCGAAACGGCTGAGCGTTAATAATATATGGGCATGGTCAACATTTCTTTTAGATTAGCTAATTTTGCGAAAGCCACTTTTAGCTAATAAGCTTATTTTACTACGTATGATGCTCCAATTTCTAAAGCTTTTCTATTGATTTCAAAGAATTTTTCTTTTCCGTGATCTCTTAGAGATTGAAGTAAAGTTTCCATAGAAACTATTTGTGTTTTTGCAACTAATGCTCCTAGAAGCACCATGTTTGCAATTTGTTTACTTCCAAGGCTATCAGCTTCTGTTTGAGCTGGTATTTTTATAACTTCAATATCTTCTCTTTCAACTGGTCTCTCAATTAAGTCACTATCTAATATTAATAGTCCACCTGGTAAAATTTCTTTTTCAAACTTATCAAGGGAAGGTCTATTCATAACAACTAGTGATGTAGGGTTAGTTACTATTGGAGAACCAACAGCTTCGTCTGAAACAATAACAGAACAGTTTGCAGTACCTCCACGCATTTCTGGTCCATAAGAAGGTAACCATGAAACATTCATATTAACATCCATTCCAGCATAAGCTAAGAATTTACCCATTGATAATATTCCTTGTCCACCAAATCCAGCAAATATTATTTCTTGTGATGCCATATTATTTCCCCTCCTCAGTTGTTGTATCTTTTTTAACACCTAGAGTATAGAATGGCATCATGTTATCTCTTAACCATCCAAGTGACTCTTGAGTTGATAATCCCCAGTTAGTTGGGCATATTGATAGAACCTCAACCATTGAGAAACCTTTTCCAGCAATGGCATTTTGGAAAGCTTTCTTAATAGCAGCTTTAGCTTTATTTACATGTGGTACATTATCTACTGATACTCTTTCTACATAGCAAGCACCATCTAATGTAGATATCATTTCAGAAACTCTTATTGGATGACCTTGAAGTTTAACATCTCTTCCATATGGAGAAGTTTCTGTAACTTGTCCTGGTAATGTTGTTGGAGCCATTTGTCCTCCTGTCATACCATAAATACAGTTATTTACGAAGATTGTAACTATGTTCTCTCCTCTTGTAGCTGCATGTACAATTTCTGCTGTTCCTATAGCTGCTAAGTCTCCATCTCCTTGATATGTGAATACAACTTTATCAGGATTAGATCTTTTTATTCCTGTAGCTACTGCTGGTGCTCTTCCGTGTGCAGCTTCAAACATATCACATGCAAAGTAGTCATATGCCAAAACTGAACATCCAACTGGAGCTACACCTATTGTTTTATCTATAACATTTAATTCTTCAAGTACTTCCCCTACTAGTCTGTGGATTATTCCATGAGTACATCCTGGGCAGTAATGGGTAGGCACGTCTAATAATGCTTTTGTTGGTTGAAATACTATTGCCATTATTTAGCACCTCCTATGAATTTTTTAACATTTTCAAGGACTTCATTAGGGCTTGGAACCATTCCACCTGATCTTCCAAAGAAGAATACTGGTTTTCTTCCTTCAACAGAAAGTCTAACATCTTCTACCATTTGACCACAGCTAAGCTCTATTGATGCATAACCATGTTTAGTTTTGTCCACAGTTTTTTCAAAAGCTTCTACTGGGAAAGGCCATAATGTTATTGGTCTTATTAAACCTAACTTTATTCCTTCTTTTTCAGCTAATTTTATAACAGTCTTGCATATTCTTGAAGTTGTTCCGTATGCAACCATTATTAAATCTACTTCATTTTCACAATTGTATAATTCATATTTAGTTTCATTTTCTTTTATAGCTTTATATTTTGCTTGTAATTTCAAGTTATGAGCTTCAAGACCTTCAGGTTTTAAGTATAAAGAGTTTATTACATTATGGTTAGCTCTTCCGTTTAGTCCATTAGCAGCCCAAGTTTTTTCTGGAAGATTTTTTTCACTTCTTTCTTTAAACTCTACTGGCTCCATCATTTGTCCAAGCATTCCATCTCCCATAACCATAACAGGAGTTCTGTACATATCAGCTACATCGAAAGCATCTTGTACTAAATCTACCATTTCTTGAATTGAACATGGTGCATATACTGGCATATTGAAATCTCCATGAGAACCACCTTTAGTAGCTTGGAAGTAGTCTGATTGAGCTGGTTGAATTCCACCAAGGCCTGGACCACCTCTAACTATATTAATGATAACACAAGGAAGTTCTGCACCTGCTATATAAGATATTCCTTCTGCTTTTAAACTTATTCCAGGTGAACTTGAAGATGTCATACATCTTACTCCAGTTCCTGCTGCTCCATATACCATATTTATTGCAGCAATTTCACTTTCAGCTTGTAGAAAAACTCTACCTATTTTAGGCATTTTTCTTGAAAGATATGCTGATATTTCTGTTTGTGGTGTTATAGGGTATCCGAAGAAACATTGACAACCAGCTTGGATAGCTGCTTCACCTATGGCTTCATTACCCTTCATTAAAACTTTTTCTGACATGAATCTTTCCCCCCTATTATTTCTCCACTGTAATTACAAGATCTGGACACATTTTTCCACATGATGCACAACCAATGCACTTAGGCATATTTTCTTCTGTAACTGTAGCTGGATGATATCCTTTTACATTTAGTTCCTCAGAATAAGTTATGATTTGTTTTGGACATGCAATTATACATTGTCCACATCCCTTACATCTTTCTTCCCTAAAAGTTACCTTTGCCATAATACTTACCTCCTTATATAGAAAGTTTAGAATGTTTTATTTACTATATATTGTTTAAGACCTGCATTTAAGCTGTAATACGTTTACATTTTATTGTCCCATATACCTAAGGATAATATATAAATACGTTTACATATATATAATTTATCACTTTTTAGTACAAGATGTCAACTTAGCACTTGATAATTAGTGCTAAATTGAATCTTTTCTCCATGGTGGCAACATATATATGTGAATTGGGAATATCTTTCCTGAAATCTTACCTTCCACTTCATCTACAAGTTCTTCAGAACACACAGTATATGCATGAGGAATATCTAACTCTTTAGAAATCTCTGCTATTTCCATATCCCCTTTAATTATATGTTCCTTTGTAGTTTCATATGATAAGTTTGTATTAGATACTAGATGAGTCACTTTTAATCTTGAAGCTCTTTCTATATCTCTAAGAAACTCTATAGTATCTTTGTCATTAGATGTAAATGGTCTATTACCATTTATCACAAAGTACATATCATAAGGTTCTTCTCTAAAATGTTTGTTATATTGACCAAGTGCTATTGCTCCTGAATCATCTCCTCCAATATCAAAAATTACCTCATAACTTTTATCGTTAAATACACTTCTAACTTCTGCTGGTACTACCATAAGTTCAGCATTAACATACTCAGGATTTGAAGAAATAACCTTTATATTATATTTTTCCTTAAGTTCCTGTGTAAGATCTCTAATACAAAAATATGGATTTACTATATCTAAATCTACAAGGGCTACTTTTTTCCCTTCTTTAGCTAACTTAATTGCATAATTTATTGCTATTTCTGTCTTTCCACTTCCAAAGTGACCTGTAAAAACCCTTATTCTACTCATATCTTCACCCTATTTATATTCCTTAGCAGCTTCTTGACCTGTTAATACTCTTAGTCCACCTTCTGCTAAGGCAAGTAATTCATCTTCACCTGGATAAACAACTACTTGTGATATAAATTCTACTCTTTCTTTAATGTATTCTACTATATATTTTCCGTATGCAATTCCACCAGTTAGTAATATTGCATCAACTTTTCCTTGTAATACTGTAGCACATCTTCCTATCTCTTTAGCTACTTGATATGCCATAGCATCAAATATTAATTTAGCTTCCTTATCTCCTTCTGCTACTCTGTCTCCAACAAGTTTAGCATCATTAGTTTGTAGATAACCTACTATTCCACCTTTACCGTTTATCTTTTTCTTTATTTCATCCATGGTGTATTTTCCACTAAAGCAAAGTTTAACTAAATCTCCTACTGGAAGTCCTCCACTTCTTTCAGGTGAGAATGGGCCTTCTCCATCTAGTGCATTGTTTACATCTACAACTCTTCCTTGTTTATGAGCTCCTACTGATATTCCTCCACCCATATGAGCTACTATAAGGTTTAGCTCCTCGTAAGAAGTATTTGTTTCTTTAGCATATCTCTTTGCTACAGCCTTTTGATTTAAGGCATGGAATATACTCTTTCTATCTATTTCTGGCATACCAGATATTCTAGCCACATCTTCTAACTCATCAACTACAACTGGATCTACTATAAAAGACGGTACATTTATTTCTGTAGCTATTTCATGAGCTATTATCCCACCTAGATTAGAGGCATGTTGTCCTAAAACTCCTTGTTTTAAATCCTTAATCATAGCATCATTTACACTATAAGTTCCACCTTCGATAGGTTTTAAGAGTCCACCTCTACCTACTACTCCTGATAATTCTTTTATATCGAAGCCTTTTTCTTTTAGTACTTGTAATATTACTTCTTTTCTAAATTCTAATTGGTCATATATTTCTTTGTATTTACCTATTTCTTCTGCTGAATGTCTTAAAGTTTCAACTAATATAGGATTTTCATCATCATATACACCTATCTTTGTTGATGTTGAACCTGGATTTATTATCAATTGTTTATGTCCCATTTTCTTCCTCCTTATTATCTTCCTGCTACTAATGATGCAAGGGCAATAGAATTCATTTTTGTCTCTGGTGAATCTGCTCTTGATGTTACTATAACTGGTGCTGCTGCTCCCATTAATAATCCACCATTCTTAGATTCTGTAGTATATGTTAAGCATTTATAAACAGCATTTCCTGCTTCTATATTTGCCATTAATAATATATCAGCCTCTCCCGCTACTGGACCTGATATTTTTTTATGTGCTGCAGCTTCTTTTGAAAGTGCATTGTCAAGAGCTAATGGTCCATCAATTATACAACCCTTAATTTGACCTCTCTCATTCATTTTGGAAAGGTTTGCAGCATCAAGTGTAGCTGGCATACTAGGGTTTACAACCTCAACTGCACAAATTGGCGCTACCTTTGGCATGTTATTTTCAAGAGCATGAGCTACTTGAACTGCATTTTTTATAATATCTATCTTTTCTTTAAGTTCTGGATACATATTAAAAGCTGCATCTGTTACGAATAATAATCTATTATAGCCAGGAACTTCGAATATTGCAATGTGTGACATCTGTTTTCCTGTTCTAAGTCCTACTTCTTTATTAAGTACTGCTCTTAAGAAGGTAGCTGTATCAACTAAGCCCTTCATCATCATATCTGCTCTACCTGAAGATACAAGTTTAACAGTTTCTATAGATGCCTTGTTTACATCTTTCTCATCTATAATTTCATACTCATCTATGTTCATTCCTATTGTTTCTGCAATTTTTACTATTTCTTCCTTATCTCCAACTAAGATAGCATCTGCAATGCCATTTTTTTTAGCATCTCTTATAGCTTCAAGCACTGGTTCATCTTGTGCTACTGCTACTGCTACTTTCTTCATTGATTGAGATTTAACCTTAGAAATTACCTCATCAAATGTTTTAATCATTATGATTCCCCCCAAATGTTAATCAAATTTAACTTCATCGTCATATATCTTTGGTGTTTCTTCACCATTTAATACCCTTAATGCTCCTTCTGCAAGGGCTAACATTTCATTTTCACCTGGTACAATTTCTACAGGTGCAATAAATTTTACATCTTCAGTAATCCAGTTAGTAACTCTTTTATTATAAGCTATTCCACCAGTTAAAATTATAGCATCAATGTTACCACATAGTGCAGTAGCCATTCCACCTATTTCTTTACTAAGTTGATATGCCATAGCTCTTAATATTAATTCTGCTTTTTTATCGCCTTCATCGATACGTCTATCAACTTCTCTTCCGTCATTAGTTCCAAGATAAGCTACTAATCCACCTTCTCTTGTAATTTTGTTTTTTAATTCTTGCATTGTATACTTATTGCTAAAGGCAAGCTTCACTAAATCTCCTACTGGAAGACCTCCTGTTCTTTCTGGTGAGAAAGGTCCATCTTCATTTGCATTGTTGCAATCAATTATTCTGCCACCTCTTACTGGTGATACAGTTATTCCTCCACCTATATGTGCTACTACGAAATTACTTTTCTCAAAATCTAAGTTTTTATCAGCACATACTTTTCTTACTACAGCTTTAATGTTTAAAGCATGCACAAGAGAACGCCTAGATATATCTTCCATGCCTGATATTCTTGTTACTTCGTCAACTTCATCAACAGCAACAGGATCTACTATATAAGATGGTATTCCTGCCTTCTCTGCAATTTCAAAGGCAATAACTCCACCTAAATTTGAAGCATGCTGTCCTTGAAACCCAACAATAAGGTCGTCTAACATCTTGTAAGTTATCTTATAAGTTCCTCCTGGCATAGGTCTTAAAAGTCCACCTCTACCTACTACAGCATGAAACTTTTCAAGTGAATAATCGTTTTCATTAAGCCAATTATATATGACTTCCGTTCTCATGTCCTTTTGTTGACATATATGAGAATACTTTTTCACTTCCTCTGCACTGTGAGATAAACTAGCTGAGGCTATACATTCCTCCCCCAAAAATACAGCTATTTTCGTAGATGTCGATCCTGGATTAATCACTAATACTTGCTTATCTTCCCTCATCACTATACCTCCACATAAATATTTATATTAGCTTTAATTTTTTTGCATTAGATTTAGAAGTATATAAAATTTATATATTTCTAAATCTTAGCAAAATTTATCCTAAAGGATAACAATCTCTAATGAGCAAAAGCTCTAAGAAATCTGTTTATCCTAAATCCTATCTTCACTTCTTGCTGCAAACTCATATCCCCGTAAAAGAAAAGAAGAATGGATAAAATAATCTTCTTAAATATTATATTATCAATGGATAATATAAATATCAAGTTTCTCTTTGTTTTATTTTGGTGAATATTCTGTGATAATCTGTTCTGCCACTCTAAGTCCATCTACTGCTGCTGATACAATTCCTCCTGCATATCCAGCACCTTCACCCGTTGGATACAATCCTCTAACATTAACACTTTCATAATTTTCATTTCTATTTATTTTTACAGGGGCAGAAGTCCTTGTTTCCATACCTGTTAATATTGCATCTTCTCCTGCATATCCTTGTATTTTCCTATCAAATACAGGTAATGCTTCTTTTATAGCATCTACAACAAAATTTGGTGCACAGCTTTTTAAATCTACAAATTCAGTTCCTGGAGTATATGTTGGTTTCACCCTTCCAAAATTCTTTGATACTTTGTCATTTAAAAAATCTTTTACAAGCTGAACAGGGGCGTTATAATTTCTTCCTCCAACTTCATAAGCTAAAGCTTCATAACGTCTTTGAAAAGCAATTCCCCCTAATGGGGTATTTCCTTCAAAATCACTAGGGTCTACTGATACTACTAAAGCAGAATTAGCATTTATCCCATCTCGCTTATAATTGCTCATACCATTTACTACTACAGTATTTTCTTCTGATGCTGAAGCCACTACCTGACCACCTGGACACATACAAAAACTGTATACAGATCTAGATAGTTTATTACTCGTATAGGTTAGTTTATAATCTGCAGCCCTTAGTTTTGGATGAGTTGCATATTTACCATATTGATTTTCATCTATCATATACTGTAAATGTTCAACTCTAAAACCAACGGCAAAGGGTTTTGGTGATATAGAAACACCTTTTGAAAATAGCATTTCATAAGTATCTCTAGCACTATGACCTGTAGCAAGTATAAGATTATCACAAGGTATATGTTCACCTTCTACTACTATCTCAGAAATTTTACCATTTCTTATTGATATATCTTCAAGTTTAGATGAAAATCTTACTTCTCCACCATATTCCTTAATTTTTTCTCTTATATTTTTCACTACATTTTTTAATATATCCGTTCCGATATGAGGCTTCCCCATATATGTAATTTCTTCTGGTGCACCTGCTAAAACAAGTTTTTCTAGAACATATCCACATCTATGATCTTTAATTCTAGTTGTTAGCTTTCCATCTGAAAAAGTACCAGCTCCACCTTCTCCAAATTGAACATTACTTTCTGTATTAAGTATCCTATTATTCCAAAAGCCATCTATAGTTCTAGTTCTACTGTCTACATCTTCACCTCTCTCAATTATAAGAGGATGATATCCCTTTTCAGCTAAAAGAAGTCCCGCAAATAGCCCTGCTGGTCCCATTCCTACTACTATAGGTCTACTCTCTAGCTTCTTTGTTCCAATTTCAAAATCAGCTTTATAATTATCTCCACCTAATTTAACATCATTACTATTTACTCTAGCTATTACTTTAGCTTCATTATCACATTCAATTTCTACAGCATAATTTATTTTTATTTCTGATTTTTTTCTAGCATCTATAGATTCCTTAGTAATTTTAAAGGATTTAAAATCACTTTCTTTTATTCTAAGTTTATTAGCCACCTTTGATTTTAAGGTGGCTAAACTATCTTCATTTATTCCTAAAACTAAATTATTTATCTTAACCGTCATTATTACCTGTCTCCTCTGTTTTGGCTTTTATGGTTATAGTTATATTTTCAGGTGTTTGGCTCTTAACTTGTACTGTATTTGGTACTCCTACTAATTGTATCTTAACTTCATGGGAGCCTTCTGTTAAACTTTTCAAATCTACTGTAGCCTTAAGTTTATCTTCACTGATTTTACTTAGTTCACTCTCTTCTCCTGTAATAACTAACTTTAATGTTGGAGTTGAGTTTTCTAGTGTAAGTTTTTCTCCCAAATTAGTATAGTTTATTGGTATACTTAAAGTCTTTTCACTAATTTTCTTAACTGTAATTTTAACTTTTACAGTTTTCTCATTATTTACACTGTGTACACCTTCCGGCATTATTAGATTTGCATCTACCGTAGTGCTTTCAGTTATATTACTAATATTTATAGGTTCTGTATTAATGCTTTTTATGTTATCTATTATTTCACTTACACCAGCTACCTCTATACTCTTTGGTGCTGCTTCCGTACTTACTATAGTTACTCCTGGTACTGCTGTTCCAGTAGTCTGTATATTTATCCCCAAATATTTTCCTTTTTTCACCTGGATTTTCACCTGCACATATTCTGGATATATAGATAGTCCAGTAACTTCTCTTTCGTCTGAATCTACTAAAGTAACCTTACAGTTTTTATCTATATTAGTGCTTGTATTAGTTATATCTACTTGAGCTACCGCTCCTACCACTTGATCTAAATATCTTTGTGGCCCTGAAATTTTTACAGAATTAGGTGATATTACAGAATCATCATTATAATATCCTTCAGCTACTTCACCTACAATTCCAGATGTTACATTTACATATTTATCTGCTAAAGTATCCACATCTACTTTCATTAGAAGACCATCAGAGTTTACAACAGAAACTCCAGGAATTGCTTCTTTTACTTTAACTTGAACTTTATTTTCTCCCGGGGTTAGTGCATACCCTTGAAGGTCTGCTACTAGAGTGAACTCTTTTTTATCTAAATCTTTAATTGTGGATGCCGGAGCCTTTACTGTTAAATTTATATAAAAATCTTGATTTGGTATTAGTACTAAATCTCTATCTGCAAGAGTATCTTCATTTAGTATCTTTACCGGTACATATTTTATTACACTAGTAGTGACAGGGTCTTCGCTACTACGAATATACATCCACAATACTAGTGCTGCTATTACACAACAAATTCTTATTATGATGTCTTGTCTTTTTTGCTTATCCATAGCTTTACCCTCTCTTTAAATGATTCTTTTCTATTTTGTCTACTCTTCATTATTTTAAGTAGTACATTTCTCAGCTTATCTTTATCGTAATTTCTAAGTAATCTTCCATTTATAGCTAAAGAAATTACCCCCGTTTCTTCTGAAACTATAATAGTTATACAGTCTGCTACCTCTGTAACTCCTATTCCAGCCCTGTGCCTTGTGCCTAACTGTTTATTTAACTTATCATCATTTGTAAGGGGTAAAAAGCAACCTGATGCTACAACCTTATCATTCCTTATGATAGTGGCACCATCGTGAAGTGGAGTATTTACAACAAAAATATTTTGAAGAAGTGCTGAAGATACATCACCGTTTATTTTAGTTCCCGTGTTTATAATATCTCCAAGACCAGTCTTTTGTTCTATTATTATAAGTGCTCCAACTCTATCTTCAGCCAATACTTCCACAGCATCTACTATTTCATTAACCACACTCTTCATAACTTCTTCATCTTCATAAATTATTTTATCTACAAAAGAAGTTCTTCCAATATGTTCTAAAGCCTTTCTAATTTCAGGCTGAAATATAATTATAATAGAAATAACACTAATTGTTAAAGTATTCTCTAATATCCAATTTAGGGTTGTTAAGTTTAAAACATCACTTACTGGTATTAATAAAAATATAAGTACAATTCCTTTTAATAATTGTTCTGCTCTTGTCTCTTTTATTAATGTATAACCTTTATAAAATATAAAAGAAACTACAATAATGTCAATTAGAGAAAATATAGTCATTCCCTTAAAAATATTTATGAGTGCATTAAAGCTTTCCATATAGTCACCACCTAACGATAATACTATTTTAATTATACACCAATACTTCTATTTGTAATATAAATTTTAATTTTTAGAACAAAAATATTTTAATTAAATAAATGTTAATAACCACGAATATTTTAGTTTTAACTTTAATATAAAGAATTATAATATATTTTTTACAAATACAAAGGGGGATGCTGTAAGTGAGTGAAAAAAAATTAATAATAGACAACATAGTAATGAAATATTTATGCTTTTTTATTATAGGTATAATTTTGTTTTTTATGAGTTATGGTTTTTTTAGTAAGTTTTCTTTTAACAAAGAAGAAAGATATATTTCTAACACTATGAAATCTATATGGAAGGTTAATAATAGCTGTAAAATCCTAATAGATAATAATATAGATGTTGAAAAAGCTCTTAGTGTTTTACCCAAAATGAAAGCTGACTTGATAGATATATCTATAGATTTAAATTCAAACCCTTCTGCTAAAGAAGTAATTTCACCAGAAAATTATGAAAATTTATCTAAGGGCCTAAATGAAAATATTCTCATTATTGAGCAACTTGAAGCAATGCTGAAAAATCCTAATGGAAGTGATATTCAGCTAGCAGCTAATAATTTAAAAGCCTTCAGAGATGCTACAGAAAACTATTATGACTTAATCAAGCTAAAAAAAGATTATAATTATGATCTAGGTGTTCCTATGTATTCAGTAATTGATTCAACTATAGACTATTGTATATCTTCTAATAATTTAAAGAAAATATCTGATTTAAAATCAGCAGATATTACTAAATTTATTCATACTTTAAGAGAGTTAGTTATATCCCTAGATAGCTTAAAATATAACTTCTATGAAGATGTCTTAAAATGTCGTAGTGGCAATATGACCTATGAACTTTTAATTTCTAATATAGATGATACTTCTAAAAAATTAGCTTCAGTACAAAACATTTTATCTCAAATGTCTATACCCGATGATTTTTCATCACTATATAAAGATTTTACGGAAGTTGTATCCTCATATAATGATTACTTATATGAAATTAAATATGCTATTTTAACTGAAAAAGTTCGTAGAGATAGTAAGGATGTAAAGGAAGATTTTATGGACTCACTTTATGTTTCAAGTAATGAAGCCTATGATAAAATAGAAAAAATGTATAAAAATTTTACTAAGGAGTATAATAACCTAAATAGCAATTACTGAAAAAGGAGATGAATTATATGAAAAAATTCATTTTGATTCTTTTACTTTTCTGTAACATCATTATTATATCTCCATATCACATAGATACCCTTAATAGAGTTAATCCTACTAGAATTGAAGTCTAATAACTTTAAAATAAAATTAGAGAGAATGGAGCTATAAAGTAGTCCATTCTCTCTATTTATGGTAGAACTATAAATAGGTTCTATTTTAATATAGCCTTTATCCTACTATTGTTATATTCTGATTTACTAAATCTATTAGTAAGAATTTCAGCATATTTTTTTGACTTTTCTTTATCTATTCCCTCATTATTTATTGCTAGAGAGTAAAGACATTGTTCTATATATGAACCATTTTTTTCATACTTGTCTACATATATCTCATAATACTTATTTGCATTTTCTATATCTTCTAAACCTTCATAAGAACTGGCCATCATAAATAGTATATGTTCATTTAGATACATACCCTCACTATATTTATAAACTAAGGTGAAGTTCTTTATTGAATTATCATACTTCTTATCTGCAATATAACTAACTCCTTTTTCATATAAGGACAATACTCCTTTTTCCTTTATTAAAGTTACTGCATTTTGAGCTATGTTCCTATCATTTATACTTAAACCTTCTATATCATATTTTTCTATGTATTTAATAATGTTTTCATAGTCTTTCGCCTTTACGTAGGATTTTAATGTGCTTACATTAAAACTTTCATTTTCAATATTAGAACTCTCATTTTTTTCTATTTCTTTTTTAATTTCATTACTTTCTGATTCTTTATGAGAATTCCCCTCTATTTTTTCACTATTTCCTTGGAAATTGTCTAAATTTGTTTTATCCTTATTAATTGCTTCATTCTTTTTTTCTTGTTTGATTTGTAACCATTGATGAGTTTTGCTGTATCCTTTAAATATTCCAATGCCTATTAATAATACAATACACACTGCAACTATACTTGTTCCTAATACCACCATAAACTTCTTAAATTTTACCCTAGTCTCTTTGGGTATAAAATTTAATTCTATTAACTTCTTTTTTAAGCTTAAAGCTTCTGGATTATGTTTATCAATAGTTAAAATATCTTCTATATATTTAACAGCTTTATTATGCTGCCCTAATTGCATATGGCACTTAGCTATGTATTTCCAAAGATTTATACTGTTAAAATGGGAACTTTCACACTTTAGAAAACACCTTAAAGCATCTTTTACCTTAAATTCATTAAATAGATGTACACCTTGACTAAATATATATATATCCCCTTCATCATGTCTAGAATCATCTAAATACTTTTTAGATACCATATCTCCATTTAATTTATAGCTTAACTTCCAAAGAGTCTTTGCTTCTTCTAATTGTCCACGAATATAATATATTAGTCCCTTTAAATTCAATGTAGGAGAATGACTTCTATCTTTGTTTAATACCCTATCACAATAATTTAATGCTTTATCTAATCTTCCATCACAATAAAAATCCATTGCCTTTTTATAAGTCTTATTTATATTAACCATCACTTCACCACTTATATTTTATTTTATAACTTATTATATTTTATAGTATCTATTCCTATATATCTTTTTACAACTAATTTTATCATGTTACTAGTTTTATTATCAATAACTATGAATAAGAAAAAAGGTATTGCAACCTTTAGTTGCAATACACTATCTTATTCTACTTCTATTACATCTCCAAGAATATAATTATCAAAAGTTTTAGATTTGTCTTCTTTATCATTCATCATGTCATCTAAATAAAGAACATATTTTAATATTAAGCTATCATCTTTTCTTGTTATAGATACAAATCGCTCTTTATCCTTAGCCGTAGCTATAAGCATTTGTTCACCTGTGGTTACATCTACGATTATAATACGTTCACCATTAACTAATGTTCCATATCCTAAACCATGAACTATCATAAGATGAGTGTCATCATACCAACTTATTGATAGTGGTGATTGCTGACTTTCTTTCTCTGTTGCAGTATACTCATACATCTTATTTGTAGACGTATCTTTTACATAAAGTATACCTATTCCCTCTTCTATAGCCTTTTCTCCTTTACCTTCTATACTAGCTTCATATTTACCATCTTCTGTAGCTATAAATGGTGTATTAAAAGTTAACTCCTTAGACATAGTCACTTCCGATTTACTATATAAGTCAACAATATTCACATTTGCTGATTTCTTTATATCATCACTAGTCTTTTCTTCATTTGATGATGTCTCTGGAACGCTTTCTATAGGTTCGTTACTGTTGTTTTCTTCTGCAATTTCAGATTTAACTATATTTTCTTGCTTAGTAGAATTCTCTTCCTTTCCTGATGAAGCTGCTGAAAATATTTCTTTACCATCCATTAATTTCATAGCTACAGGAGTAACTATAACTCCTAATAAAAATGCAGCTGCAATAGCTAACGCTCCTTTGTATTTTCTTTTCATTCCTCTTCTCCCCCTTGTATATTTATTTTTATCTATACTCTCCATTATTTTTTCTGTAGAGTTTTTAAAGTTAATATTTTCATAAGAAAAGGCTTCTTTAAAAGTTTTATATTCTAAAACTTCTTTGTCATAATCCTCTTTACAACTTTGGCAGGTTAAAAGGTGACTCCTCATTTCTTCATCTGCTTCGGCTGACAAATTTTCTTCAATATATTCTGTTAACTTATCTTTGAACTGACTACATTTCATTGTGACTCCTCCTAACCTTACTTGCAAAAGACTTTGAATCCATCTCTTACTTTATAGTATCTCCTTTTCACAGTAGTTTCTGTAATATCTAGAATTTCACCTATATCTCTAAAAGTTAAATTCTGAGAATACCTTAAATTTAATATTTGCTTATCAACTTGATCTAGAGTTTTTATATATTTATTTACATTTTCTTTTACTTCTAAATATTCTAAAGATTCTTCCGGTCCCATTTCAGAAGATGATATATTATATGCTTCATCAATATCACTTTCATAAACCTTTCTATATTTCCTCATATAATCTATGGTTTTATTTTTTGCAATCTGCAAAACCCAATTTATAAAACTATATTTATTATTATACATATCTAATTTATTATATACAGTTATAAATACCTCTTGAGTAATATCCTCACTTGCTTCCTTCTGTTTTATCATTCCATAAATAAATCTAAGTATATTAAGCTGATATTTCTCAACTATAACTTGAAAACTATCTACGTCTCCCTTTAATACATTGCTTACAAGAATGGCATCTTCTATAGGAGCTCTTCCTTGCGATTCCTTCATCTTCTTCCCTCTCTTTATATAAATAATACGATATTAATTTAATAAAGTTTACTTTATTAATAAATTGACTAAAAATTTTATTATAATATTAGGACAGACAAATTAATATAATAAATAACATACTTATTATTATAATTCCTGCTATTAATGTGGTATTATAGGCATACTTGCCTCCATTATATTCTCTTTTTCATACATTCTTAAAAGGATCTTTTAACTTAGACATTGAAAAACCTCCTAAGTAAATAATTTACTTTCTCCTTATATGTTATCATAGTAGCACTGTAAATAAAATCTTTATTCCCCATTTTGTATTGTAATATAAATTCTAATTGCAATATAAAAAAAGTCTTCATTAATAATTTATAATGAAAACTTTATTATATAACTTATATTGTAAATTTAGATATAATCACTTTTAATCCCCTAGCACTTTCTTCATTTCGCAACATCTGATTTTCTATCTCTCCAATATTGATGTATAAACAACTGGTCTTTTCTACAACTTCAACTATACCTGTTGATCCTTTATTTACTGTTTCACTTATATTTACCATGGAACTTGTTATAGTAGATACAACAGCCTTTAATTCTTTTGCTATGTGACTAAATCTTTCTGTTAACTCATTTATAATTATAGAATCTCTATTATATTGTTCCCCCATGATGTACATTTTTTTATAGTCTTTAATTATTATATCATCTATAAATTTTAAAATCTTATTGGAGCTTATAGATAGAGTATCTACAGATTCCTTAACATTTTTAATTACCTGTTGCATATTTTCTACGGTAACTCTTGAATGTTCCGCTAAATTTCTAACTTCATTTGCAACCACAGTAAAGCCTTTACCGTACTCACCCGCTCTAGCTGCTTCTATAGATGCATTTAAAGCTAGTAAATTTGTTTGATTTGCAATATCTAATATTGATCCTGATAAATTTTCTATCTCACTGACGGATTTAGATTTTTCCAAAGCTTCTATGAGATTTTTCTTTGTTTCTTCTAATATTTGAAGTGCCTTCTTGTTAGATACCTCCACATTGTCTTTTAATTCATTAGCCCTCCCTCTAATATCTATTGCAGTTTTCTCTCCTTCTTTAGCCTTATGGGTTATATCATTTATAAAACTCTCTACTCCTAAAGATAAACCACTAACCTCATTAGAGTTTACTGCTGCTTCCTCAATGGCCATGGAAATTTCATCTACAGTATTCGTTGTTCTTTCTGCATTCATATGAAGCTCTTTTATATACCTAGCTGTATCCCTAGAAGAGCTTAAAACATTATCTGATGAATTATTAACTTCCACTATTATCTTTCTTATATTATTCATAAACACATTGATAGCTTGTGATAATTCTTCTATTTCATCTCCTGACTCAACAATTATATCTTGAGTTAAATCACCACCTTTATTTACTAATTCATTTATCTTCCCCTTTAATCTATTTAATGGATATACAATTGAAATTGTTAAATATATACACACTACAATAGTAAATAAAATTATTCCAAAAGTTACGCTTATAAATGTAATTAATACTCTTTTATAACGTTCATTAGCTTCTTTATTTATACTGTCTAAATAAATTAAATTCTTTTGTTTAAGTTCATCAATAGAGCTTATCAATTCATCAAATTGATTTTTAGATTTTCCCTTAATTAAAGTTAAAACATTTCTCATTTCTTTATTTTTTTTATTTGTTTCTATAACTTCATTATTAACCTCTAAGTAAACTTTAAGTTTTTCTTGTATATTTTCAATATCCTTTTTTTCACTATTGCTATCACAATAATTAAAATAATCCTCTAAAATTAATTGTATATTTCCTTTTGATTCTTTCATTTCTTGTTCTATTCTATTTTTTTCTTCTGAAAATGTCTCCATTATATATCCATATTCTTTAGTTCTAAAATTTAAAACATGATAACTAAGTTCATCTGACTTTTGAATTTTACCACCATATATACTTGATATACCTTCTATGCTATTATGTAATTTCATCATTTGAAATATAGAATATACTCCAAATATTATTGTACTAATGCTTAATACTGATAAAGCTAAAATTAATCTGGTCTTGATGTTAAACTTTTTCTTAAATATTCTATTGAATTTTAATTTTTCTTTAGGCCACATTATTTCATCACTCTTTCTTATTTTATTTAACAATATAAATTTAACTTATTGCCAAATAATTTTGTACATATATTAAGAAAATTTAAACTTCCTAACCAAGATTTAACACAAAAAAATAACGCCTATCTAAGAATAAAATATCTTAGACAGGTGTTATTTTATTTATAATGTTTTTCTAACTACATCTATAACAGTTCCATCCCTATATTCTACAACTGCAACTATATCCTTAGATAATTCTATTGCTTTAGGAGTACCTGTTATTTTTTCAGCTATTTCCTTTAACTCCTCTATAGTTACCACATTAAGGTTTGCTTCTTTTAATTTTTCAATTAAATCAACCCTCTTAGGGTTAACAGCTATTCCTCTTTCAGTTACTATTACATCAATAGTTTCGCCTGGAGTAGTTATAGTAGTTAACTTATCCTTTATTATTGGTAACCTTGCCTTAGTTAGTTTTGTTACTATTATAGTAAGTTTAGAGCCTGCTGCGGTGTCTGCATGACCACCAGAACCCCCCATTATAGTTCCATCTGAAGCAGTAGTAACATTTACATTAAAGTTTGTATCTATTTCTGTTGCTCCAAGTATTACTATATCTAAGTTATTTACTACAGCTCCCTTGTTATGAGCATTTCCATACATAGAAGCTGACATATTTATATGTTTTTCATTTTTAGCACAAGACTCTACTGCCTTTAAATCAAAACATTGTACATCTAGTAAACTTTGGAATAATCCTTCTTCAAACATATCTACAATATAACCAGTTATTCCACCAGATGCAAAGCTACCTTTGATTTCATTCTTCTTCATATATTCTCTAAGCTCTGCAGCTACAGCTAGAGATATTCCTCCAGCTCCTGTTTGAAATGACATACCTTCTTTAACTAGTCCTGAAGCTATCATAGTATCTAAAGCATTCTTTGCAATTTTAAGGCCTATAGGATCCTTTGTAATTTGTGTAGTTCCTGATACTATTCCTGCTGGATTTCCTATAGAATCTACCTTCACTACATAATCTACATAAACTTGGTTTATTTCCATTGGGAAGTTTGGATATGGCACTAAGTTATCTGTAATAGCTATTACAGTGTCTGCATATTCTGCATCAGAAACTGCATATCCTAAAGCGCCACAAGCAGATTTGCCAGTAAGTCCATTTATATTACCATACATATCACTAGAAGGTGCTGCTAAAAAGGCTATATCGATATGTAAATCTCCACTTTCAATAGCTCTTGATCTTCCACCATGGGTATGCATTATAGCTGGATATTTTAATTTTCCATGTGATATAGCATCTGCTACAGGTCCTGATATATAATTTGCATATATTTTAGATACAGTACCATCTTCAATATAAGCAACTAGCGGCTTATGAGTTGGAAATATAGAACTTGCTGCCACAGTTAAATTCTTTATTCCTCTTTTAGCCATGGATTCTACAACCATGTTAAGAATATAATCCCCATTTCTTAAGTGATGGTGAAAAGATATACACATTCCATCCCTAATTTCCACTTTATCTAAAACTTCTTCTAAAGAATTTACTAACTTTGCATCTCCAGGAACTACAGGTTTAATCTTTGCTGACACCTTTTTTAAAGGATTCATATTTTTAAAAGCACCTTCAAAAATCTTTACATTTCCGTATCCATCTATATACTCCGGAATTTCTCTTCCTAATACATTCTTCATATTATTATCACCTCAATCCCCTCATTAAATAAGGCCTAGTTTTTTACTTAATTCCACAGTGGTTTTTGCTCTATTTATAACTGGTGCATCTACCATTTTACCATCCAGAGAAAATACTCCCTTACCTTCTCTTTCAGCTTCTTCCATAGCATCTAATACCCTTTGAGCATGGATTATCTCCGCTTTAGTTGGAGCATATACTTGGTGTATTGTATCAATTTGTCTTGGATTAATTGATGCTTTGCCAGTCATTCCAAGGGATTTTGCAAGTAGAGTATCCTTTTCTAATCCTTCAAAGTCATTAGTATCTGTAAATGGAGTATCAATAGCCCCTACTCTCATAGCCTTACAAGCCACAGCTACCCTGTTTCTAGCATAAAATATCTCACTACCTTCTTTAGTTCTCTTAATTCCCATATCAGAAGTTAAATCTTCTCCACCTAAAAGAACTGCTACTATTCTGTCTGATGATTTTATAATGCTATATACATTTTCAACACCATAAGCACTTTCCACTATTGGTATTAACTTTATAGATTTGTCTCCAAAGCCTTCTTCTTTTTCTATTTTTTCAAGTCTACTGCTAATCTCTATAAGTTCATCTTCCGTTGCCTTTGGAACCATTAATGCATCTGGCTTAACTCTTCCGATAACTTCTATATCTTCACTTGAAAATTCTGTAGTAAGTGGATTTATTCTAACTACCACCTCTACTCCACTATAATCAACATTTTTAATTGCTTCTCTAACAAGAATTCTAGCACTATCTTTTTCTGTAAGACTTACTGCATCCTCCAAATCAAGAATTATAGAATCTGAACCTAAGATTGCAGCATCTTGTAACATTCCTGGATTATTTCCAGGCATAAAAAGCATAGTTCTTCTTAATTTCATATTTATACCCCCTACTGCGCTCTTTTTACTGCAGTTTCAATTCTAGCTCTTATTGTATAATCAAGAGCCCCTTTATCTTGAGCTTTAACAATGACATTTTTTACTTGTAAAGTATCTAAAGTTTCTCTAATAGCTCTTTCTATTTCAGCTCCAAATTGTTTCATAACCATACTCTCAAGTTCTATAGCTATTCCGCCCTCTTCATTAGGCATGATTATAACGTATATATCATTGGATTCTAGGGTTCCAGCCTTTGAAATTTTATTAATTTCCATCTAAATCACCTCTACCTATAAAACTTATTTTTTACTACTTAAGTAAGCTTCTCTACCTACTTCATATAAATTATTTCCTTCTGAATCTATTACTACAACTATAGGTAAATTCTCTACTTCAAGTCTTCTTATAGCTTCAGCTCCTAAATCTTCATAAGTCACTATTTCTGCTTTTTTTACGCATTTACCAATAAGGGCTGCAGCTCCACCTATAGCTCCAAAGTATACAGCTTTATTCTTTTTCATAGATTCTATTACTTCAGCATTTCTTAATCCTTTACCAATCATTCCTCTTAAACCATGGTCTAAAAGTGCTGGTGTATATGCATCCATTCTATAACTAGTAGTTGGTCCTGCTGAACCTATGGCCATTCCTTCCTTTGCTGGAGTTGGCCCTACATAATATATAATAGCATCCTTTACATCTATAGGAAGTTCTTCTCCTTTTTCTAAAAGTTCTGCAAGCCTCTTATGAGCTGCATCCCTACCTGTGTATATAACTCCACTTAATAAAACACTGTCTCCAGCTTTTAAATCTTTTACCTTTTCTTCTGTTAGTGGTGTAGTTATTCTCTTTTCCATAAACCTTACCCCCTAATTATAGCTCTATTTCTGCATGTCTTGTAGCATGACAATTAATATTTACAGCTACTGGAAGGCCTGCAATATGAGTTGGATATGTTTCTATATTTACAGCTAATGCTGTTGTTTTCCCGCCAAATCCTTGAGGCCCTATACCTAGTTCATTTATCATAGTTACTAGTTCCTCTTCTAACTCTGCGTAGAATGGATTTTCATTTCTTACATCTATGGATCTAATAAGTGCTTTTTTAGCAATTGTTGCAGCCTTATCAAAGGTTCCTCCAATTCCTACTCCAACAATAATTGGTGGACATGGATTGGGACCTGCTTCCTTAACTACTTTTATTATAAAATCTTTAACACCTTGAAGCCCATCAGAAGGTTTTAACATTTTTATTTGACTCATATTTTCAGAACCAAAGCCTTTAGGTGCCACAGTGATTTTTAGCTTATCTCCTGGAACTATATTATAGTAGATCATAGCTGGAGTATTATCCTTTGTATTTACTCTATCTAAAGGATCCTTAACTACAGATTTCCTTAGGTAGCCATCCTTATATCCTTGTCTAACACCTTCATTTATTGCATCTTCTAGTGCTCCTCCAACTACCTGAACCTCTTGACCTATTTCTATAAATACACATGCCACACCAGTATCTTGACACATAGGCATATCTTCATTTTTAGCTATATCAGCATTGATTAATATTTTGTTTAATATTCCCTTTGCAATATCCCAATCTTCTTCCTCATGAGATTTTATAAGTCTGTTTTTAATATCACTACCTAGATAGTAATTTGCATCTATACATAATTTTCTTATAGCTTCTGTTATCTGTGAAACTTTAATTTCTCTCATATATAATCCTCCTAAACTCATTGATTAAATATATTATTTCAATATTAATTCACTAATACAGTTTAATTTAAATCCCATGAATAATATATCTCATTTTTATAATTATTATAAGTAAAAAGGCAGTTTTAATTAAACCGCCTTTTTACTATATACCTAATGTATTATTTATTTCTTCTATTTACTAAGGCAACAACCCTATTCATTTCATTGTTCACTATCATGTAACCTTCATCAACACCCATACCTGGCTTAGCTAAGCATTGGTCTGCTCCACAAGCCATAGCAATGTTAGTGCAAACTTCTGCTGATCTATTTGTTTCGTTACATGTTCCTCCACAGTAAGCTCCAACCTTTTTCTTCTTACAATACAATATAGCTTCTATTGTATTATTTACTCCTCCAAGATCTGGAGTTTTTATTTGAAGCATATGTCCTGAGTTGTTATCTGCAAAGAATGCTACGTCTTCATAAGTATTACACCATTCATCTGCAACTAATTCTACATTGATATTTCTATTATCAAGTTCATCTGTTAACTCTTTTAATGCTTCCATTTGTCTTTCTCTATGCTCTACATCCATTGGTCCTTCTATTCTTAATTTAAATGGTTTAGCAGCCTCTTCCAATGTTGCTATGTAGTCTGCCATTACTTTTGTATCACAATCAAATGCAACTCCTATAGTTCCATAAACATCTATATGGAATATTGGGTTATAGTCTTCACTAGTTCTTAATTTTAAAACTCTATCACTTAACCATTTAACATATTCCAGAAGCTTTTCGCCCTTTAAGCCTAATTTCTCTTCTACATTGTTTATTAAAGCATGAGGTAAAACATCTGCTCCCTTGATAATCATCTTATCAGCGTTGTTGTATCTGTCATCTCCTGATTGAGTAAATATAGGAATTCTATTAATTTCTACTCCAGTATTATATTCATCTCTTACAACTTCAGCCATAGTAACTTTTTTAGCTTTTGCTACACCATCAAGGATAGCTTGAGTTACTCCATATCTTATAGCTGTATGAAGTCTTTTTCCATTTACCAACATTTTATCAAATTCTTCAGCTAAACATTTAAAGTTAGTTAATTCTCTACCTATAAGTTTTGGTGCTATTTCCTTTTCTATAACTGGTATGAAATCTTTAGCTAAGAATAATGGATCACGTCCACCTGCTCCTGAATATTGAACAGCTGCACAATCACCGTGTGCTACTTGACCATCTTCAAGTATTAACATTACAGATATAGATTCTCCTGCTTGTCTTATAGATGTAAATCCTTCAGTTACTGGCTCTCCAATATAAGTAAATCCATCATGACCAGCTCCAGCTTTTATTGCTCTTTGGTCATCAAAATAAAATCCAGTTCTTCCTGCAGAACATACTACATCAACAATTTTCATTTAAATACACCTTGCTTTCTATAATTTAAGAATTTTATATTAGTTTATTGTTAGCTTATAAATTATAAATGTTATTTTTCTGGTCTTCCAACAAGCTTTCCTTTTCCTACAGCAAATATATCATCTATTGTCATTTGGAATCCAACTGGACGATTTTCGTATTTTCCTCTTTCGTCTAGCTTTTTCATATTGAAAGCTTTAAGCTCTGCTGTAAATGGAACATTTCCAAATTTAAGATATCTTACTGCTCCATTATTATCTCTTGCAGGCATCATTTTACCAGCGTTATATTTACTTGGTGCAAATGGAATATCTATAACTCCCATATCAAAGCCTTTAACAGCACCTTTCGCTAAGTCACCGTTTCCTACTTCATATAACTTATCTACCATGCATCTTGTTTCAGCTTTAATTATAGCAATTTCAGTTCTAAGTTCATCAGATAAGTGCATTTGTTGACCTTTTAATAAATTTAAAGTCATTTTAGTTGCTCTTATACCTTGAGCATTTGCTTCTTTTGTTGGTATACCTATAGCTTCATGTGGGGTTTTAACTATAACTTTTGTAGCCCCTGCTAATGCAGCAGCTGCTGCTCCAGTAGATATAACACCAAAAGCCTTAGCTTCATCAGCTGGGAAGCCTCCCATCCATTGATGGAATACTGTTGTTAGGTAAACATCACCATAACCATACGCTCTTAAGTAATCGCTACACTGCTCTTCAAGAGCTCTAATTGCTGCTACGTCTTGTATTAAGTTACCACACTGACCATATCCAACTGTAATATTCTTAACACCTTGTTCTGCTGCAAGTAATGCTTCTACTATTGCAACTGCATTAGATGTACTTGGTGGTACTAAAGTTCCTGTTAATGGACCAAATGGCTCTCTATTAATAGATATACCTTGCTCTTCATAGAAACCTACTAATCTATCACAATATTGCCAATCAAGAATAGTTTTTTCTAGAGTAACACTTTTAGCATATGGTATATTATATGATATACCGCCACCTTCATTTGATGTCCAACCTGATGCATGAGTAATTTCTGCAAGTAATCTACCATCTGGAGTACCATGTCTTGATTCTAATGGTAAGTTAACAGATTCAAATACTTGTCTACATCCTTTAACCCCGTGGTTAACCCCTGGAAATCCATTTAAAAGTGATCTTCTAGCTTTTATACTTTCTTGTATCCCAACTTCACATTCTTCATATCTATTTTGTCTTGTGTAACTATCTATTGTTGATGGTAGAAGATCTGCTCCACCTTCTTTGTCTAAGTAGTTTAGTAATTCTATGTGGCTATCTAATAAAGCTACACCGGCCCTAGGTTGAGCTAATGTTATGCCCGCTTCCTTTGCTTCCATTAATTTTTTAGCAAAGTTCTTGTGTGCTGGAATTTTTTTGTTGTAGTCTATAGCCTCCTGTAAATCTACTTCTTTACCTGTTGGCCATTGTGCTAAAACCTCTTCTCTTGTCTTAAAAAACTCTTCCTCGGTCCACTTTTTGTTTTTTAGTTCCACTTTAATTTACCTCCTAGTAATTTACACTTCCACTAAATATTTTTTCATTATTCTTATTGCTTTGTCAGGATAATCCTGAGCTAACAGACCCATTGATGATAATATATAAGTTTTGTCTATTAAAGTTTTTGGATTTCTAGGTCTTAAAGAAGTAGCATTTTCTTTATCAAAGGTTCCTGCTTTCAATATTTCACCTGGATGTTCGCTATGAACTAAAACGCCACCTGTGCCAATCATATATTTTACATCCATAAGATCTTTTCCTAATTGATTATATACAGCTCCCATTGGAGTGTATATGCATTCAACAGTGCCACAGTGTCTTTCCATAGAAAGTTCTGTAGCTGCCTTTGCCATAGCTTCATCAAATTTTATATCTTCATCTGTTTCAGGTACCATTTTAATATTGCTATTCCTATATTTACATCTTTCTTCAATTTGTATTTTTCTATCTTTATCATTTAAGTATGCTCTAAGCTTTCTACTACCTGCTGCTTCCCAAAGAGACACAGCTGAATATCTCATACCTAAGTCACCTTCTACAGTTCTTTTTGCAAAAGGTTCCTCTAACCCCTTCATATTTACTCCACCCTTTGTTGGCTCTCCATATCCTATAGAGTGTACATCAGTAGTAGCTCCACCTATATCAACAATGATTAAGTCTCCAATACCTTCTTCTTCATCGGTGCCTTCTCCCAACACTCTAGCTGCTTTAAGTACAGCTGCTGGTGTAGGCATTAGTATACCATTTATATAATTTTCTGCGTTGGATAGTCCTTTTGCATCAGTTATCCTATCCATAAATACTTTTCTTATTTCTTCTCTTGCTGGTTCCACATTTAAAGCATTTAATTGAGGCATAACATTTTCTGTTATGCTGAAATAGAATCCAGCTTTTTGAAATAATTCTTTTATTTCATCATTAGCACTTTTGTTTCCAGCAACAACTATAGGAAGATTAACATCTAAATCTACTAGCATCTTTGCGTTATGTAGAATACATTGTTTATTTCCTCCATTAGTACCACCGGCTAAAAGAATTATATCTACATCAGAATTTTTTATCTCTAATACTTCATCCTTAGTTAATTCATAACTATATACTTTTATAACTCGAGCTCCTGCTCCTAAAGCAGCTCTCTTAGCAGCTTCTGCTGTAAGATCTGGCACAAGCCCAATTGCAACCATCTTTAAGCCTCCAGCTGCAGATGAACAAGCAAGCTTTTCAACAAAATTTACTTCTTTACCTTCTAGCTTATTCATTAGCTTATCATAAGCTTTATTAAATCCTATCATTATATCATCTTCGATAGTTGTTATGTCCTTGGCTGTAGCTAATATTTCTTCATTATCTATATCTACTGCAGTCAATTTGGTATAAGTACTACCAAAGTCTAAAAGTAAATATGCATTCATTTAAATCACTCCAGCTCTCTATTAAAACTCCAAGTAAAATCTACTTTAATTAGTTAGTTTATGTGCTTATGTCTATTCTATTCCTAAATCCTCTTTCAAGTCATGTATAGTAGTGTCTATACTTGTTCCTGGTGGGTAAACTCTATTAAAGCCCATTGCTTTAAATCTTGAATAAACCTCATCCCAATCTTGTTTACCTACAACTATGTTACCACCAACATAGATAAGGATATCTTTTAATCCTGATTCATCACACTTTTCTCTTAAGCCTCTACAGTCAATCTCTCCATGTCCATAAAGAGAAGAAACAATTATTGCATCAGCATTTGTTTCCACTGCAGCATTTATAAAGTCTTCTTGTGGTGATAGTACACCAATATTGATAACTTCAAACCCTGCTTCTGTTAATGCATAATCCATGATTTTGTTACCTACAGCATGACAATCTGCTCCAATAACACCAAGAACTAATGTCTTCTTTTCCATTTTTAATTCCTCCTGAATTAATTTTTTTGATACTTTAATTCTACAATTTTTGACTTAAGCGCCTTCACTGATGTAGAGTCTAAGTTGTAAGAAAATTCTATAAGCTCTTTATTTTCATGGTTAAGCTTACAAACATCCTTATATCTACCTGGAGTTACTATTAGTACCTCCGATTTATCAATTATGCGTTTTAATTTAGCTTCTTCAGTTATACTAAAATACTCAACTGATAAATCTGAAAGACCCGCATTATCAAGTGCTGACTTAATTTTAAATATAAACTCTTCAGATAAACAAATAAAAGTAAATTTTGTTCCTGAAGGATGTCTAGCGATTCTTACAATGGATTCTAGATTAGGGCTTACTGCTACTCCTAGTATTTCCTTGTTAAAGCCTTTTAAAAATCCATCTACATCATTTACATGATTGAAAGGTGATATAATTACTTCACAAGTCGAAAGCTTGTCCTTTGTGTCATCACTCATTTTTTCTAAGTCCGTTAAAGTAAATGGTATCGTATTCATACTTGTTATTGATGTTATTTCTTTACTAAACATTCTCGCTTGCTCAATATTACATTCTACAAATGCTGAAGTAACTTTATTCATAACATCCTTTTTCTCACTAACCCTATTTGTTACTATATCTAAAAAATCATCTGGATCTATACCACATTCTAAAGCTTCTTCTAGAGCTAAATCCACAAATTTATTTATCTTCCTTCTGCTATCATAACTTTGCCATGATACTACTTCTTCTGCTACAAAAGTTCCTTTTCCTCGAATAGATTTTAATACTCCCTTAGCTTCTAGTTCATTATAGGCAGCGCTAATGGTATTTCTACTAACAACTAACTCTTGAGACAATTCTCTTTCTGTCGGCATTTTACTTCCAACTCTCAAAGTTCCATCTTTTATAAGATGCATTATTTGTTTTTTTACTTGGATATAGAGAGGTATCCCATTTTTTTTATCAATTGTAATGTTCAAAATCTCATCTCCTGACCCTTTGGACCAATGGCTTAATCCAATCCTTAATCATAATATCATATGGACTAATCATTTGCAATTTCACATTTTTGTATATTCTATAAAGAGCCCACCTTTTATAGAAAAAGTAGGCTCTTATCTTTAATTTGCTCCTTCTTTCAAGTAAATGCTTATAGATTCAGCTAACGCATCTGCAATTTTCTTTTGATATTCTTCATCCTTTAACTTTTGATATTCTTCAGGATTACTTAGAAATCCGCACTCTACAATAACTCCTGCCATAGTATCATTTCCTCTCAGTACTTTATATTGAGTGCCTGCAGCCTTTGCTTTTCTCTTATTGGACTGGTCCAATTTATCTTTTAATGTACCTTGCATGATATTTGCTAACCTTTCGCTTCCTTCATAATTGGAGTACCATACTTGAGCACCCTTACAATATGATTCTGGAAATGTATTTAGATGTATACTAACAAATATGTCACACTTTGTTTCTTCCTTCAAACTTACTCTTTTATTTAAGTCCTCATATTTTTTCTCTTTTACTGATTTTCCTTCAGTATAAAGTCCTATATCCTCTGTTCTTGTAAATTCAACCTTATATCCTTGACTTTTTAAATTTGCACCTAATAGAAGTCCAATGTTTAGGTTTATATCCTTTTCTGTAGTTCCATCTTTAGATGAAGCACCTCCATCTATTCCTCCGTGTCCTGGATCAATTAGTATTACTTTATTTTTTTCTTGTTCTGATTCAGCATTTTTATAAGTTGTAACCACCTTGTTTACATTAATTACAGACATGCATATGAATCCTAAAATAATTACTGTAAGTATTGATATTAATTTAGTGTTCTTAATGGTTTCCCCCACCTTTTTTATTACTCTGTAATTATACTTATTCATAAATTCATACTATTATTCTTTTACCTATATAATAAAAACCTTTTGGATATATATTATCCAAAAGGTTTTAACATAAGCTATAAAAAACTATTAATTTTAGTTTTCATATATTATTTCAGCTATATTTACTGAGTGATCCCCTATTCTCTCTAAATTGCTTATCAAATCCAAGAAAATTGTTCCCACTACAGCATTACATACACCAGTGTTTAATCTCTTTATGTGTGATGCCCTTAGTTCTTTTTCTAGGGAGTCTATTCTTTCTTCTATTCCTCTTATCCCTGCTGCTTTTTCTCTATTATAACTTTTAAAACACTCTATACTCATTTCTACTGCACTTATAGTATAGTCAAACATACCTTTTATTTCATTCATAGCATCTGGAGAAAAACTTAATCTTTTTGTGATTCTCTCACTAGCAAGATCTGCAATATTCTCTGCATGATCTCCTATACGCTCAATATCATTTACCACATGGAAATATGCAGCTAGTTCTGCTCTCTGTTCGTCACCTAAATCTGAGTTAGATAACTTAACTAGATATCTTGTTATATCATGTTCTAATAGATTAATTATCTTTTCATTATTATATGCTACCTTTATTAGCTCTTCATCTCCTTGTAAAAAAGAATTCATAGCTACTTTTAAATTTTCCTTTGCCTTCTCACCCATTCTTACTATTTCATTAGTTGTTTGGCCAAAAGCTATTGCTGGAGTCTCTAGCAATCTTTCGTCTATATATTTAACACCTGGTACATCTTTTTCATCTTCACCAGGAATTATCTTATTAACAAATGCAACAAGATATTTAATTAAAGGAAGTAATAGTAATGTATTTACCAAATTAAATAAGGTATGCGCATTTGCTATTTGTCTTGGTATAGCTTCAGCACCTACATCTGGACTTATTGATAAAACTATATTAGCTAAGAATGTAACTGGAATAATTAAGAATATAACAGCTCCTATAAGGTTAAATAACAAGTGAATAACTGCTGCTTTTTTTGCCGTTATTGAAGTTCCTATGCTAGATATTAATGCTGTTACACATGTACCAATGTTATTACCTAATAATATTGGTATTGCTACTGTTAATGGTAAGCTTCCTGTAGATGCTAATGCTACTAGTATACCAGTAGAAGCTGATGAACTTTGAAGGACAGCTGTCATCATCATTCCTATTAAAAGCCCTAATATAGTATGTCCTTCTAATTTTAGTATTAAATTTGTAAAGAATACTGAGTCCTTAAGCGGTGACATTGCACTTGACATAAGTTTTAATCCTAAAAATAATATACCAAATCCAAGGATAATTTGACCCACTTCTTTTACTTTTCTTTTGTTGCAAAAAAGTATCATAACTGCACCAATGGCTAAAAATACAGGTGCAAAAGCATCAAATTTAAATGTTATTAATTGGGCTGTTATTGTAGTACCAATATTAGCTCCCATTATAACAGATGTTGCTTGATATAAATTCATAAGTCCTGCATTAACAAATCCAACAACCATTACTGTAGTAGCACTACTACTTTGAATAATAGCAGTGACAATGGTACCTGTTAGCACACCTTTCACTGGATTAGATGTTATCCTGTCAAAAATACCCTTCAGTTTATCTCCTGCTGCATTTTCAAGACCATCTCCCATAAGCTTCATCCCATATAGAAAAAGTCCCAATCCTCCTAAAAGGTTAATAATCAAAAATATGATATTATACATCAATTTACCTCCTACAATAAATCTCATTCCACAATATGTACTTTTTCTTTGTCCATTAAAATTCCATATTAATAATACACTATAATCAAAAACATGTTAATACTTATTTACATATTTAACACGAATTTAACATAACTTTTTATAAACATATTAAGTAATGTTATAATTTAAACTTCACTACTGATTATATATAAAATGAGTTTACCTAAAAAATTTACACAAAATAAAAATAAGGAGTATATATTTGCATATATACTCCTTATTTTTATATAACATACAGTTGTATGTACAAATACTATCTTTTTGAGAATTGAGAAGCTCTTCTTGCTTTTTTAAGACCGTATTTCTTTCTTTCTTTCATTCTTGGGTCTCTTGTTAAGAATCCAGCTTTCTTAAGTTCTGGTCTTAAGCTCTCATCAGCTTTTAATAAAGCTCTTGATATTCCGTGTCTGATAGCTCCAGCTTGACCTGTGTATCCACCACCGTGTACATTAACTAAAACGTCAAATTTGTCTTTAGTTCCTGTTAATACTAATGGTTGGTTAACTATGAATTTTAATGTATCTAATCCAAAGTAGTTATCCATATCTCTTTTATTTATTACAACTTTACCTTCACCAGGTACAAGTCTTACTCTAGCAACTGATTTCTTTCTTCTACCTGTTCCAAAATGTTGAACTTTTGCCATTATTTATTCCTCCTTACAATACTATATTAGTATTTTAATTCTAATACTTCTGGTTTTTGAGCATGATTTTTGTGCTCTGGTCCTCTGTAAACTGTTAGCTTCTTAGCCATTTGTCTTCCAAGAACTCCTTTTGGAAGCATTCTTCTTACAGCTTCTTCAAATACGAATTCTGGTTTCTTAGCTAATGCTTCTCTGTAAGGGATCTCTTTTAATCCGCCTGGGTATAATGAGTGATGTCTTAACATTTTTTGATCTAATTTCTTTCCTGTTAAAACAATTTTCTCTGCATTTACAACTATTACGTGATCTCCAGTATCTACATTTGGAGTAAATTCTGGTTTATTTTTACCTCTTAATATAGAAGCTATTTGACTTGCAGCTCTACCTAAAGTCATTCCTTCAACGTCTACTACATACCATTTTCTTTGTATTTCACTTGGTTTAGCTAAGTATGATTTCATCTTACTACCTCCCTGATTTTTAACAATTATAATTCTATGGATAAAGATCCGGGGCTAATGGATCTTACACACAAATATTTATTATACGAACAAAATTCATTATAATACAATTTCCCGGGTGTGTCAATGATTTTTACTATTATTAATAATAAACTTCAATTAAACACAAACCTTGGGGTGAACATGTTTTGCCTGCTTTTTTTCGATCTCTACTTAATATTATTTTAGGTATATCTTCTGCTTTTATTTTTCCATTTCCTGCATCTATAAGCGTTCCTATCATAATTCTTGCCATATTATATAAAAATCCATCAGCAGCTATATATACTTTGATATAGTGTTCGTTCTTAACTATATCAACTTTACTAATAGTTCTTGTAGTCGTTTTAACTGAACTTCCAATATTCCTAAAAGCTTCAAAATCATGAGTTCCTATAAAAAATTTTGCAGCATCCTTCATTTTCTCTATATCTAAACTCTTTTTATAGTGATATGAAAAATTTCTACATATGGGCATTCTTACTTCTGTATTTAGTATTGTATAGCAATACATCTTCCCTTTTGAATCATATCTAGCATGAAAATCATCATGAACTTGTGAGGACTTAATTACAGATATATCTTCTGGTAATACATGATTTAATGCTTCTCTAAACTTTTCTACAGGAATATTACTACTAGTCTTAAAATTACATACGTATCCTTTAGCATGGACTTTACTATCGGTTCTGCTACAACCAATCACTTCAACTTTTTCCCCAGTGATCTTAGAGATTGCATTTTCAACTGTTCCTTGAACGGTTTCTCCCTTAGGCTGTTTTTGCCAACCCATATAATTAGTTCCATCATATTCTAGTATTAACTTAACGTTTTTCATATATATATCCCTTTATTCTACTACATCTAAAATCTCATATATATAACTATTATAGTTAATGCAGACATAACAATCATTCCTACATAATCTCTCGAAGTTACTTTTAGTATCTTCATTCTAGTTCGGCCTTCTCCACCTCTATAGCATCTAGCTTCCATTGCCATTGCTAATTCATCAGCTCTTCTAAAGGAGCTAATAAATAGCGGTACAAGTAGTGGTATAAGGCTTTTAGCTCTATTAACTATACTTCCACTTTCAAAATCTGCACCTCTTGCCTTTTGAGCCTTCATTATTTTATCAGTCTCATCCATTAAAGTAGGTATAAATCGTAGTGCTATAGTCATCATCATGGCAAGTTCATGAGCTGGTACACCAATTTTCTTAAATGGTCCTAGTAATTTTTCTATTCCATCAGTAAGTTCTATTGGTGATGTAGTTAATGTTAATAGAGATGTTCCTATAATAAGAAAAGTAAGTCTTAGTATCATAAATATAGCTGTTACTATACCTTCTTTATATATTTTAATAAATCCCCATTGCCATAATAATACGTTACCTCTAGTTAAAAACACATTAAATAGTGCCGTTATTATCATTAATATAAATATAGGCTTTAATCCCTTATATATATATCTAAATTGAATCTTAGATACAATTATAGCCATCATTGTAAATATAAAAATAACAATATATCCTGAGAACTCTTTTATTAAAAATAAGTCTATTATAAAGAGTAAGGAAAATAGTATTTTTACCCTAGCATCTAATTTATGGACAAATGACTCTCCAGGTATATATTGGCCTATGGTAATATCTTTAATCATATTTACTCCTCCACAACTTTATAAAAGAGCCTAGTTTTTTGCTAGTATCTTAAGTAACTCTTTTTTAGCTTGTTCTAATGTGAAAATATCATCAGGTAATTCAAATCCAACCCTTCTCAATTCTCGCATAAGATATGTTACCTGTGGAACTGCAAGACCTACATTTTCTAATGTATCTACTTCTTTGAATATTTCTTGTGGTGTACCATCTAATACACATTTTCCTTCATCCATTACCAATATACGGTCTGCAACCTTTGCCACATCCTCCATGCTATGAGATACAAGAATGATAGTCATGTTATAGGATTTATGAAGCTTATATAGCTCTCCTAGAATTTCATCTCTCCCCTTAGGGTCTAATCCAGCTGTTGGTTCATCTAATATTAAAACCCTTGGTTCCATAGCTACAACTCCAGCTATTGCTACTCTTCTTTTTTGTCCTCCACTTAGGTCAAATGGAGATTTATTTCTGTAAGTTTCATAGTCTAAACCTACCATGTCCATGGCTCTTTTAGTTCTTGCTAAAGCTTCCACATCATTAAGCCCTAAATTCTTAGGTCCAAACATTATGTCCTTTTCTATTGTTTCCTCAAAAAGTTGATACTCTGCATATTGGAATACTAATCCAACTTTTTTTCTTATGTCCGTAAGCTTAACTCCACTAGCAGTAATATCTACACCATCAACAAATATTTTTCCTTTGTTAGGTTTTAATAACCCATTCATGTGTTGTATCAAAGTAGATTTACCTGAGCCTGTATGTCCAATGAGGGCTACAAATTCGCCATCATTTATATTCACATTAACATTACTAAGGGCAACCTTTTCAAAGGGAGTTTTAGCCATATATATATGAGTTAAATTTTCTATTTTAATTGACATAATTCTCTCACCATCTCATCTATAGTTAATATATCCGATTTTATATTAACACCTGATTTATTTAATTCATAAGCCAATTCTGTCATTTGCGGTACATCCAAACCTAAGTTTTTCATAATTTCTACATTTTGAAATACTTCTCTTGGCTTTCCTTCTACTATAACTTTTCCTGAATCCATAACATATATCTTATCTGCTGCAACAGCTTCTTCCATAAAGTGTGTTATGTATACTATTGTAATCCCATTGTTTTTATTTAAATCCATTATCGTATTTATAACTTCTTTTCTTCCAGATGGATCAAGCATGGCTGTTGGCTCATCTAATACTATGCATTCAGGCATCATAGCTAATATACCAGCAATAGCTACACGTTGCTTTTGACCCCCAGATAGAAGATGTGGTCCATGTTTTTTATAATCATACATGTTTACTCTCTTAAGTGACTCGTCTACTCTTCTTCTTATCTCCTTAGGTTCTACGCCTAAATTTTCAGGTCCAAAAGCTACATCCTCTTCTACTATAGTTGCAACAATTTGGTTATCAGGGTTTTGAAAAACCATACCCGCTTTGCTTCTTACATTCCATATGTTTTCTTCTTTACTAGTATCATATCCAGACACACTAATTTTGCCCTCTGTTGGAATTAAGAGTGCATTTATATGTTTTGCAAAAGTAGATTTTCCTGATCCATTATGACCTAATACAACTACAAACTCACCCTTATTAATGGTAATATTAACACCATCTATAGCCAATTTTATATTACCTTCACTATCCGGAGGATAAGTGTATCTCAAGTTTTCACTAATAACTTCCGGTACTTTTTCACTGGATGAATTTAAATTATTTATTTTATTAATTTCATTAAGCTTTTCAATTTGATTATCTCTAGAATTTATATTAGTTTCCATCAATTATCCCTCCATTAGAGAGTTACTATCTAATACTCAATTTTATAACAAAACGGGGACTAAGTTAGCCTTACTTAATCCCCTTGAATTATTATACTAATTCTAATACAACAACCTCTGCTCCGTCGCCTCTTCTAGGTCCCATTTTCATTATTCTAGTGTATCCACCATTTCTCTCAGCGTACTTTGGAGCTACGTTATCAAATAAATTCTTAACAACATCCTCTTCTGTAACAAATGCAAGCACTTGTCTTCTAGCATGAAGATCTCCTCTTTTAGCTAAAGTTATCATTTTCTCAGCTAATCTTTTAGTTTCTTTTGCTCTAGCTTCAGTTGTTTCAATTCTACCGTGCTTTAAGAAACTAGTCGTAAGATTTCTAAGCATTGCCATTCTTTGATCAGTTGGACGTCCTAACTTACGTTGCTGTGCCATCTCTATACCTCCTTACTCCTCGCTAGGTTTGAATCCCAATCCTAAGCCTTCAAGTTTTTGCTCAACCTCTTCAAGAGATTTCTTTCCTAGGTTTCTTACCTTCATCATATCATCCATTGATTTTTCTGTTAACTCTTGAACAGTATTAATACCAGCTCTCTTTAAGCAGTTAAAGCTTCTAACAGATAAATCTAGTTCTTCTATAGTCATTTCTAGAACTTTTTCTTTCTTATCTTCTTCTTTTTCTATCATTATTTCAACATTATCTGCATGATCAGTTAATGTCATAAATAGTTTAAAGTGTTCAATAAGAATTTTAGCTGATAAACCAATAGCTTCATCAGGTCTAATAGTTCCATTTGTCCAAATTTCTATAGTTAATTTATCATAATCTGTGATCTGTCCTACTCTTGTATTCTCAACTGTAAAGTTAACTCTTTTAACTGGAGTATATATTGAATCAACAGGTATAGTTGATATTGGCTTATCATCAGTTTTGTTCTTATTTTGAGAAACATAACCTCTACCACTATTAATATTTATCTCCATAAATAACTTTCCACCATCATCTAGGGTAGCAATATGAAGATCCTTATTAACTACTTCAACATCTCCGTCCACTTTAATATCTGCTCCTGTAACTTCACCAGGACCTTCAGCATCAATATATATTGTTCTTGGGCCCTCACCAGACATCTTAAGTGCTAATTCTTTTATATTTAGAATTAACTCAGAAACATCTTCTTTAACTCCATGTATAGTTGAGAATTCGTGTAAAACACCATCAATTTTAATCGAATTAGCAGCAACTCCAGGTAGTGAAGAAAGAAGAATTCTTCTTAATGCATTACCTAAAGTTATTCCATAACCTCTTTCTAATGGTTCAACAACAAATTTGCCATATGTACCATTTTCAGCGGTTTCAACACATTCTATTTTTGGCTTTTCAATTTCTAACATTTATAACCCTCCTTTTAAATTTAGTGGTTTTTTTATATCGAGGGCAACTGATTACATTATTGACTATTTACTGTATAACTCAACGATTAATGTTTCGTTAACAGGAACGTCTATGTCTTCTCTTGCTGGTATTGAAGCAACCTTACCTTCAAATGATTCAATATTTCCTTCTAACCAAGTTGGTAGAGTTTTTGGATTTTCAGCAAAAACTTTGAATTTTTCAGAAGATCTGCTTTTTTCTCTAACTGATATAACATCTCCAGCTTTAACAGAGTAAGATGCGATATCTACTTTTTTACCATTTACTAAGAAATGTCCGTGGTTTACTAATTGTCTAGCTTCAACTCTTGAGCTTCCGTATCCTAATCTATAAACAACGTTATCTAATCTTAATTCTAGGAATTTTAATAGGTTTTCACCTGTAATTCCTCTTTGCTTTTCAGCTTTCTCATAGTACTTTCTAAATTGTCCTTCTAGAACTCCATATATTCTCTTAGCTTTTTGCTTTTCTCTTAATTGAGTTCCATAGTTTGACATTTTCTTTCTGCTTTGACCGTGTTGACCTGGTGCATAACCTCTTCTAGTAAAAGCGCACTTCTCAGTGAAGCATCTGTCACCTTTAAGGTTAAGCTTAAGGCCCTCTCTTCTACAAAGTCTGCATGTAGCGCCTGTGTATCTTGCCATTCATTACACCTCCTGTTAATTAAACTCTTCTTCTTTTTGGTGGTCTACATCCATTGTGTGGAATTGGAGTTACATCTTTGATTAAAGTAACTTCTAATCCTGCAGCTTGAAGTGATCTTATAGCCGCTTCTCTACCTGCTCCTGGACCTTTAACATAAACTTCTATGCTTTTTAAACCATGTTCCATCGCTGCTTTAGCTGCTGTTTCAGCTGCCATTTGAGCTGCAAATGGAGTACTTTTTCTTGAACCTCTAAATCCTAATCCACCAGCACTTGCCCATGACAATGCGTTTCCAGCTGCATCAGTAAGTGTAACGATGGAATTATTGAAAGTAGATTTTATGTGTGCAGCACCGTGCTCAACATTTTTTCTTTCTTTTTTTCTTCTACTTCTAACTTTCTTTTGAGCCATTATATTCCCTCCTTACTATTTCTTCTTGCCTGCTATAGTCTTCTTAGGACCTTTTCTTGTTCTTGCATTAGTCTTAGTCTTTTGACCTCTAACTGTAAGACCTTTTCTATGTCTTATTCCTCTATAACATCCGATTTCTTTAAGTCTCTTTATATCTAAGGCAACTTTTCTTCTAAGATCACCTTCAACCATTATGCTCTTATTTACATAATCTCTTAATGTGTTTACTTCATCTTCAGTTAAATCCTTGATTCTTGTATCAGGATTCACTCCTGTAGCTTCAAGTATTTCATGAGATTTTGGTAGTCCTATACCAAATATATAAGTTAGACCTATCTCAACTCTTTTTTCTTTTGGTAGGTCAATACCTGCAATTCTTGCCATCTACAATCTACACCTCCTAAGTATCACTACTTATTTATTTTCATTAACCTTGTTTTTGTTTATGTTTAGGATTTTCACAGATAACCATTACTCTTCCTTTTCTTTTTATAACTTTACATTTTTCACATATAGGTTTAACTGATGGTCTTACCTTCATAGCTAACCCTCCTTATTACTTATCTCTCCAAGTTATTCTCCCACGAGTCAAATCATATGGAGAAAGTTCTACTGTAACCTTATCGCCTGGTAAAATTCTTATAAAGTTCATTCTTAACTTTCCAGAAATATGAGCAAGTATCTTGTGCCCACTCTCTAATTCAACTTGGAAAGTTGCATTAGGTAGAGTTTCTAAAACGACACCTTGCATTTCAATTATATCATCTTTTGACATAAGGGTAATCAAACCTCCTCTATTATATCCTCAACCTGCAAAAATTTTCTTATTTTAGAATTACTGATCTTTCCATCACATAAGATAGCACTTCTAATATCTTCAGCCAAAATATTTGTAAAAGATAAATGTTTAATTTTCTTTTTCTTTGGCCTATCAATTTTTCTAAGGTCTCCATCTGAAATATAGACATACTCATCGTCTATTATACCAATAATGATAAAGTATTTTCCTTTATCTCTTCCTGATTTTGAATGTACTACCTTACCTAAAAGGCTGTCATCATCCACATTAGTCACCTCATTAGCTCAAAGTTAGTATTTCTACACCTTCATTAGTTATTGCTATAGTATTTTCATAATGGGCAGATAACTTTCCATCACTAGTCACTACAGTCCAACCATCTGGCTTAATTTTAACTTTGTAATTTCCCATGTTTATCATAGGTTCAATTGCAAGTACTACACCGTGTACTAACTTAGGACCTTTACCAGCAGTGCCGTAATTAGGAACTTGTGGGTCTTCATGCATAGAAGTTCCTATGCCGTGTCCAACAAAATCCCTAACCACAGAATATCCAAAACTCTCAGCATGCTTTTGAATAGCTGCTGAAATATCGGTAAGTCTGTTCCCCACTACTGCTTTTTCAATGCCCTTAAAGAAAGATTCTTTAGTGACATCTATTAGATGTTGTGCTTCCTTAGAAATATTTCCTACTGGAAAAGTTCGTGCAGCATCACCATGATAGCCATTAAGTATTGCTCCACAATCAACACTGATTATATCTCCTTCAACTAATACGGTGTCATTCGGGATACCATGTATTACTACATCATTTACTGATGCACATATTGATCCTGGGAATCCTCCATATCCTTTAAAAGAAGGTATAGCTCCTTGTGCTAATATAAACTCTTCAGCAAGTTTATCAATTTCTGCAGTGGTTATTCCTGGTTTTATTACCTTTTGAATCATTGCTAGGGTATCGGCAACAACCTTACCAGCACTCCTCATATATTCTAGTTCTGTATCACTCTTAATATTCATCACTATTTATCGCTCCTAAGATACCACAGATATTCTTAAAAACATCATTAATAGCTTGCGTTCCATCAACCTCTGCTAATAGATTTTTCTCTCTATAATATTCTATTAACGGTTGTGTTTGTGCATCATATATTTCAAGTCTTTCACTTACTGTCGCTTCATTATCATCTGCTCTTTGTATTACAACGCTACCGCAAACGTCGCATTTTCCATCGTTTTTAGTAGGATTATATTTTACGTGATAACTAGCTCCACAAGTAGTACATACACGTCTTCCTGTCATTCTATCTATAATAAAACCCTTAGGAACTTCAATCAATAAGGCAGTGTCTAGTTTTAAACTCATTTCTTTAAGTAAAACTTCTAAAGCCTCTGCTTGATTTACAGTCCTTGGATAACCATCTAGTAAAAATCCATTTTTGCAGTCATCCTGCTTTAATCTATCTTTAATTAAATCGATAGTTAATTCATCTGGTACTAGATGACCTTTATCTATATATTTTTTAGCTTCAATCCCTAAAGGCGTTGCTTGAGAGATATTATATCTAAAAATATCTCCAGTAGATATGTGTGGTATAGAGTATTTATTACAGATTGACTTTGCCTGAGTTCCTTTTCCGGCTCCAGGAGGACCTAATAAAATAACTCTCACTAGTATCAACTCCAAATTAAAATTTTTATTTAAGGAACCCTTCATAATGTCTCATTACTAGCTGGGATTCTAATTGTTTCATAGTATCTAGAGATACACCAACTAAAATTAGTAAACTAGTTCCACCAAATGAAACTCCCTTAAAATTACTGAATATAGCTGCTAATATAGGCACTATAGCTATAATTCCAGCAAATGTTCCACCTAAAAGGGATATTCTTGTCAAAATCTTCTCTAAGTAAATTTCAGTTTTTTCACCTGGCCTTATACCTGGAATAAATCCTGACGATTTATTCATATTCTCTGCCATCTCATCTGGTTTGAAAGTAATTATAGTATAGAACCAAGCAAAGAATAGTACTAATAAAAAGTATGCTACTACATATCTCATAGTATCTTGCTGAAATATACTCCAAGAACTCTTATTAACAAATACCGCAAAGGAAGATTCAGGCCATATTTGTGCTATAACCGCTGGAAATTGCATTACTGACATACCAAAGATTATCGCCATAACTCCAGAAGAATTTAATCCTATTGGAATATGTGATGATTGACCTTTTATAACTTTTCTTCCTATTGCTTTACCGGCATATTGCACTGGAATTCTTCGTTCTGCTAAATTTATAACAATTACTGTAATTAATAAAGCTAAAGCTACTGCTACGAATATTACAACCTCTACCGGACTAACTTCTCCTGTTTTAAGAAGCCCTGCTATTTGATAAGCTGTTTGTGGTAGTGAAGATATTATATTTACAAATATAATAACAGAAACACCACTTCCAATTCCATATACTGAAATTTGTTCACCTATCCATACTAACAAAGCTGTACCTGTTGTCATTGTTAGTATTATTAGTAAAAGGCCCATTGAACCTTCTATCAATATAGCTCCTGAGCTTTTAATTAAAGCATATGCTGCATATGCTTGAATAACAGCAAATACTAGAGCTGCATATTTAGTATAGTTCTGTATTTTTTTTCTTCCTTCTTGACCTTCTTTAGAAAGTTGTTCTAAATAAGGAATTGCAATTGTAAGTAATTGAATTATAATCGATGCATTGATATACGGAGTAACACCTAAAGCAAATATACTAAACTTACTAAAAGCCCCTCCTGCAATCATGTCATAGAAACTTAGAAGGGAACCAGAATTACTACTAACTAAAGTTGCAATCTTACTAGCATCCACTCCTGGTACTGGGATAAACACACCCATTCTAAAAATTACCACTATCATTAATGTAAATAGTATTCTTTTTCTTAGCTCAGGAACTCTCCAAGCGTTTCGTAGGGTTGATAACATCTATATCACCTCAACTTTTCCTCCTGCCGCTTCAATCTTCTCTGCTGCAGCTTTGGAAATCTTATTAGCTTTAACAGTTAATTTCTTTTCAATGTTACCATTTCCAAGAATCTTTATCCCATCGTTTACTCTCTTAGCCATTCCAGATTCACGAAGTAACTCTGGAGTAACTACAGTTCCATCCTCAAATATGTTTAGTCTATCTACGTTTATACAAGTATATTCTTTAGCAAATATATTTGTAAATCCTCTCTTAGGTAGTCTTCTATATAAAGGCATTTGACCTCCCTCAAATCCTGGTCTTACACCACCACCAGATCTTGAGTTTTGTCCTTTTTGACCTTTTCCAGCAGTTTTACCCCAACCTGAACCAGTACCTCTACCGATTCTCTTAGGAGATTTTTTTGCACCTTCTGCAGGTCTTAACTCATGAAGTCTCATATTTACACCTCCTTAGTTTAAGCTTCTTCTACTTTTAGTAGGTAACTTACTTTATTAATCATACCTCTGATCTGAGGAGTCTCCTCGTGCTCAACAGTTTTACCTATTTTTCTTAATCCAAGAGCCTCTACAGTAGCAATATGATCTTTCTTTCTACCAATTAAACTCTTTACTAATGTTAATTTAACTTTAGCCAAGGTTTTCCCCTCCTATCCTAGAATTTCTTCAACAGTTTTGCCTCTAAGTTTTGCAACTTGCTCTGCTGTTCTTAATTTTGATAATCCATCTATAGTTGCGCTAACCATATTTCTTGGGTTATTTGAACCTAATGATTTAGCTCTAACGTCTTTTAATCCTGCAAGCTCAAGTACTGCTCTTGCTGGACCTCCAGCGATAACACCTGTTCCTTCTGAAGCTGGCATTATGTGAACTGTACCAGTTCCAAATTTACCATCTATAGTATGAGGAACTGTAGTTCCATCTAATTCAACTTTAACGATGTTCTTTTTAGCATCTTCGATACCTTTTCTAATTGCTTCTGGTATTTCGATAGATTTTCCCATTCCAACACCAACGTGTCCGTTCTCATCACCAACAACTACTAGTGCGCTGAATCTGAAGTTTCTACCACCTTTAACAACCTTAGCAACTCTGTTTATGTGTACAACTTTCTCTTTAAGATCAAGTGTGCTAGGATCTATTTTCATGTGTGTACCTCCTTTTTTTAGAATTTAAGTCCTGCTTCTCTTGCACCTTCTGCAAGCATTTGTACTCTTCCGTGGTATACATATCCACCTCTATCGAATACAACTTCAGTAATTCCTGCTTCTATTGCTTTTTTAGCTACTACTTCACCAACTAGTTTAGCAGCTTCCTTATTGCTACCAACTTTTAGAGAAAAGTCTTTATCTAAACTAGATGCAGCAACTAATGTTCTTCCAGCAACATCATCTATAATTTGAGCGTATATGTTCTTTTCACTTCTGAACACTGCAAGTCTTGGTCTTTCAGCTGTTCCATGAATTTTCTTACGTACTCTTAAATGACGTCTTTCTCTTGATAGCTTTCTATCAGCTTTATTGAACATGAAATTCTCTCCTTTCTAATAGCTATTATTTACCAGTCTTACCTTCCTTACGTCTGATAACTTCATCAGAGTACTTAATACCCTTTCCTTTGTAAGGCTCAGGTTTTCTCCAAGTTCTTATATCAGCTGCAACTTTACCAACTAATTCCTTGTCGATTCCTTTTACTACTATAGTATTAGCATCTGTTAATTCAAATGTAATTCCATCTACAGCAGCTATTTCAACTGGGTGTGAGAATCCTAGGTTTAAAGTTAATCCCTTACCTTTTGCTGTTGCTCTATATCCAACACCAACTAATTGTAATGTCTTAGCGAAACCATTAGTTACTCCAATTACCATATTATTTAATAATGCTCTAGTTAATCCGTGTAGAGCTCTATGTTCTTTTATATCGCTTGGTCTTGTAACGACCACTTGATTATCCTCTATAGCTATGTTTATATTCTTCACCATTGTTCTAGTTAATTCCCCTTTAGGTCCTTTAACTGTAACAACGTTGTCTGGCGTTACTGTAACAGATACACCAGCTGGTATAGCTATTGGAAGTCTTCCTACTCTTGACATAATCGCACCTCCTTGTTCATAAACTACCAGATGTAGCAGATAACTTCTCCGCCTAATCCTAATTTTCTAGCTTCTCTATCAGAAACTAATCCTTTAGAAGTTGATATTATTGCAACTCCTAATCCATTTAAAACTTTAGGGATATCATCCTTACCACTATAAACTCTTAGTCCTGGTTTAGATATTCTCTTAAGTCCTGTTATAACTCTCTCTTTATTTTGGCCATATTTCATGCTAAGTCTTAACATTGAAACAGTTCCATCTTGATATTCTTCTATATTTTTAATATATCCTTCTTGAAGCATAATATTTGCTATGCCTTTCTTTATTGTTGAAGAAGGAACTTCTACTATTTCATGTCTAACAATATTTGCATTTCTTACACGTGTTAGCAAATCTGCTATCGGATCAGTCATATTCATTAATTGTGCCTCCTTTCGCTATGATCTGTATATTACCAGCTTGCCTTTTTGCATCCAGGAATTTGTCCTTTATAAGCAAGTTCTCTGAAACATATACGGCAAATACCAAATTTTTTTAAGACAGAATGTGGTCTTCCACATAATCTGCATCTAGAGTATTCTCTAGTTGAATATTTTGGTTCTTTTTTCCACTTTTCTATTAAAGCTTTACGTGCCAAGTCATTCCCTCCTTTTATTGAGCAAATGGCATTCCAAGGAATCTTAATAATTCTCTTGCTTCCTCGTCT
The DNA here is from genome assembly GCF_052067195.1 of Clostridium sulfidigenes. NCBI lineage: Bacteria > Bacillati > Bacillota > Clostridia > Eubacteriales > Clostridiaceae > Clostridium > Clostridium sulfidigenes. The sequence goes on along the minus strand of NZ_JBQHQR010000003.1, from coordinate 46,878 downwards.
GTCTTTGCAGTAGTTACAAATATTATATCCATTCCTCTTACTTTATCAATTTTATCATATTCTATTTCAGGGAATATTAATTGTTCTTTTATTCCTAAAGCATAATTTCCTCTTCCATCAAATGACTTAGTAGGAACGCCTCTGAAGTCTCTAACTCTTGGTAATGCTATATTCATTAATTTGTCCGCAAATTGGAACATCTTATCTTTTCTTAATGTAACTTTACATCCAATTGCCATGTTATCTCTTATTTTAAAGTTGGCAACTGATTTTTTTGCTCTAGTTAATACAGCTTTTTGTCCAGTGATTAATTGCATATCACTTACAGCAGCATCTAAAACTTTAGAGTTATCTTTAGCTTCGCCAACTCCCATATTTATAACTATTTTTTCAAGTCTAGGTACTTGCATTATATTTTTGTATCCGAACTTATCCATCATAGCTGGTATTACTTCACTATTGTATTTCTCTTGTAGTCTTGTAACCATTTGTTAAACCTCCTTTCGCGAATTAAAATGTTTCTCCGCACTTTTTGCAAACTCTAACTTTTGTACCATCATCAAGTACTTTATTGCTTATTCTAGTTACGCTCTTACATTTATCGCAATATAGCATAACTTTTGAGCTGTTAATAGCTGCTTCAAAGTTAACTATTCCACCTTGCATATTTTGTCTGTTTGGTTTTTGATGTTTAGTTACTACGTTAACGCCAGCAACTACAACTTTTCCAGTCTTAGGATAAACAGCTAAAACTTCTCCAGTTTTACCTTTATCTTTTCCAGAGATAACCATAACAGTGTCTTTCTTTCTAACATGAACTTTCATCTTTGCTACCCCCTATCCTATAGTACTTCAGGTGCTAGTGACAATATTTTATTATATTCTTTATCTCTTAGCTCCCTAGCAACAGGTCCGAAGATACGAGTTCCTTTTGGATTCTTATCGTCTTTTATAATAACAGCTGCGTTCTCATCAAATCTGATATAAGTCCCGTCTGCTCTTCTCAAACCTTTAACTGATCTAACAATAACTGCTTTTACTACGTCACCTTTTTTAACAACTCCACCTGGTGTTGCACTTTTAACGCTAGCAACAATTACGTCTCCGATGTTTCCCCATTTTCTTTTGGAACCACCGAGTACTCTAATACACATTATTTCTTTAGCACCAGAGTTATCCGCTACTTTTAATAATGTTTGTTGTTGTATCATGTAAATACCCTCCCTTCAGTTAACTATTTAGCTCTTTCCATGATTTCAACAAGTCTCCATCTCTTATCCTTAGATAATGGTCTTGTTTCCATTATTAATACTCTATCGTTAACTTTTGCTTCATTATTTTCATCATGAGCCTTAAATTTAGTTGTTCTATTAACTGTTTTTCCATATAATGGATGTCTAACTTTAGTTTCAACAGCAACAACAATTGTCTTATCCATTTTGTCAGAAACTACTCTTCCGATTCTACTTTTTCTATTTCCTCTTTCCACAAGATGAACCTCCTTTCAGTATTACTGCTCACAAGCCCTTAATTCTTCTTCTCTAAGGATGGTTTTAATTTGGGCTATAGACTTCTTAACCTGTTTAATTCTCATTGGGTTTTCTAACTGTCCTGTAGCTAACTGAAATCTAAGGTTAAATAATTCTGATTTAAGATCAGATAGTTTTACATTTAAATCTTGAGGAGTACTTTGTCTCAACTCTTTCAATTCATTAGCCTTCATTGATTTCACCACCCATTTCCTCAAAATCTCTTCTAGTAACAAATTTGGTTGTTACTGGTAATTTGTGAGACGCAAGTCTCATAGCTTCTCTAGCAGCTTCTTCAGATACTCCAGATATTTCAAATAATACTCTACCTGGTTTAATTACTGCTACCCAGTACTCTGGTGAACCTTTACCAGATCCCATACGTGTTTCAGCTGGTTTTTCAGTTACTGGCTTATCAGGGAAGATTTTTATCCAAACCTTTCCTCCTCTTTTAACGTATCTATTTATAGCTATTCTGGCAGATTCGATTTGGTTGCTTGTAATCCAACCGCACTCTGTTGCTTGTAAAGCATAATCTCCATAAGCAATGAAGTTACCTCTTGTAGCTTTACCTCTCATTCTACCACGTTGTACCTTACGATGTTTAACTCTTTTAGGCATTAACATGTCAAATTCCTCCTTCCTTACACGTTATTATGAGTTACTTTCTTCCTTCTGAACTTTCTTAGTTGGAAGAACCTCACCTTTATACACCCAAACTTTTACACCAATTTTACCATAGATTGTATTAGCTTCTGTAAATCCATAGTCGATATCAGCTCTTAAAGTTTGTAGTGGGATTGTTCCCTCATGATACTGCTCTGTTCTTGCGATTTCAGCTCCGCCTAATCTTCCTGAACATGCAGTCTTAACTCCTTTAACACCTGTTCTCATAGCTCTTTGAATCGTTTGTTTCATAGCTCTTCTGAAAGATATTCTCTTTTCTAATTGAGCTGCTATGTTTTCAGCCATTAATTGTGCATTGTTTTCTGGTGTTTTAACTTCTACTATGTTAATTAAAACAAATTTATCTTTAACAACTTCTTTTAATGCAACTTTAAGCTCTTCTATACTTTGACCGCCTTTTCCTATAACCATTCCAGGTTTTGCGGTATGTATATTTATTTTAACTCTTTTAGCTGCTCTTTCTATCTCAATTTTAGATATTCCAGCAGTGAATAATCTTTTCTTTATATATTCTCTGATAGCATTATCTTCAACTAAGTTATCTGCAAAATTTTTCTTGTCTGCATACCATTTAGCGTCCCAATCCTTGATAACACCAACTCTTAGGCCGTGTGGATGTACTTTTTGACCCACTCTATATCCCTCCTTCTTATGCTCTTTCTTTAACTACTATAGTTATATGGCTAGTTCTTTTTAAAATTCTGAATGCTCTACCTTGAGCGTGTGGTCTAAATCTCTTTAATGTTGGACCTGCACCTGTATGAGCCTCTGCAACATATAATCTATTTCTGTCTAAATTAAAATTGTTTTCTGCATTCGCAACAGCTGATTTTAATAACTTATTAATAACAACAGCTGCATCTTTTGGAGTATATTGTAATATAGCGAAAGCTTCATTTACATTCTTATCTCTTATAAGGTCAAGAACAATCCCAACTTTCATAGGAGACATTCTTACATATTTAGCTATAGCTTTAGCTTCCATTGGTAATTTCCTCCTTCCCGTACTATCTCATTCTACTTGATTTTTCCTTCGCGATATGACCTTTAAAAGTTCTAGTCAAAGCGAACTCTCCAAGTTTATGTCCTACCATATCTTCTTGAACATATACTGGAACATGTTTTCTTCCATCATGTACAGCAATTGTGTGTCCTATCATTTGAGGAAAAATTGTAGAGCTTCTTGACCAAGTCTTTATAACTTTCTTCTCGCCAGCTTTGTTCATTTCTTCTATTTTATTTAGAAGAGACTCTTTTACAAAAGGTCCTTTTTTAATTGATCTACTCACTATTAGTGGCCTCCCTTCATGTAAAGTAGTTATAATCAGAAGAGAATTTATTTCTCTTCTAACTATTTACTATTTCTTTTCTTAACAATAAATTTGTCAGAGTATTTCTTAGTTTTTCTAGTTTTGTATCCAAGAGCTGGTTTACCCCATGGAGTACGTGGACTAGCATGACCTACTGGAGATTTACCTTCTCCACCTCCGTGTGGGTGGTCATTAGGGTTCATTACAGATCCTCTTACTGTTGGTCTGATACCCATATGTCTCTTTCTTCCTGCTTTACCTATATTAACAATTTCGTGAGTTAAGTTTGAAACTGTTCCTATTGTAGCTCTGCAGTTTACTCTTACATATCTAACTTCTCCGCTTGGTAGTCTTACTTGAGCGTAAGCTCCTTCTTTAGCCATTAATTGAGCTGAAGAACCTGCTGATCTAACAAGTTGAGCACCTTTTCCTACTTGTAATTCAATGTTATGAATTATTGTACCTACTGGTATGTTAGTTATTGGAAGTGTATTTCCAACTTTAATGTCTGCATCTGATCCAGATACTACAACATCTCCAACTTTTAATCCAACTGGAGCTATTATGTATCTCTTTTCACCATCTGCATATACAACTAATGCGATGTAAGCTGATCTATTAGGATCGTACTCGATAGTTGCAACTTTAGCTGGTATACCATCTTTAGTTCTTTTAAAATCTATTAATCTATATTTTTGTTTCGCTCCACCACCGTGGTGACGAACAGTAATTTTACCTTGAGCATTTCTACCACCAGTTTTTTTCTTACTTACAAGAAGTGACTTTTCAGGTACATCTGTTGTTATTTCCTCAAATGAAGCCATAGTCATATTTCTTCTTGAAGGAGTGGTAGGGTTAAATTTTTTAACTGCCATTAGGTTTCCCTCCCTTTTCGCTTATCTGGCTCTAGCCAATAAATGCGTTATATTATTGCATTCCTTCAAAGAATTCAATTGTTTTGCTGTCAGCTGCTAATTTAATAACTGCTTTTTTGAAGTCAGCTCTTTTTCCAATGTGAACTCCAACTCTTTTAGTTTTACCTAAATTTCTTAGAGTTTTAACATCTTCAACTTTTACTCCGAAAACTTCTTCAACAGCTTTTTTTATTTGAACTTTGTTTGCGTGTATGTCAACGATGAAAGTGTATTTTCTTTCTGCCATAGCAGCCATACTTTTTTCAGTTATAACAGGTTTTCTTATTATATCATAACTAGTCATTTTCATTATGCATACACCTCCTCAATTTTTGATACAGCGTCTCTAGTAATCATTAAGTTTTCATACTTTAATATGTCGTAAACATTTATGTTGTTTACAGGCACTACAGCTACTCCAGGAATGTTTCTTGCTGATTTATAAACATTCTCATTAGACTCAGCTACAACTATTAATGTTTTTTTAGTTTCAAAAGCATTAAGAACTTTTACCATATCTTTAGTTTTTGGTGCATCGAAAGCCAAGCTTTCTAATACTATCATTTCATTATCTTGTACTTTTGAAGTTAAAGCTGATTTCATAGCTACTCTTCTCATACTCTTTGGAACGGAAACTCTGTAATCACGTGGTTTTGGTGCAAATACGATACCCCCGTGAATCCATTGTGGAGCTCTTATAGAACCTTGTCTTGCTCTTCCTGTTCCTTTTTGTCTCCAAGGCTTAATTCCTCCGCCTCTTACTTCAGCTCTTGTCTTAGCACTTTGAGTTCCTTGTCTTTTATTAGCTAATTGAGCTAATACAACTTGGTGCATTGCTTCAACACTAACTTCTACTCCGAAAATGCTATCATTTAATTGAATTTCTCCAACTTCTTTTTTCTCAGTGTTATACACTTTTACTGTAGGCATTCTGCATCCTCCTTTCCTTATGCTTTAACAGCGTTTCTTATTACTACTAAACCTTTGTTTGGTCCTGGTATTCCGCCTTTTATAAGAATAATATTCTTTTCAGGTATTACTCTTACTACTTCTAGATTTAGCACTGTAGTATTAACATTTCCCATATGACCAGGCATTTTTTTATTCTTAAATGTTCTTGATGGGTCTGATGATGCTCCCATTGAACCTACTGCTCTATGGAATTTAGAACCGTGGCTCATTGGTCCTCTGTGGAAGTTCCATCTTTTTATAACGCCAGCGAATCCTTTTCCTTTAGATATTCCAGATACGTCAATTTTATCTCCTGCTGCGAAGATTTCTGCTTTTATTTCAGAACCTACTTCGTAAGCACTTGTATCCTCTAATCTAAATTCTTTTATGTGTCTTCTTACAACAACACCAGCTTTTGCGAATTCACCTTTCTTAGGTTTATTCACTAACTTTTCTCTTATATCTCCAAATCCAACTTTTATGGCTTCATATCCATCATTTTCTACTGTTTTCTTTTGGATTACTACACATGGACCAGCTTCTACAACTGTTACAGGTACTACTCTTCTATTTTCATCAAATATTTGAGTCATTCCTAATTTTTTACCCATTATAGCTTTTTTCATTTAAATACACCTCCTACTTATTAGCGGACCACATTGTGATCATAATAGTTAGTAATAGTTTTTCTATTACCCGTACATCATAGTTCAATTTCATGTACTATGTACGATTATAATTTTATTTCGATATCTACACCTGCTGGTAAGTCTAATCTCATTAACGCATCAACAGTTTTTGGTGATGGACTTAATATATCGATTAGTCTTTTATGAGTTCTGATTTCGAACTGCTCTCTTGAATCTTTGTATTTGTGTGGAGCTCTTAGAACAGTTATTACATCTTTCTCAGTTGGTAGCGGTACTGGACCAGCTACTTTAGCTCCTGTGTTTTTAGCAGTCTCAACAATCTTCTCTGCTGATTGATCTAGTATTGTGTGATCAAACGCTTTTAATCTGATTCTGATTTTTTGTTTTGACATTTCATTCCCTCCTTTTCATCGCACGCTATTACTTCTTACGCGCAACAGCGGAAGTTCTGTAAACTGCTCCTGGCGTTTCTTGTTTTAAGAAACACAACAGCACAACAGACCCCGTCGCCCAATTCTTGATTGAGCATGCTCGGTTAAGAATTCCCCCGGAAGCCCGGCAACCTCTTACCTCATCGCTGTTACCATATTGCAACTTCTATAGTATACATTATTTTGTTAGCTTTGACAAGAGTTTTTATTCATTTTTTACTCTTGTAAATTTTTAATATCTTTAATTTTCTTTAATAAAAATATTATATATTTAATATGTAACTTTACTAACTATTTGTTTATATAATTGCCTAAAATTCAGAATATATAAAGATATTAGTAAACTTTTTTTATTTTTAATTAAATATACTATATAAGTTATATTTATGTATAGTACATCATATAACATTTAAATTCAATAGGTAAAATAATGAAAATCTATTATTATAGATTTTTCTCCATATTTATTTATACAATTCATATTTCATTATTGTATATATTGTAGGAGAAGTTATTTAGACATAAAAAAGAGAGATAGGCGTCCCCATCTCTCTTTTTACCTAGGTTTTATTGTGCACATTTCCTTTTCAGGACAATAAATAATTTATTATTTTAAATCTTAATTATTCGATTATAGAAGTTACAACTCCTGATCCTACTGTTCTTCCACCTTCTCTGATTGCGAATCTTAATCCTTCATCCATTGCGATTGGAGTGATTAATTCTACGTTCATATCTATGTGGTCTCCTGGCATTACCATTTCCATTCCATCTGGTAATTTGATTGATCCTGTTACGTCTGTTGTTCTGAAGTAGAACTGTGGTCTGTATCCATCAAAGAATGGTGTATGTCTTCCACCTTCTTCTTTTTTAAGTACGTATACTTGACCTACGAACTTCATATGTGGATGTACTGATCCACTTTTTGCTAATACTTGACCTCTTTGTATATCTGCTCTTTGTACTCCTCTTAATAGAGCTCCGATGTTATCTCCTGCTTGTGCTTCATCTAGAAGTTTTCTGAACATCTCTACTCCTGTACATACTACTTTTCTCTTCTCTTCTGTTAATCCTACGATTTCGATTTCGTCTCCAACTTTTAGTATTCCAGTCTCAACTCTTCCTGTTGCTACTGTTCCTCTTCCTGTTATTGTGAATACGTCCTCTACTGGCATTAAGAATGCTTTATCTGTTGCTCTTTCTGGAGTTGGGATATAGCTATCTACTGCTGCCATTAAGTCCATGATGCATTGTGTTGCTGCTTCATCTGTTGGGCTTTCTAATGCTTTTAATGCTGATCCTGTTACTATTGGAATATCGTCTCCTGGGAAGTCATACTCAGATAATAATTCTCTGATTTCCATTTCTACTAATTCTAATAATTCTGGATCATCTACCATATCTGCTTTATTTAAGAATACAACTATGTATTGTACTCCTACTCTTGATGCTAGAAGTATGTGCTCTCTTGTTTGAGGCATTGGACCGTCTGCTGCACTTACTACTAGGATTGCTCCATCCATTTGTGCTGCTCCTGTAATCATGTTCTTAACATAGTCTGCGTGTCCTGGACAGTCAACGTGAGCATAGTGTCTTGTTTCTGTTTGATACTCTACGTGTGATGTATTGATTGTGATTCCTCTTTCCTTCTCTTCTGGTGCTTTATCTATATCAGCATAGTTGAATGCTTCTGCATATCCTCTACTTGCTAATACTGTTGTTATTGCTGCTGTTAATGTTGTCTTACCGTGGTCTACGTGTCCTATTGTTCCAATATTAACGTGCGGTTTGCTTCTTTCAAATTTTTCCTTTGCCATTTCTTATTCCTCCTCAATTAGAAAACATTTTTATTTTCACTTTATATATATTCTTAATTACTTTTTAGCTAATTGCTCTTGAATACTCTTTGGAACTTCTTCATAGTGATCAAATACCATTGAGTAAACACCTCTACCTTGTGTTTTTGATCTTAAAGTAGTTGCATATCCAAACATTTCAGATAATGGAACGAAGGCTCTAATAATTTGAGCTCCATTAATAGCTTCCATACCATCAATTCTTCCTCTTCTTGAGTTTACATCTCCCATTACATCTCCCATGTACTCTTCTGGAACTGTAATTTCAACTTTTTCCATTGGCTCAAGTAATACTGGGTCTGCTTTAGCCATAGCATTTTTAAATGCCATAGATCCAGCAATTTTAAATGCCATTTCTGATGAGTCAACTTCGTGGTATGATCCGTGTACAAGTCTAATCTTAAAGTTGATAGTCTCGTAACCAGCAATTATACCATTCTTAGCTGCTTCTCTTATACCATTATCAATTGGAGCAATATATTCTTTAGGAATAGCTCCTCCTACAACAGCATTTTCAAATACATATTCACCTTCGATTGGTTCCATTTCTATTACGCAGTGACCATATTGTCCTTTACCACCTGATTGCTTAGCATATTTAGCTTCAGCCTTAACAGCTTTTCTAATTGTTTCTTTATAAGCAACTTGTGGTGCACCAACGTTACATTCAACTTTGAATTCTCTTGTTAATCTATCTACGATAATATCTAAGTGCAACTCACCCATACCAGCGATGATTGTTTGACCTGTTTCTTGATTAGTATAAGTTTTGAATGTTGGATCTTCTTCAGCAAGTTTTGCTAAAGCTATTCCTAATTTTTCTTGACCAGCTTTTGTCTTTGGCTCAATAGCTACAGATATAACTGGCTCTGGGAATTCCATTGATTCAAGAATTATTGGTTTATCTTCAGAACATAAAGTATCTCCTGTTGTAGTTCCTTTAAGTCCAATAACTGCTCCGATTTCACCTGCTTCTAACTCTTCTACTTCTTCTCTATGGTTAGCATGCATTTTAACAAGTCTTCCAATTCTTTCCTTTTTACCCTTAGTTGAGTTAAGTACATAAGTACCACCTTTCATTATACCTGAGTAAACTCTTGTAAATGCAAGTTTCCCTACAAATGGGTCAGTAGCAATTTTAAATGCTAAAGCAGACATTGGAGCTTCATCTGATGCTTCTCTTGAATCTTCTTCTCCATCTAATGTAGTACCATTAACAGCAGGGATATCTAATGGAGATGGTAAATAAGCAACAACGCCATTTATCATTTCTTGAACCCCTTTGTTTTTATATGATGATCCACATATACATGGAACTATTTCATTTGCTATAGTAGCTTTTCTTAAAGCAACATGTAATTCCTCTTCAGTGATTTCTTCACCTTCAAGGTATTTTTCCATTAAAGTCTCATCAGTTTCTGCTATAGCTTCTACCATAGCCATTCTATACTCTTCAGCCTTATCAGCTAATTCTGCAGGAATTTCTTCAATTCTTACATCTGTTCCTAAATCATCATAAGTTATGATAGCATGATTAGCTATTAAGTCTATCATTCCCTTAAAGTTCTCTTCTGCACCTACAGGAATTTGTATTGGTACTGCATTAGCTTTTAATCTATCTCTTACAGTCTTAATACATCTAAAGAAATCAGCACCTGTAGCATCCATTTTATTAACATAAATCATTCTTGGAACACCATACTTGTCTGCCTGTCTCCAAACAGTTTCAGTTTGTGGTTCAACTCCACTCTTTGCGTCAAGTACTGTAACCGTTCCATCTAGTACTCTTAATGATCTCTCAACTTCAACAGTGAAATCTACGTGTCCAGGAGTGTCTATAATATTTAATTCATGATCATTCCAAAAACATGTTGTTGCAGCAGAAGTAATTGTTATACCTCTTTCTTGTTCTTGAACCATCCAGTCCATTTGAGATGCACCTTCATGAGTTTCTCCTATCTTATGAGTTTTACCAGTATAAAATAAAATACGCTCTGTTGTTGTAGTTTTACCTGCATCTATGTGAGCCATAATTCCGAAATTACGAAATTTCTCTAAAGGGTATTTTCTAGCCATTCCTATTTCCTCCTCTTAACGAGTAATTTTAAATTCGACAAAACTGTTTTGGCCTTAGCCAAAACAGTCTTTGTATTAGTATCTGTAATGAGCAAAAGCCTTATTTGCTTCAGCCATTTTATGAGTATCTTCTCTCTTCTTAACTGCAGCTCCTGTGTTGTTTGAGGCATCGATTAACTCATTAGCTAATCTTTCTCTCATATATTTCTCGCCTCTTTTTTCACAAGCTAGCAACATCCATCTAATACCTAATGTTTGTCTTCTCTCTGGTCTAACCTCGATAGGTACTTGATATGTAGCTCCACCTATTCTTCTAGCTTTAACCTCAAGTAATGGCATTATATTGTTCATAGCTGCCTCAAAAACCTCTAGAGGTTCTTTTCCAGTTTTCTCACGAATGATATCGAAAGCATCATAGCATATTTTTTGTGCTACACCCTTTTTTCCATCTTCCATAACACTGTTTATTAATTTAGTAACAACTTTTGAATTGTACATTGGATCTGGTAATACATCTCTTTTTGCAATAAATCCTTTTCTTGGCACTTTTCTTCCCTCCTTAACATTGTAAAATTAACTCATAGGTACTCGATATCTCTACCGCAAAGTGCTCTGCTCTTATAATCTATGTAAATCTATATAAATTCGAAGGCATAGCACTCTTTAACTAAGACCTATTTTTGTTTTGGTCTCTTAGCACCGTATTTAGATCTTGATTGTAATCTGTTTGCTACTCCAGCAGAGTCTAAAGCTCCTCTAACTATGTGGTATCTGCAACCTGGAAGGTCTTTTACTCTTCCTCCTCTTATAAGAACAACGCTGTGCTCTTGTAGGTTGTGTCCTTCACCTGGAATATAAGCAGTTACTTCGTATCCGTTTGTAAGTCTAACTCTCGCTACTTTTCTTAACGCTGAGTTCGGCTTCTTAGGAGTACTTGTTTTAACTACAGTACATACTCCTCTTTTTTGTGGACACTCTTTTAATGCTGGTGCTGTAGATTTTGAAGCTAATGTCATTCTACCTTTTCTTACTAATTGGTTTATAGTTGGCATTATTTCACCTCCTTAAAATAATTACTAATGCTTATCTATTCACACAATAATATTATGATAGATATTCTATAATAAATTAGTCATTAGCAAACCTTAAATTATGAGTGCAGTTGCAGCTGAAACATCAATTCCACATAATACACCTAGTTCTTTCATAGTATCAATTTCTATAATTTCTAGGGATCTGTCTACTGCTAATTTAAGTATAGGTTCTAGTAGTTTGCTATCTGCATCTTTTGCAACATACAGCTTACAACCTAGATTGTTCTTTAAGGCTTTAGCTGTTTGCTTTACTCCAACAACTTTTTCCCCAACAAGTCTAGTCACCATACTAACCCCCCTCATAATTTCAATTCATAAAGTGATAAAATACTATTTTATCAATCACATACAAAATGTATTTTATCACTTTATATAATTCATGTCAATAGAACTAACTCTAAGATTAAGCGTTAATTTCTACCTCTGCAACTGGCTGATTTTCACAGATTTCAATTCCCCTGTATCTATTCATACCAGTTCCAGCAGGAATTAACTTACCTATAATTACATTTTCCTTTAATCCTACAAGCGGATCTATCTTTCCTTTGATAGCTGCATCTGTAAGAACTCTTGTAGTCTCTTGGAATGACGCTGCTGATAAGAATGAATCAGTTGCTAGTGCTGCTTTAGTTATTCCTAATAGTGCAATCTTACCCTCAGCTGGTTTTCCACCTAGCGCTAAAGCCTTTTCATTTGCTTCTTCAAAATCAAATATATCCATCATTGTTCCTGGTAGTAACTCAGTATCACCTGATTCTTCTACCTTTATTTTTCTAGTCATTTGTCTTATAACTACTTCAAGATGCTTATCGTTTATATCAACACCTTGTAATCTATAAACTTTTTGAACCTCAGATAAAAGATAGTTTTTAACACCCTTAACACCTTTAATTCTTATTATGTCATGTGGATTTACTGATCCTTCAGTGATTTCATCTCCAGCGTCTATTATATCTCCATTGATTACTTTAATTCTTGAACCAAATGGTATTTCATAAGTAAACTCTTCACCGGAGTTACTTGTCACTATAACAGTTCGCTTTTTCTTAGTTTCTTCCATTCTTACTGTACCTGCACAGTCACTTACTATTGCAAGCCCCTTTGGTTTTCTGGCTTCAAATAATTCTTCAACCCTTGGAAGACCCTGAGTAATATCTGCTCCAACAACTCCACCTGTATGGAATGTTCTCATTGTAAGCTGAGTTCCTGGTTCTCCTATAGATTGAGCTGCTATAATACCAACAGCCTCACCTATGTCGATTTTTTGAGCTGTTGCCATGTTCATACCATAACATTTAGCACATACCCCTATTTTAGCGTTACAAGTAAATACAGATCTTATTTTAACTTTCTTAACGCCGGCTTTCTCAACTTTTTCTGCCATAGCAGCATTCATATACTCATCACATTTAACTAGAACTTCTCCTGTTTCTGGATGAACTATATCTTGAGCACTATATCTTCCAGAAAGTCTTTCACTTAGTGGTTCAATTACTTCATTTCCTTCTTTAATTTCACTAACTTCATAACCTTCTTTAGTTCCACAATCCTCTTGTCTTACTATAACATCTTGACTAACATCAACAAGTCTTCTTGTTAAGTATCCAGAGTCCGCAGTTTTAAGGGCAGTATCAGCATTTCCTTTTCTAGCTCCGTGAGTAGATATGAAATACTCTAATACTTCAAGTCCTTCTCTAAATGAAGCTCTGATTGGAAGCTCAATGATTTTACCTGATGGACTAGCCATAAGTCCTCTCATACCTGCTAATTGTTTAATTTGGCTCTTAGATCCTCTGGCTCCTGAGTCAGCCATCATATTTATCGGATTAAACTTATCTAAGCTATCCATAAGAGCGTCAGCTACTTCCTCAGTTGTTTTTGTCCACTTGTCTATAACTTTTTCATATCTCTCATCTTCAGATATGAATCCTCTTCTATACATCTTTTCTATCTTTTCAATAGTATTATCAGCCTCTGCAAGTAATTCTTTCTTAATTTCTGGAACTTCCATGTCAGAAACAGCTACTGTTACAGCTCCGATAGTAGAGAAATGATATCCTTTTGCTTTTATATTATCAAGCATCTTAGATGTTTCAGAAGGACCATATAATGTATAACATTTATCTATTATATTTCCCAAGTTTTTCTTGCTGACTAAGAAATCTATCTCTAATTTGAATTCATTTTCAGGTAGAGTTCTATCAACAAAACCTAGATTTTGAGGTATTGATTCATTAAATATAAGCTTTCCTAATGTAGTATCTATAATTCCATAACGTTTTTCTCCATTAATAATTTTAGATACTTTAACTTTAATAGCTGCATGTATATCTACATCCTTAACTTCATATGCCATCATCACTTCTTCTGGTGATGAGAACATTCTTCCTTCACCCTTAGCGCCTTCTTTATCTAATGTTAAGTAATAAGAGCCAAGAACCATATCTTGAGTAGGTACACAAACCGGTTTACCATCTGAAGCTTTCATAATATTGTGCGCTGCAAGCATTAAAAATCTTGCTTCTGCTTGTGCTTCAACTGATAGAGGGACGTGTACCGCCATTTGGTCTCCATCAAAGTCAGCATTATATGCTGTACATACAAGCGGATGTAGTTTTATAGCTCTTCCTTCTACAAGTATTGGTTGGAAGGCTTGAATTCCTAATCTATGAAGTGTTGGAGCACGGTTAAGTAATACTGGATGATCTTGAATTACCTCTTCAAGGACATCCCATACTTGAGGCTGAACTCTTTCAACCATTCTCTTTGCACTCTTAATGTTGTGTGCAACTCCACTTTCAGTTAATTTTTTCATAACAAACGGCTTAAATAATTCTAATGCCATTTCTTTTGGAAGTCCACATTGATACATCTTAAGTTCAGGTCCAACAACGATAACTGAACGTCCAGAGTAGTCAACACGCTTACCAAGCAAGTTTTGTCTAAATCTTCCTTGCTTTCCTTTAAGCATATCTGATAGAGATTTTAATGGTCTATTTCCTGGACCTGTTACCGGTCTACCTCTTCTTCCATTATCAATTAGTGAGTCTACTGCTTCTTGAAGCATTCTTTTCTCATTTCTAACGATAATATCAGGTGCTTGTAAATCTAGTAATTTTTTAAGTCTATTATTTCTATTTATTACTCTTCTGTATAAATCATTTAGGTCAGATGTAGCAAATCTTCCACCATCTAATTGTACCATTGGTCTTAAATCTGGCGGTATAACAGGTATTACATCTATAATCATCCACTCTGGTTTATTAGTTGATTTTCTAAATGATTCTACAACATCAAGTCTTCTAATAGTTCTTATTTTCTTTTGTCCTGTACTTGTTTTAAAATCTTCTTTAAGTTCTGCAGAAAGCTTATCTAAATCTATATCTTGCAATAAGACTTTTACAGATTCTGCACCCATTCCTGCTACAAAACCATCATAGCCATATTTATCTACAGCTTCTCTATAGTCTTTTTCTGTTAATATTTGCTTCTTATCAAGTGGTGTATCCTTTGGATCTAACACTACATAAGCAGCAAAATAAAGTACTTTCTCTAAAGAACGTGGTGACATATCAAGGATTAATCCCATACGAGATGGAATTCCTTTAAAATACCAAATGTGAGATACAGGGGCAGCTAGTTCTATATGCCCCATTCTTTCACGCCTTACTTTAGATTTTGTAACTTCAACTCCACATCTGTCACACACTATACCTTTGTATCTAACTCTTTTGTATTTACCGCAATGACATTCCCAGTCTTTCATTGGTCCAAATATTCTCTCGCAGAACAGACCATCTCTTTCCGGTTTTAATGTTCTATAGTTGATTGTTTCAGGTTTTTTTACTTCCCCTCTAGACCACTCTCTGATCTGTTCTGGTGAAGCTAACCCTATTTGTATTGCATCAAAATTATTTAATTCAAACAAGGGTACATCCTCCCTTCAATTTAATGTTCATCATTAAAATCATCTAAAACTAAATCACTGTCTAGGTCAGATTCTAAATCAATATCTAAACCTGAATCTAGATTTGGCTCTAATTCATCATCGAAATCATCTAATTTTATGTCTTCAAAATCTGAATCCTCTTCTACTTCTGATGAATCAGTATCTATTGGCTCAATATATTCTTTTACAGGTTCTTTAGTAAAGGAATCCTCTTTACCTTCTATGTTTACCTCTAAATCTTCAACTTCGTCATCAACAGATTCTTTAAGTTTAATTTCCTCATGATTCTCATCTAAAAGTTTAATATCTAAGCACAATGCTTGAAGTTCTTTAATAAGTACCTTAAATGATTCTGGAACTCCTGGCTCAGGTATATTTTCTCCTTTTACAATAGCCTCATAAGTTTTAACTCTACCTACAACATCATCTGACTTAACTGTTAGAATTTCCTGAAGTGTATGAGCTGATCCATAAGCTTCAAGGGCCCAAACTTCCATCTCACCAAATCTTTGTCCTCCAAATTGAGCTTTACCACCCAATGGTTGCTGAGTAACTAATGAGTATGGACCTGTAGATCTAGCATGTATCTTATCATCAACTAAGTGGTGCAGCTTTAATATATACATGTAGCCTACTGTAACCCTATTATCAAACGCTTCTCCTGTTCTTCCGTCATAAAGTACAGTCTTACCATCTCTATTATATCCTGCTTTTTCTAAGCAATCTTGAATTTCTGTATCTAAAGCACCATCAAATACTGGAGTAGCTATATGCCATCCAAGTTCACTAGCAGCCCATCCTAAATGAACTTCAAGTACCTGACCTATATTCATACGTGATGGAACTCCTAGAGGATTTAAACATATTTGAAGTGGTCTTCCATCAGGTAAGAATGGCATATCTTCTAATGGCAATACTCTGGATATAACACCTTTATTACCGTGTCTTCCCGCCATTTTATCTCCAACAGATATTTTTCTCTTTTGAGCTATATAACATCTTACTAATTGATTTACACCCGGTGGAAGTTCATCAGCATTGTCTTTTGTAAATACTTTTACATCTACAATTATACCAGCTTCTCCATGAGGAACTCTTAGTGAAGTATCTCTTACTTCCCTTGCCTTCTCTCCGAATATAGCTCTTAATAATCTTTCCTCTGCTGTTAGTTCAGTCTCTCCCTTAGGAGTAACTTTACCTACTAAAATATCTCCTGATCTTACTTCTGCACCTATTCTTATTATTCCACGCTCATCTATATCTTTTAGAGCATCCTCACCTACGTTTGGTATGTCTCTTGTAATCTCTTCTGGTCCTAGTTTAGTATCTCTAGCTTCTGACTCATATTCTTCAATGTGAACTGAAGTAAAGATATCATCTCTTACTAGTTCCTCAGATATAAGCATAGCATCCTCGTAGTTATAACCTTCCCAAGTTATAAATCCAATTCTAATATTTTTACCTAATGCAATTTCTCCTAAATCTGTAGAAGGACCATCAGCTAAAACCGTATTTATATCAACTTTTTCTCCTTTATCAACTATAGGACGTTGATTTATACAAGTACCAGAGTTAGATCTCTTGAATTTTAATAGGTTATATACATCTGTACCACCATCTATATCTCTTTTTATTCTTATTTCATTTCCACTAACATAAGATACAACTCCTGCATTCTTAGCCTTAGGTAATACTCCTGAGTCTACTGCAGCTTTATATTCTATACCAGTACCAACTACTGGTGCTTGTGTTTTTAGAAGTGGAACTGCTTGCCTTTGCATGTTTGATCCCATCAGTGCACGAGTAGCATCGTCATTCTCTAAGAAAGGTATCATTGCTGTAGCAACTGATACAATTTGTCTTGGAGAAATATCAATTAGATCTACTTGCTCTCTTGGTACTATTATAACTTCTGATTTTTCTCTAACAGTAACCTTTTTATCTATGAAGCTTCCATCTTCAGCTAACGGCTCACTAGCTTGTGCTACAAGATAATTATCTTCTTCATCAGCAGTTATATATATAATCTTATCTGTAGCTTTACCTGTTTCCTTGTCAACAACTCTATATGGAGTCTGCATAAATCCATATTCATTAACCTTAGCATATGTAGCTAATGAGTTAATTAACCCTATGTTAGGTCCTTCTGGTGTCTCTATAGGACACATTCTACCATAATGAGAATAGTGAACGTCTCTTACTTCAAATCCTGCTCTTTCTCTTGATAGTCCTCCTGGTCCTAATGCAGATAATCTTCTTTTGTGTGTTAACTCAGATAATGGATTTGTTTGATCCATGAATTGTGATAGCTGTGAACTTCCAAAGAACTCCTTTATAGCTGCCACAACAGGTCTTATATTTATTAAAGCCTGTGGAGTAATTATTTCTTGATCTTGAACAGTCATTCTTTCTTTGACTACTCTTTCCATTCTTGATAAACCAATTCTAAATTGGTTTTGTAATAATTCACCTACAGATCTTAATCTTCTATTTCCTAAATGGTCTATGTCATCTACATATCCTATTCCATACGCCAATCCCAACTCATAGCTTAATGTAGCATATATATCGTCTCTAATTATATGTTTTGGAACCAACTTGTTTGCGCTAGCCTTTATTTGTTCTTTAATTTCATCTTCATTATGATACGTTTCTAATATCGCTTTTAATGTAGGATAGTGAACATATTCTTTAATGTTTAGCTCAGAAATATCAAAGCTTACATGTTTAGATAAATCAACAAAGTTATTTCCTATAACTCTTATAACTCTATCATCAACCTGAATGTCTACAGAATTTATACCTAAGTTTTGTATTTCTGCAGCTAATTCCCTACTTATTTTATTTCCCTTTTCAACTATAATCTCACCTGTAGAAGGATTAATTATGTTTTCAGCAGCTATTTGATTAGTAATTCTCCATTTAACAGCTAACTTCTTGTTAAATTTGTATCTACCTACTTTTGATAAATCATATCTTTTTGCATCAAAGAATAAAGACTCTATCAATGAAATGGCACTATCCACAGTTGGTGGCTCACCAGGTCTTAGTCTCTTATAAATCTCTAGTAATGCATCATTCTTTTCTTTTGTATTATCTTTTTCTAAGGATGCTTTAAGTCTCTCTTCTTCTCCAAAAACCTCAAGAATCTCAGCATCACTTCCATAGTTTAGCATTACCCTCATAAGTACTGTGATAGGTAACTTCCTTGTCTTGTCTATTCTCACATAAATTACATCATTAGAGTCAGTCTCGTATTCTAACCAAGCTCCTCTATTTGGTATAACTGTTGAAGAAAATAACTTTTTACCAGTTTTATCAACAGTATAATTATAATATACTCCTGGAGATCTAACTAACTGACTTACTATAACTCTTTCAGCTCCGTTAATAACAAAGGTTCCTTGATCAGTCATTATTGGGAAATCACCCATAAAGACTTCTTGTTCCTTTATTTCTCCTGTTTCATTATTTTGTAACCTAACTTTCACCTTTAATGGTGCTGCATAAGTAGTATCTCTTTCTTTGCACTGCTCAACAGAATACTTAATGTTCTCCATATCCAATTTATAGTTGACAAATTCTAAAGATAAGTTGCCAGTATAATCTTGTATAGGATTAATATCATCAAATACCTCGTGCAATCCTTCAGCTAAAAACCAATCGTATGAATCAATTTGAACTTCGATTAAGTTTGGCATTTCAGCTGTATCTTTTACTTTGGAAAAGCTCATTCTTTCCCTTTTACCAACTTTTACAGGATGTACCATATAATTTTCACCCCTTGTATAAACTAAAATAACCCAAGACACACTTTCCCCTAGGACTTTGTGTTTCGGACTTACACTTATTCATCATGCAATTCTATCCAATTTGTAGAAAAATATTCACATAATTATAATTCTATATAAATATACGAAGAACTTTTTCCATAAATATGGACGTATACATAACTTGATTTACTTATTCGCATTGAATTATATTATCATTATTTTTATTTAATGTCAATATATAATAAACTTATTTATTAAGTTATCTTTATTTCTTTTGTTACAAAAATGGAGTACTTAATTTAAGTACTCCACAACGTAAATCCATTGACTTACTATTTTACTTCTACAGTAGCTCCAACTTCTTCAAGTTTAGCTTTCATGCTTTCAGCATCATCTTTGCTTACAGCTTCTTTAATTGTTTTAGGAGCTCCATCAACTATATCTTTAGCTTCTTTTAATCCTAATCCAGTTAATTCTCTAACAACTTTTATAACTTTTATTTTTCCAGCTCCAGCATTAGTTAATACTACGTCGAACTCAGTTTTTTCTTCAGCTGCTGCTCCAGCAACTGCTCCACCTGCAACTGCTACTGGTGCTGCTGCACTTACTCCAAATTCTTCTTCACAAGCCTTAACTAACTCGTTTAATTCTAAAACACTCATATCTTTTATAGCTTGAATCATATCTTCTCTTGTCATTTTAAAATGCACCTCCGAAATTTTTAAATTATATTTTTATTTTCTCTACGTTTTCTAAATTCTTACTTAGACTAATTACTCTGCTGCTTCTTCACCTTTTTTCTCAGCTATAGCATTTAATAAATATGCTAAGTTTGAAAGTGGAGCTTTGAAGCTTCCAAGTAGTTTTGCAATAAGTACATCTCTTGATGGAATTGATGCGATCTCTTTAATTTGAGCTTCACCAAATAACTCACCTTGGACTACTCCTGCTTTTAATTGAAGTTTTTTATGAGTTTTTGCAAAGTCATTTAAAACTCTAGCTGGTGATGTTGGATCATCATATCCTAAAGCTATTGAAACTGGTCCTTGAAGATATTGATCTAATCCTTCAATTCCTAATTCCTTTGCAGCTAATGTAACTAGTGTATTTTTATATACTCTATATTCAACACCTGCTTCTCTTAGTGCTTTTCTTAATTGTGTATCTTCTTCAACATTTAGTCCTTGATACTCACTAAGAACAACTCCTTGAGCTTTTTCTAACTTTTCCTTTATTTCAGCAACTTTTGCTTCTTTTAAAGATCTATTTTTACTTTGCACTGTGTATCCACCTCCTTACAGCTTTCACTGTATATTAAAAAAATAAGGTCTCTCCGTAGACACGAAGAGACCAATAAAATCATTTATTAGCATCCTCGGTAGGTATTTAGTTACGCTTTTCAGCACCTACTGTCTACGGAATATATTCAACTTTTGTATTATAGCACATTAAAAATTTTAATGCAATATTAATCTAACACTTTTGTTGGATTAATTTTTACTCCTGGTCCCATAGTTGATGCTACAGTAACAGATTTAATATATTGTCCTTTTGCAGCAGCTGGTTTAGCCTTAACAATAGCATCCATTAAAGTATGGAAGTTATCCATTAACTTTTCAGATCCGAAAGACTTCTTACCAATTCCTACGTGAACTATAGCTGTTTTATCTACTCTGTATTCAACTTTACCAGCTTTAATATCATTTAGAGCTTTTGCTACATCAAATGTAACAGTACCTGATTTAGGGTTTGGCATTAAACCTTTAGGTCCTAATACTCTACCTAGTCTTCCAACTACACCCATCATATCTGGAGTAGCTACAACTACGTCAAACTCAAACCAGTTCTCTTTTTGGATTTTATCTACTAGTTCTTCTGCTCCAACGAAATCAGCTCCAGCAGCTTCTGCTTCTTTTGCTTTATCTCCTTTAGCGAAAACTAATACTCTAACAGTTTTACCTGTTCCATGAGGAAGTACTACTGCTCCTCTTACTTGTTGATCTGCATGTCTTGGGTCAACACCAAGTCTTACGTGAACTTCTATTGTTTCATCGAATTTAGCTTTTGATGTCTTTATTGTAAGTTCCATAGATTCTGCTGGTGTGTATAGAGCATTCTTGTCTATCAACTTAGCGCTTTCTATGTAATTCTTTCCCATTTTAGCCATTTTGCATCCTCCTTTGTGGTATTAACGGTTTTTGCCTCCCACCGAATTAATTGAAATTACTCTTCGATTACTATTCCCATGCTTCTAGCTGTTCCAGCTATCATGCTCATAGCAGCCTCTAATGATGCAGCATTTAAGTCTGGCATCTTTAATTCAGCTATTTCTTTAACTTTAGCTGCTGAAACTGTTGCAACCTTAGTTCTGTTTGGAACGCCTGATCCACTCTCTATTCCAGCTGCTTTTTTTAATAATACTGCTGCTGGTGGAGTTTTTAGTATAAAACTAAATGATCTGTCTTGGTAAACTGTAATTACAACTGGTATTATCATACCTGGTTGATCTGCAGTTTTTGCGTTGAACTCCTTACAGAATCCCATAATATTTACACCGTGTTGACCAAGTGCAGGTCCTACTGGTGGTGCTGGTGTTGCCTTTCCTGCAGGAAGTTGAAGTTTTATCATTCCTGTTATTTTCTTAGCCATGAGTTTACACCTCCTATATTGTGGTAATCGGACTTTTATAAGTCCTCCCACTTAAATAGAATTTAGTCTTTTAGACATCATTCTACTAAGTCTTAAAGTTTTTGTATTTGATTAAAATCAAGTTCAACAGAGGTTTCTCTGCCAAACATGTTAACTAATCCTTTAATTTTATGTTTTTCTATAGATATTTCAGTAATTGCAACAATGAAGTCTTCAAATGGTCCTGATACAACCTTCACTTGTTCTCCAACTTCAACATCTACAGTAACTTGTTTTTCAACTATTCCCATATTGTGAATTTCATCTTCTGTTAAAGGCACCGGTTTTGATCCAGGACCTACAAATCCAGTAACCCCTCTAGTATTTCTAACAATATACCAAGAATCATCAGTCATAACCATCTTAACCATCACATATCCTGGAAATACTTTTCTTAATGTAACTTTTTCTTTGCCATCCTTGATTTCTACTTGCTCTTCCATAGGAACTTGAATGTCATGAACGAACTCTTCAAGATTTCTATTTTCAATAGCTTTTTCAAGATTAGCCTTAACTTTATTCTCATATCCAGAATATGTATGAACTACATACCATCTTGCTTTTTCTCCTGTCATAGCTACAGGGGCGTAATTATACCGTCCCCTTACCTCCCTTTTAAATTATTTAAAAATCAAATTAAAAAGGTTTTTAAAACCAGCATCTAACAAACCTACAGTTATTGCATAAAGAAGACAAAAGCATATTACCGCCATAAGAGCTTTCTTAAGCTCATCTTTTGTAGGCCATGTTACTCTTTTAAATTCCGCTTTTAAGTCGATAAAAAACTGTACTATCTTCATTCGTTTTTTAGGGTTAATTACTTTACCCTCAACTTTTTCAGCCATAATTTTCACATCCCCAAAATATTTGAAGTTCTTAAAGAACTATTTTGTTTCTTTATGAAGTGTATGTTTGTGGCAGAATCTGCAGTATTTTTGCATTTCGATCCTGTCTGGATTATTCTTTTTATTTTTCATTGTGTTGTAGTTTCTTTGTTTACATTCAGTACATGCTAAAGTTATTTTAACTCTCACAATCTACACCTCCTAGTTTATGCGTATTTAATTTTATTTATAAAACCAATAATTTTTTCTTGATAATATATCGTTAACTGCAATTGCTACTTAAACAACTTATCACAA
The DNA here is from genome assembly GCF_052067195.1 of Clostridium sulfidigenes. Lineage (NCBI taxonomy): Bacteria > Bacillati > Bacillota > Clostridia > Eubacteriales > Clostridiaceae > Clostridium > Clostridium sulfidigenes. The sequence continues at coordinate 23,828 of NZ_JBQHQR010000003.1, read as the reverse complement.
GTTACCACTTATGTCAATTGTAAATAATTCCTTGCAATCATTATACTATAAAATTATTAAAGATACCTTATTGATTTTTCTTTTAAAAGGACTAGGTTTAGAACCCAGTCCTATTTTAAATCTTAATTATTCGATTATAGAAGTTACAACTCCTGATCCTACTGTTCTTCCACCTTCTCTGATTGCGAATCTTAATCCTTCATCCATTGCGATTGGAGTGATTAATTCTACGTTCATATCTATGTGGTCTCCTGGCATTACCATTTCCATTCCATCTGGTAATTTGATTGATCCTGTTACGTCTGTTGTTCTGAAGTAGAACTGTGGTCTGTATCCATCAAAGAATGGTGTATGTCTTCCACCTTCTTCTTTTTTAAGTACGTATACTTGACCTACGAACTTCATATGTGGATGTACTGATCCACTTTTTGCTAATACTTGACCTCTTTGTATATCTGCTCTTTGTACTCCTCTTAATAGAGCTCCGATGTTATCTCCTGCTTGTGCTTCATCTAGAAGTTTTCTGAACATCTCTACTCCTGTACATACTACTTTTCTCTTCTCTTCTGTTAATCCTACGATTTCGATTTCGTCTCCAACTTTTAGTATTCCAGTCTCAACTCTTCCTGTTGCTACTGTTCCTCTTCCTGTTATTGTGAATACGTCCTCTACTGGCATTAAGAATGCTTTATCTGTTGCTCTTTCTGGAGTTGGGATATAGCTATCTACTGCTGCCATTAAGTCCATGATGCATTGTGTTGCTGCTTCATCTGTTGGGCTTTCTAATGCTTTTAATGCTGATCCTGTTACTATTGGAATATCGTCTCCTGGGAAGTCATACTCAGATAATAATTCTCTGATTTCCATTTCTACTAATTCTAATAATTCTGGATCATCTACCATATCTGCTTTATTTAAGAATACAACTATGTATTGTACTCCTACTCTTGATGCTAGAAGTATGTGCTCTCTTGTTTGAGGCATTGGACCGTCTGCTGCACTTACTACTAGGATTGCTCCATCCATTTGTGCTGCTCCTGTAATCATGTTCTTAACATAGTCTGCGTGTCCTGGACAGTCAACGTGAGCATAGTGTCTTGTTTCTGTTTGATACTCTACGTGTGATGTATTGATTGTGATTCCTCTTTCCTTCTCTTCTGGTGCTTTATCTATATCAGCATAGTTGAATGCTTCTGCATATCCTCTACTTGCTAATACTGTTGTTATTGCTGCTGTTAATGTTGTCTTACCGTGGTCTACGTGTCCTATTGTTCCAATATTAACGTGCGGTTTGCTTCTTTCAAATTTTTCCTTTGCCATTTCTTATTCCTCCTTAATTAGAAAACATTTTTATTTTCACTTTTTTAATGTAAACTTATCCACGTGTGTTGCAAAATAACTGGAGCTCATAACCGGGATTGAACCGGTGACCTCCACCTTACCAAGGTGACGCTCTACCTACTGAGCTATATGAGCATTCAATACATAATGTATTTATTTTAAAATATTTTTGTCAGTTCCTTATTATAAATGATTTTTTTTTGTTTGTCAATACGATTTCATCTTTGTTCTAAACACTTTTCAAGTTTACGTTTTACTCTCTGAAGTGCATTATCAATAGATTTTGCTTGCCTATCTAAATCACTGGCAATTTCTTGATAAGATTTACCATCAAGATAAGAATTCAAAACTTCCATTTCTAAGCCTGACAATACTTCTTGTATCTTACTTTCTATGTTCTCCATCTCTTCTCTATCTATTATCAATTCTTCGGGATCAGATACCCTTATACCTGATAATATATCTAATAGAGTTCTATCTGATTCTTCGTCATATATAGGCTTATTCAGTGATATATAAGTGTTCAGCGGAATATGTTTTTGTCTTGTAGCAGTTTTTACAGCAGTGATTATCTGTCTTGTTATGCACAATTCTGCAAAAACCTTAAAAGATGCTAACTTATCATCCTTAAAATCTCTTATAGCTTTAAATAAACCAATCATACCTTCTTGATATATATCTTCTTTATCAGCACCAATCAAAAAATATGATTTTGCTTTAGCTTTCACAAAGTTCTGATATTTACAAAGAAGATATTCTAAGGCTCTATTATTCCCCGTCTTAGCCATAGCTACTATATCTTCATCTTTTTTACCCGTAAACATGGAGTTTAACTCATCATTGCCACTTGTATTTCCCAACAATATCCCCTCCAAAGCATAAATGACCCTAATTAGAATTATACATTAACAAAATTTAGATAGTCAAGATATATTATCTACTTCTCCTTATCTTTTCTAGCTTTTCTGCCACTTCTTTATCTATGGCCTCCTCAAAAAGATTTCTATTGTGAAAACTTTTGTTCTCACACTGCCTAGATATCTTTCTGTTTGCTTCCTCAATCCAACTGTAAAACTCTATAGACGATACTCTATTAGCACCTCTTTGAAATATTAACTGTTGCTCTAGAGAATCAGATGTTACAACATAGACCTCTGATTTTCTCCCTATATGATTTACAGTCCTCTCTATATAACTATCCGCAGTTTCATCATGCTTTGTAAAAACTATAGTCAAATTTCCTTTTCTATCCTTTTTTTCTATACTTCCCTTTACCATATGTGCATCAAATACCAGTGTTATTCTGCACCCTTTAAAGGCTGCATAGTTAAGAAGTAAGTCAATAAGCTTATTTCTTGCAGCTTCGTAACTATAGTCCTTTATAGTATTTAATTCTGGCCAGCTATTAATTACATTATACCCATCCACAAAAATTTGCTTCAACTCTATACCCCATTTACTTCTACTTCAATCTTTGTTTTAATATTTCATATGCTATCATTCCACATGCTACTGATGCATTTAATGAATTAACCTTTCCTACCATAGGTATTTTAACCAACACATCGCACTTTGATTTAGTTAGCTTTGAAATACCTTTTCCTTCACTTCCTATAACTAAAGCTATAGGTCCTTTTAAATCCGAATCATAGCAGTATTGGGCCCCATGCATATCTGCTCCATATACCCATATCCCAGATTCCTTTAGTTCATCTATAGCTACATTTATATTTGTAACTTTAGCAATTTTTATGTATTCTGTAGCCCCAGCTGAAGTTTTATAAACAGTAGGTGTAACTCCTACATTTTTTCTTTTTGGAATTATTATCCCATGTACTCCACAAACTTCTGCTATTCTTATTATGGACCCAAAATTATGAGGATCTTCAATTTCATCTAATACTAATATAAAGGGATCTTCTCCTTTTTCCTTAGCGTTATTAATTATATCTACTATACCACAATAATTGTATGGAGTTACTATTGCAATTACCCCTTGATGTGCAGCCGTTTCACTTATACCATCTAGTTTTGCTCTATCCACATATTTAACTACTACAGATTTTTCTTTAGCTAATGCTGTAATTACACTTATGGATCCTTTAGTATCTCCTTGTGCTATCATTATATATTCTATTGTTCTATCAGATTTTAGAGCTTCAATAACCGCATTTCTACCTTCAATCATATCTTCTCTTGAGGTTGTATTGAAATTTTCAACTTTTATATTGCTATGAATATTTTCATTTCTGTAGGATTGATTATTTCTTCTTTCACTATTTACATCACCTACAAATCTATTATTATCTCTTCTATTTTTCCCTATACGTTTAGGTCTAGCATTTTTACTACCTTGTCTTTTATCTTCCATCCTTATATCGCTCCTATCATCTATTCCTATATCAATTTACATTTTATATAGATAAGTACTTATTTCTTATTTCTATAGCCTTACCGCAAGTCATAGCTCCTTCTGAACAACTTCCCTTAACACAACTAGGACCGCATCCTTCAAATAAATTTGGCGCTACTTTTTTTACTTCCTTAAGCATAGCATCTGCTAAATCCCTTATTTCCCATTGAGCTCTCATACAGCATCTATGACTAAAGAAATGCATAAGCTCTCTAGCATTCATTGTAACTACAATTTTAGTTGCACATGCATTAGGAAATATATATCTAGCATCCTCAATAGCACTTTTTTCAGCTTTGGACTTTAATGATTTCATCTCTTTTTCTGTGATTTCTTCACATTTTTTTCTTGCTTTATGTTCATTAATATATACATCTAAATTAGAAGTTTTAAGTACTTCAACTAATTTATCATAGTCTTCCTGATCTTTTTTCATCGCCTCTACAAAGATAGCCTTACACTTCTCATCTTTTTCTATAGATGGTGGAATTATATATTCAAAAGCATCTAACTTAACATATCTTTGACTTTGCTGAGAATAAGAAGCAACTCTATGTCTAACCAATTGATGTGTTAAGCTTCTGGATACCCCCTCAATACCAAAAGTAAAGCTTACATGTTCAACTGGAGAGTTATGACCATAACTATTCAACATTTTTATAAATTTACTTGTAGTTTCTTCATCTAATCCTTCTGTTATTTCCTCAATTCCTACTGAACTATAACATAATTTAGCTGCTGCAGCTACTATTTTTTCTGGATTTGGAGTAAACTCCATAAGTTTAACTTTTATCATTATTATCACTCATTTCAATAATTTTATTAAGCAAATAATTTAATCTGTCATTCTTTCCTGAAATGTACAAATATCCTATTACAGCTTCAAATCCTGTTGCCCACCTATACTCACCAACATCTGCGTTCTTAGGGGCACTAGATTTAGTATTTCTTCCTCTCTTAAAAACTGACATTTCCTCTTCGTCAAACATATCTAAAATTAATTTTGCATAATTACTCTGTGATTTTGCTTTGACAAAATTAACAGTTTTTAAATGCAACTGCTGTACTTTCAATGATTTATTTTCGCCTAATAAATAGGTTCTTATAAACACTTCATACACAGCATCACCTATAAATGCAAGAGTTAATGGGTTTATTAAATGTGCTTCTTTTGCACTAAATTTTTCTTTCAATAAATCAAATTCCATATTTTTCTCCTTAATGAGATAAATCCTATTATAATAATTAAACATAATAATTATATATTTTCAAGATTTCATAGTCAAATCTAACTTTCTCCTAACACAATTATTATTAATGAATTATTAAAAAATATAGTTATTAAAAGCCCTAATTATTCACTGTCTTCATCTTTTTCTTCTATTTTTAATAGGCTCTATTGAAAATTACAGTGATAGAATATAATTGGCTATTTTCACTTCTTTCAAAATAACAAAATCTCTGAACCCCTTGAGTCCACAACAACTAGTTAACTAGTTATATAGTTATATATTTATATAGTTTCCTATTAACATATTTATATAGTTGAATATATATTATATGAAAATATAAATTCTCTTTAAATTTTATTACTTTGATTAACCACATGGCCTTCTAAAAACCAATATTAAAAATTATAGTAAAATAGGACTATATTTTATTAATACAGTCCTATTTACTTACAATGAAATAATTTACTTTATAGCAAATGATTAAAATTTTAAATTATTTGCTATAAACTCTTTTTCTATTCTGCCTACTACATCTTCTATATTTACTTCTTCAATATCTTGATTTTTTCTTAACTTAAATTCAACTATGTCTTCCACTACTTTTTTACCTACTGTCACTCTTATTGGAATTCCAATTAAGTCAGCATCCTTAAACTTAACTCCAACTCTTTCATTTCTATCATCTAAAAGTACATCTACTCCTCTAGTTTTAAGCTCCTCATAGATTTTCTCTGCTCTATTCATTTGTTCTTCATTTTTAACATTAGCAGGCATTACTATTACTTTATATGGTGCAACAGCCATTGGCCAAAGGATTCCATTTTCATCATGATGCTGTTCAATTATAGCTGCTACAGTCCTGTTAATACCAATTCCATAACATCCCATTACTAGAGGTTTCTCTTTACCATTTTCATCTAAATAGTTAGCTCCCATAGATTCTGAATACTTAGTTCCAAGCTTAAATATATGTCCAACTTCTACCCCTCTTCTAATATTTATTGGGCTTCCACACTTAGGACACATATCCCCCTCTGCTACAAGTTTATAATCTCCTACTATGCCGTTAAAATCTCTTTCATAATTTACATTTTCATAGTGATATCCTGTATCATTAGCTCCAACTATAAAATTACTCATTCTAGTAACTTCTTCATCTACAAGTAGTGTATCTACTTGTAATCCAATTGGACCAGCAAATCCTATTTCTGCTGATGTAGCCTTTAAGACAGTTTCTGCATCGGCCATCTCTAATTCCATAATTCCACCTAATGCATTAGAAACCTTAGTTTCATTTAAGCTTCTATCTCCTCTAACCATTACTGCCACAACTTTGCCATCAGCTTTATATATTAGAGTCTTTGCAAACTTCTTGTTACTAGTATTAAAGAAAGTTACTAACTCTTCTATAGTTCTTACATCTGGAGTTGCTATCTTCTTTAATTCCTTTTCTTCTTCTTTCTCTGCATCTTCCAGTTTAGATGTAGCCTTTTCTGTATTCGCAGCATAATTACAACCAGTACAGAAAGCTATTTCATCCTCTCCTATATCAGATTTAACCATAAATTCTGCTGAACCTGATCCTCCCATAGCTCCTGAATCTGCTTCAACAGCGCTAAATTCTAAATCACATCTAGTAAATATCTTATTATATGCTTCATACATCTTCATGTAAGATATATCTAACCCTTCATTATCTTTATCAAAACTATATGCATCTTTCATTATGAATTCTCTTGATCTCATAACTCCAAATCTAGGTCTTCTCTCATCTCTATATTTGGTTTGAATTTGATAAAGATTTAATGGTAATTGTTTATAAGATTTAATTTCATTTCTCGCTAAATCTGTAAATACTTCTTCATGGGTTGGTCCAAGACAAAAATCTCTTCCATTTCGATCTTTAAGCCTAATCATCTCTGATCCCATTACATCCCATCTTCCAGATTCTTGCCATAGATTTGCTGGTATAAGTGCAGAAGCTAAAAATTCTTGAGCACCTGCTCTATCCATTTCTTCTCTAACTATATTTTCTACATTTTTTAACACTCTAACTCCATTTGGCATGAAAGTGTATATTCCTGTAGCTGATTTTCTTATCATTCCAGCTCTTAACATAAGTTGATGGCTTGCTATCTCTGCTTCACCTGGAACTTCTCTTAGTGTACTTATTAACATCTTTGATAACTTCATCTTCCATTCACCTCGTAATTATATTTATTAATAAAAAAATAGAACCCACCCTAATTAGGGCGAATTCTATCGCGGTACCACCTAAAATTTATACTTCATTTTATAACGGCTCATGCCGGTAGTTAAAACTACTGCTCAGAAACAGGTTCAAAACGTGTGAAAATCTTTCAGCCGGTGAATTTTCTCTCTGTGGGTATGTTTCTACTATTCTTCCTCATCACATATTAATATTAAATTTTAATAAATATCATTATATCATACATATTTAAATATTGCCTACATATTTATATTTATTTTTTAAAATATTTTCTCCAATTATCATATCTTCTGGAGTTGTAAGCTTTATATTTAAATAACTACCCTCATAAAGATATACTTTTCTATCAAATTTTTCAACAACCATAGCATCATCAGTAACTTGCTCTTTAGTCTTTCTTAATTTTTCATGGCAGAATAATATAATATCATACTTAAAACACTGAGGGGTTTGAACTATAAAAGTATCCTCTCTATTTAAGGTTTCCTTGGCAAACCCTTCTTTATCCTTAATTTTTATAGTGTCCTTTGATTTAACTCCACAAGTACATGCACCATATTTTTCAGCATTCTTAATGCCATCATTTATTATATTCTCAGTAACAAATGGTCTAGCTCCATCGTGGATTAATACTATGTCACAAGGTTCTATTGCCTTTAATCCATTGTATACAGAGTCTTGTCTTTCCTTCCCACCTTTTACTAAAGCTCTAACTTTTTTAAGGTCATATTTTTCAATTATATTCTTTTTACAGTACTCCATCTCATCTTCTGCACACAGAACTATAATATCATCTATATTTTTATTGTCAGAAAAAGCCTTTATAGTATGATATAATACTGGTTTTTCTGCCAAAGTCAAAAACTGCTTGTTTACATTTGATCCCATTCTTTTCCCTTGTCCTGCAGCCAATATTATCGCTGTATTTTTTCTCATAATTCCTCCAATAAATTAACCTTAAACTAATGATAAATTAGCGCTTAATTTTTCTTAATAAAAAACTATTGTTCCTTTGGTTTTGCAAATATCATTCTTCCTGCTGCTGTTTGAAGTACTGAAGTAACTACTACAAATATATTTTCACCAATATATTTTCTACCTTCTTCAATGACAATCATAGTTCCATCATCTAAATATGCAACCCCTTGACCTGACTCTTTTCCATCTTTAATTACCTGTGTTTTCATAACTTCTCCTGGTAATAAAACAGGTTTTACAGCATTTGCCAACTCATTAATATTTAATACAGGTACTCCCTGAAGTTCTGCAACTTTATTTAAATTATAATCATTAGTAATTACCTTTCCATTCAATACTTGAGCAAGTTTAAGTAATTTAACATCTACTTCCTTAATATCTTCAAAATCACCTTCCCATATTTCTACATCTATACTTAACTCTTTCTGTATTTTATTAAGTATATCTAATCCCCTTCTTCCTTTTGTCCTTTTTAAAGAATCTGAGGAATCTGCAATATGTCTAAGCTCATCTAAAACAAAAGTAGGAATTACTAAAGTACTTTCAATAAAACCACTTTGACATATATCAAATATTCTTCCGTCAATTATTACTGATGTGTCTAACACCTTAGGGCTTAGCTTATCGCCAACATTCTTTATCTTAGAATCCTTATTAGCTCCAGGCTTTTTAAAGCTTGTAAACACATGTATAATTTCATCTTTTTTTCTTACGCATATATCTGCAAATAAAACAGTAATTATTACCGTAACAATTACGGATATTATGGTTATTATTATGGAATCCACTCTAATAAGTGTAGATAATAATACTGATATTATAAGTCCAATTAAAGCTCCTATACCTGCAAATACAATATCTACTATTGGAATCTTTTGAGCAGACCTTTCTAAGTATTCCATAGCTTTAACAATTCCTGAGTTTATAAAAGGTGAAATAAAATAAAATATAAGTCCAATAAAAATAATACATAATACAACAAATATTATTGAAATAAAACCTGTATTGTTTATTCCTAACTTAGGTAAAAGTTCCGTAGAATTTCCCCATGCACCTAAAACATATCCTAATGTTCCTCCTATTAAGGTAAACAAAGCCCTTAATATTTTCTTTAACACCACAGCACCTCCTTAATTTTTTAACCTATATTGTGATTATTTACAAATTTTCTCCATAATATCCTACTAAATTAAATATATATTATCATTAATTACATTTCAATGGATTATTAGAATATTAACTAAAATTTGATTAACTATATATAATATTAACATTTAAAATGTTTGATATTCTCAAATAATAATTAACAAATAATTTTCAAGATAAAGATATTTGTAATACTCACATTTCCCACTTCTTTACATAAAATAAATTGTTAACAGTAAAATTACCCCCTATGAATAATAGTAATATTGATATATTATATAAATAAAGGTATTCCAAGTAAGTAACTTTATTTATAAAGGAGTGAAAGTTATGAAGGATCTAATATTTGATGAATTTCAAAATTCTGTAGATAGTTCTTTATTAAGACATAAAAGTATACTTGACATACTAAGCAAATTGCAGGAATCTGAAAGTAGAGTTAACAGATCCGTAGTAAAAGCTGTTACTAGTTGCGGTTGTGTTAAAATTAAAGCTGAAAAACAGGGTATAAATTATTCATTGAATGATGATAAGGAAAACACCATAGATAAATTAACCTTAGATGATTTAGATATACCTCTTAGTTCCCATATACAAGGAGAGCTATGTGATAATTGCCGTAAAATCATCGAACGAGAAATTGGCAATCACCTATTCTATATAACTTCCTTATGTAATAGTTTAGATATAAACTTATATGATGTACTCTTAACTGAATACAAAAACATAACTACCTTCGATAAAATTAACTTAAGATGACAAATATAGCACAAACTTAATTGCTTTGTGCTATATTTGTTTATCTAATATAAATTGCTCTTTTAATCTTCTTAGACCATTTTTAATGGTTTTAGCTCTTGCTTCTCCTACACCATCAACTAAATCTAAATCATCATAAGATGCTTTCATTACCACTTGAAGCTCTCCGAAATGTTTTATTAAATTTTCTATAATTGCCGATGGTAATCTAGGTATTTTGTTTAATATTCTATATCCTTTTGTAGATATTAAATTATCAACTAAAGGAACTCCACCATATCCTAATACCTTAGCTATCATATCAAGATCCAATAACTCTATAGATGATAATTTTTCTATATTCCTATAAACATCAAGATATTTCTCAGCATCACTACAATAGTCTCTCACAAGAAATACTCCTTCTTGTTCAACGCCCTTGATTAATTCTCCTAATTGCATAGATATAAGTCTACCTTCATTCCCCAACTCACATATGTACGTTTCTATCTCACAAACTATTCTCATAACCATTTCATTTCTCTGTATTGCTGTGACTACATCTAAAAGGGTCGATAAATCTTGTAACTCCAGTAAGTTTAGATTACTTATTACTCTTTCTAAAACTAACTGATATTTTTCTAAGGTTTGAATAGCTTGATTAGCCTTAGCTAATACATCACTACTTTCTCTAAGAACATATTTTATATCATCTTTATATACAGTGATTATATTCCTTCTTTGAGATATTGCTACTACTATATCACCAGTTTCCTTTGCAACTCTTTGAGCTGTTCTATGTCTAGTTCCAGTTTCTTGAGTAGTTATAGATGGATTTGGCATCAGCTGTGTATTAGCGTATAATATCCTCCTTAAGTCACTACTTATAACTATAGCTCCATCCATCTTTGCTAGTTCATATATATATGCTGGAGTATATTCTGATTTTATTGAAAATCCTCCATCTACCATATCTAATATGGCATTACTATCACTTAATACTATTAATCCTCCAGTTTTAGCTCTTAATATATTATCTAATCCTTCCCTCAGTAGGGTTCCCGGGGACATAATTTTTAGTATTTCCATAAGTTCTTTTTGCTCTTGTTCCCTCATTATTTTCCTCCATTATTAATTTAACAATTTACTGTCCTCTTATATATTATTAAAAAATCTTTGACACCGCTTCTCTAACTGTATCCACTCCAATTAAATTTATTCCCTTATTAGTTATTTTTGCTTTATTTTTATTTGGTAGTATTATATTAGTAAAACCCATCTTTATTGCTTCATTTATAATTTTCTCTGCATGCGCTATAGGCCTAACTTCTCCAGTTAACCCTACTTCTCCTATAATTAATAAATTTTCTATTTTAATTTCCTTTGCTTTGACACTAGAAATTAACGCTAAAACTATTCCTAAATCTCCATATGTACCGTCAATGTTAAGTCCACCTACCACGTTAACATACACATCACTGTTATAAAAAGGAACTCTTAATTTTTTTTCTAATACCGCTAATATCAAACTTAATCTCTGGTTATCAACACCTACTGCAGTTCTACGTGGCATCGGAGCTTTAGTTTCACTTGCTAAAGCTTGAATTTCTACTAAAATAGGTCTAGTTCCTTCAACTATCCCAATGACTACTGATCCTTCCTGTTGCATAGATTTTTCTTGCAAAAATACTGAAGATGCATCATTTACTTCCTCAAGACCACTTTCTCTCATTTCAAACACACCAATTTCACTAGTAGTTCCAAAACGATTTTTTATGGTTCTTAATATTCTAAACTCTTGTGTTCGCTCTCCCTCAAAATATAGAACTGTATCCACCATATGTTCAAGAACTCTTGGTCCAGCCAATTCTCCTTGTTTAGTTACATGGGCAACAATAAATAATGGAATATTCTTTGTCTTTCCTATTCTCATTAAATCATTAGTACATTCTCTTACCTGAGATACACTCCCTGGAGCAGACGAAATAGTTGGTTTATATAATGTTTGAATAGAATCTATTATTATAAACCTTGGCTCCATTTCAGTTATATGCTCTTCTATAATATCTATGTTGGTTTCTGATACCACATAAAGCTCTTTTCCTGTAGCTTTCAGACGTTCTGCTCTCATTTTTATTTGCTCTTCTGATTCTTCTCCAGATACATACAGAACCTTTCCATACTTTAGTGAAATGTTACTGGCACTCTGTAGCAATATAGTAGACTTACCAATACCAGGATCTCCAGATATTAAAGTTAATGATCCCTTTACAAGTCCACCACCTACAACCCTATTTAATTCCCCAATTCCTGTATCTAACCTTTCATATTCACTGGATTTTACATCCGTAATATTCTTTGGCTTATTTCCAGAAGACATAGTAACTGACCTTTTAAAATTAGTTACTGCTTCACTTTTGACTTCTTCTCCCATAGTGTTCCAGCTATTACATCCAGGACATTTTCCATACCACTTTGGAGCTTCATAGCCACACTCATTACATATATATACTTTTTTAATCTTTGCCATAATCTGCTCCTTAAATTTTTTATATTAATTTATTATTTCTTAACCGTTAATTAAAATACTTATTATACTATGAGTTTAACCATTATTTTATATAGTAAATTATATTGTTCTTAACTATAAAAAAACCACTTATATAAAGTGGTTAAAAATATATGGTATTATACCTATCATAATTATATACCTATTTTTGTTTAAACACAATGAAGTAATTAGCTACACTTAATAAACTTCAACGCATCTTTTTCAACTGTTATTTGTATGATATCACTCTTTTTGAAATTTCCTTTAAGAATCTCATCAGATAGTCTATCCTCAATCATATCAGTTATAATTCTTCTTAAGGGTCTAGCTCCGTACTCTTTATCTCTTTTTTGTTTACTTATGAATGTTTTAGCTTCATCTGTAAACCTTAATATAATATCATTTTGCTTAGCTCTTTCACATAGATTATTTGTGATTATATCAACAATTTTAATTATGTGTTCATCTTTAAGTTTATGAAATACTACTATATCGTCAATTCTATTTAAAAGTTCTGGCTTAAAGATATTCTTTATTTCGCCAAGTATAATTTCTTTCATATTTTTATATTCATTATCACAATTTTTATCATCAGATAATCTTTCAAATCCTATAGAACGGTGTTTTTTTATAGTAGATGCGCCTGCATTAGAAGTCATTATAATTATAGTATTCCTAAAATCTACAACCCTTCCCTTAGAATCCGTAAGTCTTCCATCTTCTAGTACCTGAAGTAAAATATTAAATATATCTTCATGTGCCTTTTCTATTTCATCAAATAGTATTACAGAATATGGACTTCTCCTAACTTTCTCTGTTAATTGACCTCCTTCATTAAACCCTATATAACCTGGTGGTGAACCAATTAGCTTTGATACAGAGTGTTTCTCCATATATTCCGTCATATCTATTCTAATTATTGAATTTTCATCATCAAACATAGTTTCTGCAAGCGCTTTAGATAATTCAGTTTTTCCTACCCCTGTTGGTCCTAGAAATATAAAGCTCCCTATAGGTCTCTTGCAATCTCTTAGTCCTACCCTTGATCTCCTTATGGCCTTTGCAATAGCTTCAATAGCTTCATCCTGACCTATAACTCTTTTATGAAGAATATTCTCTAAATTTAATAATCTATCAGTTTCTTTAGATGTAAGTTTCTCTAAAGGTATTTTAGTCCATGTTGATAAAACTTTTGCAATCTCTGCCTCATCTACCGTTATCTTGATTTCTTCATTACTTTCTACTAACGTTCTTTTTCTAGAGTTTAATTGTTGTCTTAATTCATATTCCTCATCTCTAATGGATGCTGCCTTTTCAAAATCTTGAATATCTATTGCTTGTGATTTTTCTTCAATTTTTTTCTTAAGCTTCTGCTCCAAAATTCCAACTTCATTTCTTTGTAAATTTTCTATTCTACTTTTAGCCCCTGCTTCATCTAAAAGATCTATTGCTTTATCTGGCAGGTATCTATTTGATATATATCTATCTGATAAATTTACTGCTGCACTTATAGCTTCATCTGTAATTCTAATTGAATGATGTTCTTCATACTTATTCTTTAACCCTTTAAGTATTTGGATAGCATCTTCCTTAGAAGGTTCTTCAATTATAATTGGTTGAAATCTTCTTTCTAAAGCAGAATCCTTTTCAATATACTTTCTATATTCATCTACGGTTGTCGCTCCTATGCATTGAAGCTCACCTCTTGCAAGGGCAGGTTTTAAAATGTTAGAAGCATCTATTGCACCTTCCGCACCACCAGCTCCTACTATAGTATGAATTTCATCAATGAATAAAATAATATCCTCACTCTTACAAACTTCATCCATTAAAGATTTTAACCTATCTTCAAATTCTCCTCTATACTTTGCTCCTGCAACCATAGAAGCCATGTCTATACTGATTACTCTCTTATTTAATAACATTTCTGGTACATCATCACTTTGAATTTTTTGTGCTAATCCCTCAACTATGGCTGTCTTGCCCACTCCAGGGTCCCCAATTAAACATGGATTATTTTTTAGCCTCCTGCATAATATTTCTAAAACTCTTTCTGTATCCCTTTCTCTTCCTATAACTGGATCAAGCTTATTTTCACTAGCATATCTAGTTAAATCCTTGCCATACTTATCAATCATTGGAGTTTTATTTCTTTTAGACTTGTATGGCTCCTCTATTTTCATTTCAGTTCTACTGTCATGAAAGTCGGAATTACTGCTTAATGATATTTCACATTGTTTTTTATTATAGGATAACATTCCTAGCAACTCATTGAAGTTTGTTCCTAAGTTATCTAATATTGTATAGGCTACGCCCTCTTCTTCTTTAAGTATAGCTAATAATATATGCTCCGGAGATACAAATTTATCATTTAGATTTCTGGCTTCTACTAAACTAACTTCCATAAGCTTTTTAGTTCTAGGCGTAAAATATATCTCTTCTGGATATATCTCATCCTCACCATAGCCAACTAATTTTTCTATTTTATCTTTAATCTTTATTTCATCAACACACATATTTTCTAGAGCCTTAGCTGCTATGCCGCCCTCTTCCACAATACCTAATAGTACATGTTCAGTGCCTACATATCCATGTCTAAATCTTTTTGCTTCTCCGTGAGCATACATCAATGCTTGTCTTGCTCTATCATTATATTTATTAAACATTACACTAACCCCTTTATCTATATAGCAAAATGCTAATACTATAATATTTAGTCTATCCAATTCCAGCAATGACAAACCATAATTTGTAATTATTTTTAAAATATATTTTTTAAAAATGTATATAAATAAAGTACCTTCCCTATTGGAAAAGCACTTTATTTATATATTTTCTATCTTTGTATAAAGTAGATATAGCATTGTCATAATCATAATACTCTATTTTAATGCATTTTTCTTCATAACATCTTATTTTAACATTTAGATTTTCATTTAAAATTACATCAATAAGAGCACCATCTTTATCATAGCTAAACTCCTTTAAATCATTTAATAGTTTGTCTATATTTTCTTTGTTTCTAATCATCTTTTCCTCCAGTATTATAAATAATTTTAATTTCATATAATAGATTATTTTAAGCAAAAATCATATTATCATATGATTTTTACTTAAATAAATAACATAATATGATTGGATTATTAAAGATATATCATTAATAATTTTAGAACTCTAATTCCGAATCATTAAAATATCCATTAAACTGTGAGTTATACAACCTAGCATAAATTTCACCACTATTAATCAATTCTTTGTGAGCACCTTTTTCAACTATTCCCTTATTTGTTAATACTACAATCTCATCTGCATTTTTAACAGTTGATAGTCTATGAGCAACTATAATAGATGTTCTTCCCTTAGATAACTTTTCTAAAGATTTTTGAATTATAAGCTCTGAAGTATTATCAAGAGCTGATGTAGCCTCATCTAATATTAATATAGGCGGATTCTTTAAAAATACTCTAGCAATAGATATTCTTTGCTTTTGACCCCCAGATAATTTTACTCCTCTTTCCCCTACATAAGTTTCATATCCTTCTGGTAGTGACATGATAAAATCGTGAATATTAGCATTTTTAGCTGCTTCAATAACCTCATCATCGTCAGCTTCAGGATTTCCATAGAGAATATTATCTTTTATAGTTCCTGTAAATAGAAATACATCTTGCTGTACTATTCCTATATTTTTTCTCAAGGACTTTAATGTTATGTCCTTAATATCTTCTCCATCAATGGTAATTTTTCCTTTATTTAGCTCGTAAAATCTTGGAATTAAATGACAAATAGTTGTTTTACCACCACCAGATGGTCCAACTAATGCTAAAGTCTTACCTTTTTCTATTTTTAAATTTATATTAGATAATATTTCTTCACTACCTTCATATTTAAAGGTAGCATTTTTAAACTCAATTTCACCTTGTACATCTTTAAATTCTCTTGCATTATCACTATCTACTATGTCTGGTTTAGTATCCATTAACTCTACAAAACGCTTAAATCCTGACATACCTGATTGATATTGTTCCACAAATGATGTTAATCTTCTTATTGGTTGCATAAAATATGCTACATATAGAAAATAAGTAGATAGATCAATTACGCCTAATTCCCCTTTATATACGAAGTAACCTCCAAACCCTAAAACAACTACATTTAGCATGTCTACAAAAAATCTCATTCCAGACATGAACTCTGCCATATATTTATAAGCAGAAGATCTACTAGTTCTAAATTGAGTATTTCCTTCATCAAACTTTTCCATTTCATATTCTTCATTAGTAAAAGATTTAGCAACTCTTATTCCTGATATACTATTTTCTAGCTTAGTATTAACTACAGCTATCTTCTTTCTAACATCATAAAATGCCTTGGACATTTTCATTCTCTTAGTCATAGTAAATATTATAATTATAGGTATACAAGCAAATATTATTAATGTTAATTTTATATTTATAGCACATAGTAACCCAAAGGATCCTATAAGCATTATTATTGAAATAAATACATCTTCTGGTCCATGATGTGCCAGCTCAGAAATATCCATTAGATCATTAACAATACGTGACATAATATTTCCAGTCTTATTATCATCAAAATAGCTAAATGGTAATGTCTGTAGATGGGCAAAAACTTCTTTTCTCATATCATATTGAAGCCTTACACCCATTACATGACCCCAATAATCTATTATATAATTTGCTATAAGCTTAACTACATACAATAATACTAAGACAATTGTAAATATTAATATTGTTCTTAGATTCTTATTAGGAATTGCATCCTTTAATAGGTAATTTGTAAACATAGGAAATACTAAATCCATGGCTGCTACTAAAAATGCACATATCATATCAATTATAAATAGAGTTTTGTGTGGTTTGTAATAAGATATAAATCTCTTTAACATTAAAATTCCTCCATATCTCCTAGTAAAATTAAAAAAATTGTTCTGTAAACAAGTTTTAAGCCCCAGCAGAAAAACTCCTTCTACTGAAGCTTAAATTCTCTATGAGCTTATTAAAATACTCTTTAATTAATATACATAAATCTTCAACAAAAAAACTTTCAGTGCTAAGAAATTAATTATTATTTTTACTCATAAACATTTCTATATCTTCTATACTTTTAATTATATGAGCAGAAAGATTTACATAACCATCCTCTGTAACTAGAATATCATCTTCAATTCTAACGCCTATACCTTCTTCTTCTATATAAAGTCCCGGCTCGTCTGTAATAATCATACCTGGTTTAAGCTCTATATTTCTCGGTCCTACATCATGGGTATCTAATCCTAATGGATGTGCTACACCATGATAGTAGTATTTGTTTAACTCTGAGTCTTCCTTTATAAGGCCAATTCTCTTACATCCCTGAGCAAGAACTCTTTTAGTTATGTCTTGTAATTCACCAGTAGTAACTCCTGGTTTTACTGCTTTCATAACAGTTTCATTAGCTTCTAATACAATATTATATATTTCTTTTTGTCTTTCTGAAAACTTCCCATTGATAGGAAAAGTTCTGCTTATATCCCCATTGTAATATTTATATTGTGCTCCTAAGTCTAAAAGCATAAGCTCTCCATCTTCAGTCTTAGTATTATTATCTACATAATGAAGTATAGTTGCATTCTTTCCAGTGGCTGCAATAGTTGGAAATGCAAAATCCTTAACTCCATTTTTCTTTAAAATATAATTAAAATATGCTTCAATTTCATACTCTTTCATGCCTGGTTTAGCATTACTCCATATTTCTTTTATCCCATCATAAGTTATATCTATAGCTTTTTTAATTAATTCAATTTCTTCTTCTCTTTTTATAGTTCTAAGTAAAGCTATATCATGATATATATTTTTAACTCTTACATATGGATATCTTTTCATAATATCTACCGCAAAATTTTGAGATGATGTTTGTGGAATATTAAATTCTTGTCTTTCTAAATCTAAATACACATTATCAATACTAAATCTATCAAAATAACTTGCAATGGTACTTTCAAAATCTTTTAAAAACTTAATATCCTCTATACCTGAAACTTCTTTTGCTCTATCTTCACTTATTGTTTCGCCAACCCATTTAGCCATAACAGGATCATTCTCTTGTATAAATAACATTTCTGACACTTTGCCATTAATATTTATCATCACCATAATTACTTTTTCTTCATCAATACCGGTTAAATAATAAAAATTTCTGTTTGGTGTAAATGGATAAGTCTCATCTGCGGACTTATAAGGAGCTTGTCCAGCAAAAAAGATAGCTATAGAATTTTGAGAAAGCACATCCCCTAACTTTTGTCTGTTAGTAACAAAAAAAATCTTATTCATAATTAATCCCCTTTTCATCAATATTTTCTATAAACCCCAATAATTATTATATACCATTTATTAGAATATATCTAATAAATACTAAAACTAATAAGTGAACTGGATAAAACCCATAAAATAGAAATTGTACTTTTTTACCTTCACTCCCATTGTAATGATAAATAAAAAATAAACTATTAATGCAAGTTGCTTGAAGAAAAACTCTAAAGTTTACTCCAAATGGTTCCATAAAATATTTTAAATATGGTATAGTATATAAAAAATTCAATCCTATCATAGAAAGGGTTAATTTTTTAAAATTCTCTTTAAACATCTTAAAGCATAATATGATACAAACTCCATATATTGCATAATCAGATTGAAATTTCTCTAAGATATATAGTATTCCTAATATAATGACAAATTTAATTATATATATAGAAATATCAAATACTTCTTTGGATATCTTAATATCATGCTTTAACTTGTAATAATGAACTTTTTTGTCTAGTATTATCATAATAAATATTCCTGAAAGAAGTGTAAAAAATACATTTAGTCCTTTAGTCTCAAATGCTAGCATGTAAGGTATTTGTGATATGATAGCTAAAATAAATAGCCTAAACATATATCTTTTTATATTCTTAGTCCTACTATATCCCTCCGTTATTAAAAATGCATATATAGGAAATGCCACTCTTCCAATGATTCTAAAAAACATTATTTCTGGGAAAAATATGGCTCCTGTATGATCAATTAGCATAGTTACACAGGCCAATAGTTTAAGTGAGAAACTATCCATAACTTAACAATCCCCCAATGATTATCTTCCTATTCATTATATTCTTTCACTTGATATTCATGGTGTGATATATCTGCACACTGCACTATCTTATGTATTTTATCATCAAACTCTATAGTTGTAAGGCTTGTCTGCTTTATGTATGGCTCCATCCAAAAATTACTTATATCGATATTTTCTAAACTACAAAGTAATGCTTTTATAGGCATAGTATGTGTAACTATAAGAATACTTTTTCCTGTATTTTCTTCTATAATTTTCATAATTGCTTTATCAATTCTTTCAATGAGCTCTTCAATGGTCTCTCCATCGCCTACAGGTTTATATATTTCTGGTTTATTCCAATAATTATAATATTGCTCTGGATACATTTTCTTTATTTCATCTTGGTTCAATCCTTGGAATTTACCTAACTTCAATTCTCTTAGTCCATCATGACTTATAAGTTCAACACTCTTATTTTCATTAATTATTTCTGCTGTCTTATAGGCTCTACCACTAGAACTTGAGTATATCTTGTCTAAATTAATTCCTTTTAATCTCTCTCCAAGCCATTCTGCTTGTTTTACTCCTAGCTCTGTTAAAGGAGAGTCATTCCAACCTTGCATCCTCCCTTCTACATTCCATTGAGTTTGTCCATGACGAGTTAAATATACAGTTGTTGTCACTTCTTCTCCTCCTACACTAAATTAAAACTTATTAATATACCAATTTTAATATAACTTCTCTAAATATGCAAATATACCCCATTTAAATTGTATGCTTATACATTTAATTCATATCTAAGAATATTAAGATTTTTATATAAGTAAAAAAATATGCAAATAGTAATTCCTCTTAAAACTTACATACTTGCATACTATCTAAAACCTACTAATTATACTAGCGCATTAATCCTTATAAATATCAAATTTCTCTAATTGTATTCTATTAGGTAACACTTTTGTATCATGAAACAACTCATCTAGTAGCATAAGATTATCGTTTTGCTCAACAATTTTATGAGTTCCAATTCCAAATTCATCTTTTAATAATTTTTCATCTTCGTTTTGTGGCATGAATATAGTACTTACCATCATTTCTTCCTCCTCTCTCAACTATATCAAATTTATCGCTTTCCAAAATGTTACATAATACTTTTGCATCTTCTACTTTGGCTTCGCTCATCTCAATTTGGAAGTTATCTAACGGTCCAATTATTCCCATATAGTCATGAATAGAACTATAATCGCTTAATCTAATCTGTCCATATATATTCATTTTATAGTCTGACATAAACAACCCCCTATTATATAATTATTTATAGTTTGTTAAAGTTCACATATTTTTATACATTATTATTTAAGTCATATATTCTTTGAAGTATTAAATATCCAAAAGTAATTAATTATATATTAACCCACTGCACAAAAAATAAACCCAGTGATAAAATTTCTATTATCACTAGGTTTATCTATTTATATAAAATTAGAATATCTACACAAAATCTATACTATTTTTATGCTTCCTTTTTATTTTCAGATACAATTTTATCTACTAAGTCGCCTGGAACTTCTTCATATCTTTCAAATCTACTTCTAAAGCTTCCTCTAGCCCCTGTTATACTTCTTAAATCAGTAGCATAGTTATACAATTCAGCTTGAGGTACTTCACTTATTATTCTTTGCCCCTTTAATCCCGGCTCCATTCCTAGTATTCTTCCACGTTTTTTATTTATATCAGCTATAACATCTCCCATATAATCATCTGGAATATCTATCTCTAGGTACATTATCGGTTCTAAAAGAATTGGATTTGCCTCTTGAAGACCTTTCTTATAAGCTAAAGAAGATGCTATTTTGAATGCCATTTCTGAGGAATCTACTGGATGGAATGAACCATCATGCAATGTTGCCTTTAATCTTATAACTGGATATCCTGCAAGTACTCCATGAAGTATACAATCTCTAAGCCCCTTTTCTACAGCTGGTATATATTGTCTAGGAACAGCACCTCCTACTACTGCATCAACAAATTCTAATTCCTCTTCCCCATCATTTCTAGGTTCAAATTTAACCTTTACATCTCCATATTGTCCATGTCCACCTGACTGTTTCTTATGTTTTCCCTGTACATCTGCAATTTTTTTGATTGTTTCTCTATATGGTGTTTTAGGAATTCTAAGGTTTACATCTGCCCCAAATTTATTTTTCAATTTACTTACTAAAACTTCTAGATGTGTTGTACCGATACCTGAAATTACCACCTCAGCATTTTCTATATCTCTTGATATTGAGAATGTAGGATCTTCTTCCAATAACTTTGAAAGTCCACTTGATATTTTATCTTCATCTCCCTTTGTATTAGGTATTACAGCTCTAGAATATACTGGTAATGGAAATTTCATTCTATTAAATACAATAGGTCTGTTTGAAGCACATATGGTATCTCCAGTACTAGTAAATTGTAATTTTGAAACTGCTCCAATATCTCCAGCTTTTATTTCTGTAGTAGGATATTGTTTTTTCCCTTTCATAAAATATAGTGATCCAAGTTTTTCGTCTTTTTCTTTAGATGAATTGAATACAACAGTATCTGATTTTGCAGATCCTGTTATAACTCTAAACATAGATAATTTACCAATGAATGGATCAACTATTGTTTTAAATACCAATGCAGAAAATGGTTCTTTTTCATTGATTTTTATATTTATAAATGCATTGTTTTTAATATCTTTAGCCATATATAAATTAGTCTCTATTGGAGATGGGAAACATTCTACTATATCTTCTAATAATGTTTCAGTTCCTATACTTGCTATAGCTGAACCACACATTATAGGGCATATATCACCTGTAGATGACCCTTTGATTAACCCATGATATATATCTTCTTCACTTAATTCCCCATCATTAAAATATTTATCTAACAAAACTTCATCAGTTTCTGCTACCGCTTCCATGAGCATTTGTTTACACTCTTCCACTTTATCTCTTAACTCCTCTGGGATTTCTCCTTCTTCCATAGTATGAGTCTTAGGATTAAATATTCTAGCTCTATTAGATATAATATTTACTATACCCCTAAGTTCTGTTTCTTTTCCTATTGGGTATTGTATAGGCACAACAGACATACCAAACTTGTTTTTTAATTGCTCTAAAACTTTTTCAAAGCTACTATTCTCACGGTCTAATTTGTTCACAAATATAGCTCTCGGTAATTTACGCTCAACTGCATAATTCCATGCCTTCTCTGTTCCTACCTCAATTCCTGCAACTCCACACACAGTTATCATTGCCATATCGATAGCACTTAGTCCTTCAATTATTTCTCCTTCAAAATCAAAATAACCTGGCATATCTACTAAGTTAATTTTAACATCTTTCCATTCACAATGAGCAACAGCTGTAGAAATAGATATTCCTCGCTTTTTTTCTTCTACATCATAGTCACTTACAGTAGTTCCATCCTCAATTTTTCCAATCCTATCAATCTCTTTAGTGTAATATAGTAAACTTTCCATCAAACTTGTTTTGCCCGAACCACTATGACCAATTATTCCCACATTTCTTAAATTATTAATTTTATACTCTTTCATAAGGCGTACCCCCTAAATTAAATTTGGATGTATTAAGTTTATAAAATTGTATTAAATATATATTTTATTCTATGCATTATCAAAATTTCCTTCAAATGTTAGAATATTTATAATATTTAATCAATTATAAATAAAATAAAACCATAATATAGCTTTATATCTATTTATATTTCTTAAATTAACTAATATTCTTTCCTTATAAAAATATCTTATAACAACACTGTTTGTACTTTTTTGAAGTGATAGCATTTTATTTTTAAAACAAAAAAAAGTAGATAATTAACAAAATCATCTACATAAAATTTATAATTATAAGAAATGGCTCCGCGAAGAGGATTCGAACCTCCAACCTATCGGTTAACAGCCGAGTGCTCCACCGTTGAGCTATCGCGGAACATTGACCTGGCAACAACCTACCCTCCCACACAGCTTCCCGTGCAGTACTATCGGCCTCTTGATGCTTAACCTTCGTGTTCGGTATGGGAACGGGTGTATCCATCAAAAGCATA